>JBGOSR010000044.1:0-13743 GCA_041476065.1 Gaiellaceae bacterium
GTTTCGGGACGAGTCCTTCTCGATGTAGAGATCGGCCTGTGGGACGTACGCCTCGGGCTGGTAATAGTCGTAGTAGGAGACGAAGTACTCGACCGCGTTCTCGGGGAAGAACTCGCGGAACTCGTTGCAGAGCTGCGCGGCGAGCGTCTTGTTGTGGGCGATCACGAGCGCCGGGCGCTGGAGCTCCTCGATGACCCAGGCGATGGTCGCCGTCTTGCCGGTGCCCGTGGCGCCGAGCAGGCTCTGGTACTGGGCGCCGGACCTGAGGCTCTCGGAGAGCTGCGCAATCGCCTGCGGCTGGTCGCCGGTCGGCTCGTAGGCAACGGATGTCTTGAACGGGGCTGGAGCCACGCGGACAGGCTAGCTCGGGGTCAGCGGCCCAGGAAGCGCTGGCGCTCTTCCGAAGTGAAGCTGCGCCCCGTTTGAGCAAGTCGAGCCTTGGCGAGGCTGACCAACTGGTCCAGGGTTCCGCAGAAGTCGCAGAACCACTCGCGAACCTTGCCGTCGCGAGCGAGAGTCATGATCCGCCTGTCGCCGTCGAACCTGGCCACTAGGGGGCGATCGGTGTCGCGCAGGTATGTGTGGATCGAGCCTGAGTCCGACCGCCAGAGGCCGGCCGAGATCGGCCCGGCAGTGACGACCCAGCGGCCGTCGGGGCTGAACTCGGCATCGTTGACCACGTTGAAATGGCCGCGGAGAGTGTGCAGCGCGGCTCCAGTGCCTGCGTCCCAGATCCGGGCGTCACGATCCTCGCTCGAAGTGACAAGGCGCTCGCCTGAGGAGTCGAAGTGCACCGACGTGATTGCCTTCGAATGGCCCACGAGCTCGATCACCTTCCCGGTCCGCAAATCCTCGAGGAGCACCTTGTCGCCCTCCACGGTTGCACGCTTGCCTCGCGCTTCGGCTACTGGCGTTGGTCGTCGAGGCGACTTGGCGCCAGGAACGACGCGCATCCGGGGTTCCGGCTCAGGATCCCAGAGGCGCCGGGTTCCGTCCAAGCTCACTGTCGCAAGGCGGCGCCCGTCACGCGTGAACATGAGGCGGGTAATACCCTCGCTGTGGCCACGTAGCACCAGGGCGGGGTGCCCAAGGCTCGTCTCCCAGACACGGATGGTGCGGTCGCGGCTCCCCGTCGCCACGAGATCGCTGCGCGGATTGAACGCCAGGGTGGTGAGGCTGCCGGTGTGCCCGAGCAGGGGGCCGAGGAAGGACCCATCCTTGGCGCTCCACAGCCGTCCGAGGCCGTCGGAGCTCCCGGTCGCCACGAGCTTGCCGTCTGGGCTGAACGCGACGGCGATGACCTGGCCGACGTGGCCTGTGAGCACCCTCAGTTGGCGCCCTGTCCTCGCGGACCATAGGCGAGCTGTGTGGTCACGGTGACCGGTCACAACGAACCTGCCGTCCGGGCTGAAGGCGACCGCCGCCACCCCGCTCCGGGGAAGATCGAGCTTTGCCAGGACGCGTGCGGCGCTTCCGGTCGGCAACGCCGGCCGAGCGGCATCGGAGACCCTTTGCACGTCCCGCATACGGGAGGCCTCGATTGCCTGGCTCAGCACTTCTTGAGTCTGTTGAGTGCGCTCGATGCCGGCCGCTCTCAAGCCCAATAGAAGGCTCAGCTGCGGGTCGATGTCGAGCTGATGGAGGGCCTCGGCCAGGAGCGCGCGGGCCTGCGCGTGCTGGCTTGCCTGCCGGGCATTGGCACGCTCGCTGAACGCGTAGATGGCAACCGCGGTCATCGCCGCAAGCGCAGCGAGCGCAGTTATTGCGACAGCGAAGAGTCGGCGCTGCCGACGCGTCGCGGCTCGCCGCTCTCGTTCGAGCTCACGCTCCCGCCGCCATGCGAGAACCGCATCCCCGAGCACGTCGTGGAAGATCTCGTAGCGACCGCCCCCGTCCCCGTCCGCTCCGTCGACCGGTCGCACGATCCGTTCCCGTCCGAGCGCCGAGAGCACCGGCAGCAGGCGCTCCTCGTCGACCGACGCGTACTCGGCGAGGTCGCGGACTCCGTGTGCGATCTTGGCGCCCGAAGGCGTCACGAGGTAGCGGAAAAGGTCTGCCGCGAGATCCTTCTCCTCGGCCGAGAGCTTCTCGACCGCACGGCGGAGATGCGCGCGGACGATCGCCTCTGCGCCTCCGAGTCGGTCGAGAGTCGCAGCACGGAGACGGCTCGACCCCTCTCCACGCTCCTCATCCCAGATCCGCTCGAGCACGAGCTGGAGGTAGGGCGCCTCGATGCGGCCCTCATGACTCTCACCCGCGGCGAGCCCGCGCCCTGCCTCGCCGAGGTCGACCTTGCCGGCCGCAGTCTGGTCGAGCACTGCGTCGATCAACTCCGGCTCGACCTCGATCGCTTGACCGGACGCTTCGTTGTAGCGCTCGACAGGCTTGGTGATCGCGTCACGCGCAGAGGCACGGTCCAGGTGGTCGAGCCGCAGGTAGTTGGCGAAGAGGTTCGGGATGCGTCCTTTGAACCGGTCAAGCTTCGCGAGCGCGTCGTCGCGGAGCGCCAGGAGGACACGGACGCGTAGGCCGGGTCGCGTGACGAGCTCGGGCAGCTCACGGGCGAAGCCGGCCTCCTCGGCGTGGTAGAGGAAGTACTCCTCGGCCTGGTCGAGCACGAGCAGGAGGTCGCAGGCGAGGGCATCGGTCCAGCGGCCGAGCGTGTCGGCAAGCGATTCGCCTTCCCGCTCGTCCAGGAGCGCCGACCCGAATTGCGCCGCCAGCCCCTCGCGAACCGCAGCACGGATGCTGCCGACGGGGTCGTCGCTCCACGCGTCGAAGACGACAACCGCGAACTCCGGGTGTCCGCTGTTCTCGACGTTCTCACGCGCCTGCCGGCGAAGTCGATGCGCCACGCCAGCGCGAAGCACCGAGCTCTTCCCCACGCCGCTCGGCCCATAGAGGACGGTCAGACGTGCCGCGAGGACGTTCGCGGCAATGATCTCGCTCTCCCGTTCCCTTCCGAAGAACAGAATCGCGTCGAGCTCGTTGTCCTCGAACGGAACGAGGCCCTTGTACGGGCCGTCGGGGATCACGCCGGCGCCTGTTCCATAACCCGCCGCTCGAGGTCCGCGACGAAGTCGTCGAGTGCGATGTCGAAGAGATCGACGCCTCGTTGCCGCCAGAACTCGTGCTGCACCGGCTGCGCCCCCGGGAGCACCGCCCACGAGCGGTAACTGATCGCCTGGTCGTTGAAGACGCGGTGCAGGAAGACGCGCAGGCTCCACTCGACGACGGGGTAGGCGATGAAGAGGAGATGGCTGCGACGAAGCTTCGCGGCGAGAGTCACGGGCAAGACGTTCGCCAGCTCGCTCTGTGCGAGGTAGCCGATGTAGTCGTCCTCACTGACGACGAAGCTCTCCCGGCCCCGGTCGGGCCCGGGATCGATCCCGCCGTGGATCTTGAGGATCACGGGTCGCTCGGCGAGCGAGAGCTCCGAGTAGGCGTTCGGGACCGAGACGACCGTTTCGGAGCCATCGGGCGAGCGATGCAGGAACTTGCCCTGATCCGGGCCGAGTGCCACGAACGAGACCACGTCGACGTCCTCCCCGCGTTCCTCGAACGCCCGCTCGAGAGCGTCCCCGTAGCCGGTCGTGACGAGCAGCTGATGGTCGACGCCGCGGGCGCGCGCGACTTCCGGCAGCCCGGCCAGAAATCGCTCGACGGGCCCGGGAACGAGCTCTTCGGCGAACAGCTCGTGCAGTCCGTCGTAGAGCGGGCCCACGCCCTGAGTGACCGCCACGTACTGAGAGACGCGGCTGAGGTCGCCGCGGTGCTCCTCCGGGCAGTCGAACGCTTCGGCAAGGCGGTTCGCCAGATTCGCGCCTTCATCGGAAGAACTCCCTGGCCCCAGGACCGGCACGAGCCGTCCCGCCAGGAGCGCACGAGCGACCTCACCGACCCGATCGCCGCTCGCTTCAGCCAGCTCTTGCGGCTGGAGAGCCGACTCCTGGCGGAGGATCGACGCATGGAGCTGCTGAAGCGCGGGAGTCGGCTCGATTCCAAGCTCGTCAACGAGCACGCGTCGGGTTTCCTGGTAGGCCTGGAGCGCTTCCGCCTGTCGCCCCGACCTGTAGAGGGCGAGCATCAGCTGTCCGCGGGGCCGCTCCCGCAGCGGGTTCTCTCTCACGAGGGCTTCGAGGTCTCCGACTAGATCGCCGGCGCGACCAAGCTCGAGCTCGGCTTCGATGCGCTCTTCGAGAGCGGTCAGCCTCAGCTCGTCCAGCCGCGCCGCCTCGTTCTGCGCGAACGACTCGTATGCGAAGTCCACAAGGGGCGGCCCCCGCCACAGCTGTAGCGCCTCATGCAGGAGCCCCGCGCGCCGGTCGGGCTCTTCTCCCTTTGCCTCGTTCAGGAGCCGCTCGAAACGGCGTGCGTCGATCGCCTCCCTCTCGACCCGGAGCGCGTATCCCGGAGCCCGGGTCTCGAGCACGTCCGCGCCGAGGACTTTGCGGAGCTGCGAGACCGCGTTCTGCAGCGCTGTGGGCGCCGTTCGGGGCGGGCTCTCACCCCAAAGCTCGGTGATCAGGCGCTCGCTTGGGACGACCTCGCCGGCGTGGAGAGCCAACAGCGCGAGGACTGCACGCTGTCTCTGCCCGCCGAGCTGGAGAGCTTCCTCTCCATCCCATACCTCCAGCGGACCCAGGATCCGGAACTCGAGCATGGGTCGTTAGCAGCACTTTACTCGGACGTCGATAAGTGCGTTAGCGAGCGGTTAGTGGGCGGTGAGGGCGCGATTGGGGCCTCGCCCGAGCCTCGTCCCATGACCAATCACATGCACATCTCAGGCATCACCCCACGTCGAATCTCGTGGGCAGCAGTTGCACTTACGACAATGGCGCTGGCCCTGACTCTCGGGCCGGCACGAGCACTCGGCACCGGCGACCGCGCGGCGAACGGCGAGACATATCAGTGGCCTGTCAAGCCGTTCAACGTGCAGCATCCGGTTCGAGGAAGCTTCGCCGACCCGCGAACGGTCTTCAAGGCGGCCCCCACTCTCCATGGCGCACTGACCGGCCGTGGCTCCTTCTCGCTCCACCGCGGAATCGACATCGCGGCTCCCGATGGCACGGCCGTGTATCCCGTCGTCTCCGGCACGGTGACGTACGTGAACGGCGAATGGGTCAAGGTCGAGTCCGGCGGCGGGCACACGTTCGAGTACTGGCACATCCGCGCCGCGGTTGCGGTCGGATCGCACGTCGAGGCGTATCGGACCGTCATCGGGCACATCCTCCGCGGATCCGGTCACGTTCACCTGACCGAGCTCGAGAACAACCGGGCGACGAACCCCCTCGCCCCCGGTCACATCGGTCCTTACGCGGACCACACAACGCCCCGAGTGACGTCGATCTCGTTTCGCGGAAGCGAGACGAGTCGCGACCGGCTGCCGAACATGCTCCGCGGCCGCGTCCTGCTCGTCGCGGGCGCAGAGGACGCCCCCACGATGGACGCACCGGAGGCCTGGCGCGGACTGCCCGTGACACCCGCTCTCGTGACTTGGGAGATCAAGTCCTGGAACGGCAGAGTCGTGCTCGGCCGCCAGGTCGCAGCGGACTTCCGCGGCAGCTTGCCGGACCGTAGCTTCTGGCAGGTCTATGCACGCGGCACGTACCAGAACATGTCCGTGTTTGGACATCACTACTCGTGGGGCCAGCCCGGCTCGTACCTGTTCAAGCTCTCGCCCACCGCGTTCGACACACGCACTCTGCGTGACGGCGCTTACGACCTGGTCGTCACCGCGACGGACATCCGCGGCAACAGCAGCTCTCTGACTCGCCGCTTCGCAGTCGCAAATCACACGCGCTGAGACGGTTCCTCACCCCTGACTGACGCGCGGCCCTCGGGTCGCGCGTCCGCGTGTGGGGTTTGGACCATGCGCTCGTGCGAAACCTCTCAGCGATGGCGAACGCGCTCGAGAGCTAGGCGGTCTCGAGTGCGGGCTGCATCCGGCCACGCGCGTTCAGCGAAGCGGCGGCAACACCGAGCATGCAGACACTCTGTACCGCGGCGAACCCGATCAGCACTGGGCGCGTGCCAAAAGCCGACAGCACCGGGCCGGCTGCGACGAGCCCGAGCGGCATGCCGAGCCCCCAGAGCGTGGTTCCGGCAGCCATCGCCTTCGGACGGATCGAAGGCGGCATCCGCAGCGTGAAGATCGAATGGATCGACGGGTTGCAGATGCCGTTCGCGAGGCCGCTGGCGAGGACGGCGGCGAAGAGCACGGGCGCCCCGACGTCGAGCGGCAGCAGCCAGAGCGGCGCGGCCTGCAAGGGCACCGAGAGCGCGATCAGCCGCAGCCCGTCCACGCGCTCCGTGAGGAACCGGAACGAGAGGATGTTCCCGCTCAGCGCGCCCGCTCCGAAGGCCGCGAAGAGGGCGCCCGCAACCTTGGCGTCGGCTCCGAAGCGCTCGACGACGAGCACGGGAACAGCAGCGAAGAACGCCTGCCAGCCCGCATCGCCCGCGACGAAGAGCGGAATCCAGATGCGGAGCAGCGGCTCGTGGACGAGGAAGCGGAACCCGGCAAGGATTCCGCGCGAATCGTCGACCTCGGGCGTCGCGGCGCCCGATGGGACGAAGAGCATGACGAGCAGGAACGAGACGACGTACGTCGCGGCGTCGACGACCAGAACGTTGGCCGAGCCCATCAATCCGATCAGCACGCCCCCGATCGGCGGGCCGAGGAGCATCGTCACTCGGATCGCTCCCTGGAAGAGGCCGTTCGCCTGCGTGATCGTCGCCTCGTCCTCGCCGAGCAACTCCGGGACGATCACCTTCTGCGCCGTGAAATACGGTGCGCCGAGAACGCCGAGCAGGAGCGCGAGCAGGACGAGCGCCCCCAGCGAGAGGTGACCGGTCCAATGCAGCACCGGCACGAGCATCATCAGCGGCGCACGCACGAAATCGGCGACGAGCATCGAGCGGCGCGCCCCAAGCCTCTGGACAAGCGTCCCCGTAGGCAGGCCGGCAGCGGCGAACCCGGCGAGCTCCGCCATCATCACGAACGTCATGCGAGCGGGAGAGCCGGTCGTCGTCAGCACGAACCACGGAAGCGCGAGCCACGTCATCTGCGCTCCCGTGGTCGAGATCACCTCCGCCGCGAGCAGAGCCCGCAGCGGCCGGTGTCGGAGGATCTCCCCTCTGCTCATCGACTAGTGCGCCCGGCTGACAGTGATGTCGCCGCTCATGGCCGTGGCGCGGATCTCGACGAGGGGCCCTTCACCGTCCGAGGGCGTTTCGCTCACGTCGAGGTCGGAGCTCGTGTCGCCGCTCATCGAGCGGGCGTCAATCCACACCTTCGAGCCCTTCTTCACGCCAACGGAGATGTCTCCCGAGGCCGTCTGGAGAGTGACCTCACCCTCGCGGACGCTTCCGATCTCCAGATCGCCCGAGGCCGTCTGGATCTTCAGCGAGGCGTCGGCCTCGCCAATCGAGATGTCGCCAGAAGCCGCTCGGAGCTTGCCGTTGGCGCCGAGGTGGCCGACCTCGAGGTCGCCGGAGGCGGTGTTGACCGTGATCGCGCCCTCGACCCGCGAGAGCTTGACATCACCACTCGCCGAGTTGACCTCCGCATCGCGGCGAACCTGGTCGAACTCGACGTCGCCCGATGCCGACTGGATGTCGAGCGCGCCGAACTGGCCGCGGCCTTCGACGTCGGCGGAGGCCGTCGAGACCTCGATGTCGGCCTCCGCCGGCAGCGTCACCCGCAACCGCACGTCGTTGCGACTTCGCCGGAGAAACCCCCAGCGCTCCTCGACGACGACGACCACTTCCTGGCCCTCGCCGCGCGGCCGCATGTCGATACGTGTTTCCTCCTCGAGCTCGGGATTCGCCTCGAGCTCCACGACGGTCTCGGCACCCTCGACGACTTCGAGGTCGATTCGGCCCGAGGGGACGCGGATGCTGAGGTGCAGCGGTCCCGGAGTTTCGAAGGTCTCGCGCCTCATCTGCTCTTCCTCGGGCGAGGCGGCCGCGACGGACGGCGGTCGACCCGCACCTCGATGTGGCCGAACGGAATTGGATAGAACTTGGTCATCTGACTCTCCCTCCTTCTCAGCTCTGGGCGTAGCCCCGGAGCCTCTTGCCGGATCGCTGGACCGGCCCGGCCGCGCCCTTCGAGAGCGCGCGCACGAGCCAGCTGTTCACGGAGACGCCCTCGCGGGATGCCGCGGCTTCGATCGTGGCCTTGAGGGTCTCGGGCAGTCGGAGCGTGATGCGAGCCGTCAGCCCGTCGTCGGCCGCCGGCTCCGGAGGAGCTTCCTCTTCGCCGACGTACACGAGCGCCGGGTCCTGCCCGGCGAGGCGCACCTCGACGTGCCCGGACTGCAGTTGGGCGTTGAGCTCCATTGCCGCTTCGCCGAGTGCGTCGAGAAGGCGAAGCCCCGCGGAGCCGCGAATCGCTTGCAGAACCCGCTCGGCTGCCGCCCTCGTCTGCTCGTCCCCGACCGCGACGATGGCCGCGAGGTCGGACTCGAGCGCTTCAACGAACCTTGCCATCTCCATGCCGTCATTATGACATCATTCTGCTGTCTGTCAAGTGTCTTTGTGACATCCAGAGCGCGAACTCAGAGCGCGAACTTAGACTCAGCACATGCCGACCTGCCCGCAGTGCGGCCAGGAGAACCCCGAGGGATTCAAGTTCTGCGGGTCCTGCGGCACCGTCCTGGCCGAGACGCCGACCGCGCGCGACGTGCGCAAGACCGTCACCATCGTCTTCTCGGACGTCACCGGCTCGACCGCGCTCGGCGAGCAGCTTGACCCGGAATCGCTGCGTCGGGTCATGAGTCGCTACTTCGACGAGATGCAGGCCGTCGTCGAGGCTCACGAGGGGACGGTGGAGAAGTTCATCGGCGACGCGGTCATGGCCGTGTTCGGAATCCCCGTGCTGCACGAGGACGACGCCGTCCGCGCGGTCCGCGCCGCGGCCGAGATGCGCGAACGGCTCTCCGCGCTGAACGAGGAGCTCGAGCGCGACTGGGGCGTCAGCATCGCGATGCGAACAGGGGTCAACACCGGCGAGGTCGTGGCGGGCGACGCGAGCAGCGGCCAACGATTCGCGACGGGCGATGCGGTCAACGTGGCGAAGCGCCTCGAGGAAGCCGCGCCCGCGAACGAGATTCTCCTCGGGGAGACGACGTACAGGCTCGTGCCCGACGCGGTCGAAGTCGAAGCTGTCGAGGCGCTCGAGCTGAAGGGCAAGGGCGAACCGGTCAAGGCGTATCGGTTGCTGTCGATCGAGCCGGGAGCGGAAGGTCGCGCTCGTCGCCTCGACTCGCCGATGGTCGGCCGTGGTCGAGAGCGGACGGTGCTGGAACAGGCATACGAGCGCGTGGTCACCGAGCGCGGGTGCCACTTGTTCACCGTTCTCGGAGCGGCCGGCGTGGGCAAATCACGTCTGCTCGCTGAGTTCCTGAAAGGGCTCGGCGACAACGCGACGATCGTGGGTGGCCGTTGCCTGCCCTACGGCGAGGGAATCACATTCTGGCCGCTCCTCGAGGTCACGCGGAAGCTCTACGGCGAGGAGCTCGTCTCGGCGATCACCGCCCGCCTCGCCGGTGACGAGAACGCCGAGTTGATCGCCAAGCGCGTTTCGGCAGCGGTCGGGCTCGCCGAAGGCGCGGGCCCCGCCGAGGAGACGTTCTGGGCCGTGCGTAAGCTGCTCGAGGCGCAAGCGCGTGAGCGACCACTCGTCGTCGTCTTCGACGACTTCCAGTGGGGCCAGCCCACTTTCCTCGACCTCGTCGAGCACGTGGCCGACTGGTCTCGCGACGCGCCGATCCTGCTCATCTGCCTCGCGCGCCCGGAGTTTCTCGACGACCGGCCCGGCTGGGGCGGCGGCAAGTTCAACGCGACGTCGGTCTTGCTGGATCGGCTGAGCGACGACGAGTCGGCCGAGCTCGTGCAGAACCTTCTCGGGCGAGCGGGCCTCGCCAACGACGTGCGGGCCCGGATCACGGCTGCTGCCGAAGGCAACCCGCTCTTCGTCGAGGAGATGCTTGCGATGCTGATCGACGACGGGCTCCTCGAACGCTCGAACGGCGACTGGGTTACCGCAGGCGACTTCGAGTCGGTCGCCGTTCCGCCGACGATCCAGGCGCTACTCGCCGCGCGACTCGACCGTCTGGGCGCGAGCGAGCGATCGGTCATCGAGCGAGCCTCGGTGGAGGGCAAGGTGTTCCACCGCGGCGGCGTCGTCGAGCTCTCGCCAACCGACGCGCGCGAGAGCGTCGGAGGCCATCTCCAGACCCTCGTTCGCAAGGAGCTCGTGCGCCCGGACGCGGCCGAGCTTCCCGGCGAGGACGCGTTCAGGTTCCGGCACTTGCTGATTCGAGACGCCGCCTACGACGGGATGCCGAAGGAGCTGCGTGCCGAGCTGCACGAGAGATTTGCCGCCTGGCTCGAGCACGCGGTAGGTAGCCGACGTGTCGAATACGAGGAGATCCTCGGCTACCACCTCGAGCAGGCCTACGGCTACCGAGTGGAGCTTGCTCCGGTCGACAACGCCGTTCGCGAGCTGGGCAGACTTGCCGCCGGGAATCTCGAAGCGGCCGGACGCAGAGCGCTCGTCCGCGGCGACCGGCCGGCGACGACGAATCTGCTCGGCCGGGCGCACGCGCTGCTGCCGCCAGGAGATCCTCGCCTGCCGGACCTCTTGGTGGAGCTCGGAGCTGCGCTCCAGGAGCAGGGAGAGTTCGACGATGCCGCGAGGTGCTTCACCGAGGCGGTAGAAGCTTCGCGGGCCCTGGGGAATCGGGCGCTCGAGCTGCGCGCCGAGCTGGAGCGCGCATCGCTGCAAGCACTCGTCGACCCGAAGGCCATCGCCTCGTTCCGGGAGCTCACGGGGACCGCGATTCCCGAGCTCGAGAAGCTCGGAGACGCCCAAAGCCTGTCGGTCGCCTGGCGCATGGTCGCACACGGTTACCTACTCGATCTCCGCGGCGCCGACATGGAGCAAGCGCTGAGACAGTCAACGGAGCACGCACGGCGCGCGGGCGACCGGAAAGGCGAGCTGGACGGGCTGACCTGGCTCATCCGGCTCCAGTGGTTCGGTCCGGCGCCTGTGGACGCCGGCATCCGCCTGTGCAAACAGATGCTTGCCGAGGCCGAGACAGAGCCCGGGCTCGCCTCGGTTGCCACGCAGGTGCTCGGCCTGCTGTACGGCTTCCGGGGCGAATTCGACCGCGGGCGGGTACTCCTCGCACAGGCCGGAGCGATGCAGATCGAGCTCGGTATGGAGATCGCCAGAGCGGCGGGGACGACGATGATGAGCTCGGCGCTCGAGGGGCTGGCGCGGGACTACGACGCCGCGGAAAGCGTGCTGCGACCAGCTCTCGAAATCCTTCGCCGAGCTGGAGAGAAGGGCTACTACTCCACCCTCCTCGGCTACCTGGCCCGTGCCGTCTACGCGCAGGGCTCCTACGACGAGGCCGAGGAGCTTGCGCGCGAGGCCGCCGAGGCCGGAGGAGCGGATGACGTGGAGACTCAGCGCCTTTCGCTCGCAGTGAGGGCCCTGGTCCTTGCGCGACGAGGCGAGACGGCCGAGGCCGAGCGCCTCGTTCGGGCAGCTGTCGAGATCCTTGCGCCGACCGATTCGCTCCTGAGCCAGGCAGAGGTGATGCTCGACTTGGCCGAGGTGCTGGAGCTGGCGGGCCGCCGCGACGAGGCAAGCGCCGCAGCCCGGGAAGCCACCCGGCTCTATGCCGCAAAGGGCGCCGACGCCGGAGTACGTCTCGCGGAAGCGCGGGTCGCCGAGCTCGCCCCCTAGAGCCCGTACGCGCGGCGGTAGACGTCCTTGAGATGCTCGACGCGGTCGACGTACGCGCGCGTCTCGGAGAACTGGATCCCCTTGCCCTCTTCCCGCCACGTGTCGACGTTCCGCTGCCCCGCGTTGTAGGCGGCTAGCGCGGTCCGCTCGTCCCCGTACTTGTCGAGCAGGTGCCGGAGATACCAGGAGCCGTAGCGGACGTTGATCTCGGGGTTGTAGAGGTCGGAGGTCTGAAAGCGGCTGCCGCCGGTGCGGATCGCGATCCCTTTCGCCGTGTCGGGCCGGAGCTGCATCAGCCCGATCGCGCCGGAGCTGGACTTCGCGTCAGCCTGGAACTTGCTCTCCTGGTAGATGACCCCGGCGAGCAGCGCGGGGTCGAGCCGGTAGTTGCGGGCGTGACCGCGGACGATCTGCTCATAGCGCAACGGGTAGCGGAGCCGCTGGAACCACGCCGGCTCCCCTGAGCGCAGGTAGACAAATCCCGCCGCGACGGCGACGATCATGAGCGTGCTGGCCGCGAGCCGCCTCATGCGCCGGTCAGCGTACGCACGACAGCGGCAACGAACGCGTCGAGCTCCTCGAGCGATCCGTCGTTGACGTAGGCGAAGTCGGCACGCTCGATCTTCTCCGCGTCAGGGAGCAGCCGCCTCTCCCGCTCGTCGACTCGCGGCCCGGCACGCTCGACGCGCAGCTCGCGCGGCGCGGTGATAGCGACGATCGCGTCGAAACGTCCTTCCGCCCCGGCCTCGTAGAGCAGAGGCACCTCGTTGGCCGTGAGGGTCGGGGGTTCCGGCAAGTGCCCAAGCTCCTCGCGCCAGGCCTCCGTTCGGGCCAGCACGAGCGGGTGCAAGAGCGCTTCGAGCCAGAGCAGCGCCTCGTGATCGGCGACGACTTGCTTGCTTATGGCCTGCCGGTCGCTCGTTCCGAAGCGGTCTCGGAGAGCGGCCTGCACATCCTTCTCTTCGTAGAGCTCGTGCACGACCTCGTCGCTCGAGATCGTCGCGGCACCGTGGCGGGCGAATGCGGCCAGCGCTTCGCTCTTCCCCGCTCCGACGCCGCCGGTGACGGCGACCGCGAGCGGCACCTTATTCAGGCTTGGTTTCCGGTTCGTCCGGCGCGTAGGGCGTGTGCCCCTCGGAGTCGCCGGGGCCCTGATGCGTCGGGTCGACCGCGTCGGCCTCGATGCTCGCGTCGGTTTCCGCGCCCGCCGGCTCCTCGGGCTCGGGCTCGGCCACCGCAGCCTCCGGCTCGGGCTCGGCGACCGAAGCCTCGGGCTCGGGCTCGGCGACCGGAGCCTCGGGCTCGGGCTCGGCGACCGGAGCCTCGGGCTCGGGCTCGGGAGCCTCGGGCTCCGATTCTTCGGCGGGAGCCTCGGGCTCATTCTCGGCGACCGGGGTTTCGACAAGAGCCTCATCCGTCGCCTCCTCACCGGTTCGCTCCTCCACGGGCTCTCCGCCGTCCTCTGGAAAGACCTCCTCGGAGAGATCGAGGCGAGGCGGCGCGGGAGTTTCCAGCGGCTCGCCGTCGGCCCGCGGCTGCACCTCATCGGCGTCCTCGACCCGCTTGAGCGAGAGCGAGAGGCGACGGCGGTCGGCGTCCACCTCGATGATCTTCACGTTGACGACGTCGCCCTGCGAGACGACCTCGCGCGGGTTTTCGACGTGGTGCTGCGCGAGCTCGGAGATGTGCACGAGGCCTTCGACGCCGGGCATGATCTCGACGAAGGCGCCGAACGTGACGACCTTCGTCACCTTGCCCTGGACGACGTCCTCCTCGTTGTAGGCCTCGACGACCTGCTGCCACGGATCGGACTGGGTCTGCTTGAGCCCGAGCGAGATCCGCTGGCGGTCGCGGTCGATGTCGAGCACCTTGACCTGCACGTCCTGGCCGATCTCGAGCACCTCCGACGGATGGTTGACGTGGCTCCAGGAAAGCTCGGAGATGTGGATGAGGCCGTCCATCCCGTCGAGATCGACGAA
>JBGOSR010000045.1:0-13481 GCA_041476065.1 Gaiellaceae bacterium
GACTTCAAACCAACCCACTACCTGTCAAGTGGCCGAGATTTCAGACTGACCCACTACCCACTAGTGCCCCTAACGGATTCCTTACATCTCGTTCATTCCGGCAACAAGGTCGAGGCGCATACTTGACCTGCAGATGCAGAAACTGCTGGTCCCATTCCTGCTCGTGCTCGTCTTGCCTGCGACGGCGTTTGCGAAGAAACCCGCACCGCCGCCGGTGGCGAACGGCACGCTCTCGATCCGCGAGGGCCGGGGAATCGTCCAGTTGAACGTGCGCGGATCCATCACCGGCCGCCTGCGCGGCAAGATCGCGATTACCGACCCGAATCCGTACGACTCGAAACGGCCGGTCGTCTACGGGGCCGCCAAGACGGTCTACAAGAACGACAAGACCGTCGTCTACCAGGGGCGCAACGTTCGCTTCCGCCTGATCGGCTCCCAGTACACCGTCCGCCTCGATGGTCGTGCCATCTTCATGAGCGCGATCGGCCGCGGGCGGGGGATGATCGACGGAGCCGGGAGTGTCCAGGCGAACATCTTCTACGACGGGGTCTGGTCGCTGAACGACGAGCCGTACCACTCCCTGCCCGACGACCCCACCGCGTTCGACCTTTCCAGTCAGCCGCCGACGGGCTAGCTGACCTCTCTGGCATTCTGGAGGCCATGCTCTTGAACACGCCGCAGACAGTGCTCGTGGTCGAGGACGAAGCCTCTATCGCATCGTTCGTCTCGCTGTACCTCAAGAACGCGGGCTACGACGTGCACGTCGCCGAAACCGGAGAGGATGCGCTGTCGAAAGCCGAGGGGCATCAGCCGTCGCTGATCGTCCTCGACCTGATGCTGCCCGACATCGACGGGATCGAGGTCTGCCGTCGGCTGCGCCGCCGCTCAGATGTCCCGATCCTGATGCTCACGGCGCGCGACGAGGACGTCGACAAGATCATCGGCCTCGAGGTCGGAGCTGACGACTACCTCACGAAGCCGTTCAACCCGCGTGAGCTCGTGGCGCGCGTGAAGTCGATCCTCCGCCGGTCGACCCCGGACCGGAAAGATGTGGCGAGCGCGGTCATTCGGCACGGCGACCTGAGCATCGATGCCGGCCGCCGCGAGGCGAAGGTGGGCGACGAGGAGATCAAGCTCGCGCCCAAAGAGTTCGACCTGCTCTGGGAGCTGCTCGACCACCGCGGCCTCGTGCTGACCCGCGATCAGCTGCTCGAGCGCGTCTGGGGCTACACCTTCGCGGGAGACACGCGCACCGTGGACGTCCACGTCCGCCAGCTTCGCCGCAAGCTCGGCGAGGCGTCGCCGGTCGTCACAGTCTGGGGCGTCGGCTACAAGGTCTCGCCCGCGAGGGAGACCGCCGCTACGGCTTAACTACGGGCATGTTCCACTCGCTGCGCTTTCGGCTGCCGGCGCTCTTCCTCGCCGGGATTGCGCTGACCGGGATCGTCGCGGCGGCGATCGCCTTCGGGCTCTTCCAGAACTACACGCAGGACCAGGCGCGGCGGGAGCTGCGCCGGGAAGCTGCCGGATTGACCCAGCTCTACGCGGAGCAGGCGGTGAGGTCTCAGGAGAAAGGCACAGCGCCGCCATTCTTCGCCGCGGGCAAGCTCGAGCGCGCGAGCGGCAACCGGCTCTTCTACGTCGGCGAGCCGCCGTTCTCCGGCCAGGGCTCGGGCCTCAGGCCGCTCTCGAAGAGCGCCGTCGACTGGAATGCGATCCAGCAAGGGAAGGTGCTCGAGTTCCAATTCGTCCCGCCCGGCGAGAAGCGGACGTTTCTCGCCGTCGCGCATCCGTTCTATCTCGAGAAGGGAGGTCCGCCGTTCGGCGCGCTCGTTGTCGCGACGGCTCAGACCGAGTTGCGCGACCGGCTCGTGACGCTGCTCGAGCGGCTCGCGCTCGCCCTCTTGGCGGGCGTGATCGTCACCATGGCGCTCGCGTGGTACCTGTCCGGGCGGATCACGAGGCCCGTGCGGCGACTGGCGAAGGCTGCCGACGAGGTGGCCGAAGGGCGGTACGACGTGGTCGTTCCGGAGGCGGTCGGCCGAGACGAGATCGCTGATCTCGCCGAATCGTTCCGCCGGATGGCCTCTCGGCTGTCGGAGGCGGAAGAGCTCGAGCGGAACTTTCTGATGACCGTTTCCCACGAGTTGCGGACGCCACTGACGGCGATCCGCGGCCACGTCGAAGCACTCCGCGAGGGGCTCGCAGAGGACCCGGAGGCTCGGGACGCTTCGCTCGACGTGATCGCCGTCGAAGCAGGTCGGCTCGAGCGGCTCGTCGGCGACGTCCTCGACCTCGCGAAGCTCGACACGCGCCGGTTCACCGTGCTGCGTGAGGAGGTAGACATGGCGAGGCTCGTCGACCAGGCGTACGCATCGTTCGGCGAGGAGGCCAAGCAGCGCAACATCGTCTACTCGCAGGAGGTCTCAGCCGAGGCGATGATCATCTCGGACGGCGATCGCGTCCTGCAGATCATCTCGAACCTGCTTGCGAACGCCTTCCGCTGGACGCCGGACGGAGGACGCGTCGACCTGCGCTTGAGCGCCGAGAACGGGCTCATCCACGTGGCGGTCGAGGACACCGGGCCCGGAATCGGCCCGGAGGACCAGGAGCGCATCTTCCGGCCGTTCTGGACGCACGACGGCAAGGGCACGGGGCTGGGTCTCGCGATCGCGCGCGAGCTCGCGCTTGCACTCGGGGGCCGGATCGAGCTCGACAGCGAGCTCGGCCGAGGCAGCCGCTTCGAGCTGGTGCTACCCGCGCAGATCGTCTAGCCGTGGCAATGCAAGCCCCAGCAGAGATCCTCCCGCTGCCCGCCAGGCGCTCGCGGCTGCATGCCTTGCTCGCGGCGCCGCGCCCGCGGCAATGGTCGAAGAACCTCCTCCTGTTCGCCGGGCTCGTCTTCGCCGCGAAGGTGGGAGATCCGATCCGCTGGCTCGAGGCCTCCGCCGCGTTTGTCGCGTACTGTGCCGCGTCGAGCGCGGCGTACCTCGTGAACGACGTGCGGGACGCCGAGCACGATCGGCTGCATCCGAGCAAGCGTTTCCGCCCGATTGCGAGGGGCGAGCTCTCTTCGCGCGGCGCCCTCGCGCTCGCCGGCGGGCTCGCGTTGATCGCCTTCGCGCTCGTGGCGCCACTCGGCCTGGCGTCCGTCGGGTTCCTGGCACTGTTCGTCGCCCTGCAGGGTGCGTACAGCCTCGGCCTGAAGCACTTCGTCCTGGTCGACGTCTTCACGATCGCTGCGCTGTTCGTTCTCCGGTCGGCCGCCGGGGCTGCGGCCGTGCACGTTCACATCTCGTCGTGGCTCCTGCTGGTGACGGCCCTCCTGGCCCTCTTCCTGGCGCTCGCCAAGCGGCGCAGCGAGCTCGCGCAGGCGGGGTCGAGCCGCCCGGTTCTCGAGGGCTATTCGCTCGCGCTCGTCGACCAGTTGATCGCGGTCACCGTCGCCTGCACGATCGCGGCCTATGCGATCTACACGCTGACCGCCCACTCACCCGCGCTGATGGCGACGATCCCATTCGTCGTCTTCGGCCTCTTCCGCTACCTGCTGCTCGTGCATCGCGACGACCTCGGCGAGGAGCCGGAGAACGTCCTGCTCACGGACCGGCCGATCGTGGCCGCGGTCATCCTCTGGGCTGTCACCGCTGCCGCGATCCTCGCGGCGACCCGCTAGCCGGCCTTGCGCTCCTCGATGCGGTAGACCTCGGCGCCCCCGTTGCCCTCGAGCTTGCGCTCCATTCGGGCGAGGCGCTGGTCGACGCCGTTCCAGCCCGAGGAGATGAGGTCGACGAGCAACGCCAGGTCGTCCACGCGGGCATGCCGCTCGGCCAGGAGGTCGTTCTCGAGGCCTTCCAGGCGGCGGATCGTCTGGCCGGCGAGACCGCGTACCTCAGCGAGCTGCCGGCCGACCGGGGCCGCCTCGCTCCGGACGCCCTCGCGGACTGCGTCTTCGACCCGTCCCGGGAGCGTCGTCTCGAGCTGCGCCGCGAGCTCCGCGAGCGCCTCGACCTGCGCCCGTGCCCGCTCGAGCGCCGCGTCGACGTCGCCCTGGGCGGTGCGTCCGTTCGCCGCATCCTCCAGCCGTTCTCTTGCGCGTGCCATCGCAGCTTCGTCCATGGGCGGGAACGCTAGCGTTCGGGCCGGATGAAGCGACTCGAGCTGGAGTACGCGTTGCCTCCGGAGCTGATCGCGCAGCACCCGGCGCCTCGGCGCGACGAGTCGAGACTGCTTGTGGTGCAGCGGACGAGCGGCGAAGTCCGGCATCGGCGTTTTCGCGATCTCCCCGAGGAGCTGGCGGACGAGCTCGTCGTCGTCAACGACACCCGAGTCGTTCCGGCGCGGCTTCGTCTGGAACGGCCCGGCGGCGGTGACGCGGAGGTGCTACTGCTCGAGCCCCTGAACGGCAACGGGGAGTGGGAGGCCCTTGCGCGCCCGACACGGCGGCTGAAACCCGGCCAGCGCCTCGGCCCCGTCGAGCTCCTCGAGCACCTGGGGGAAGGCCGCTGGCGCCTGCGGCTCGACGGGGAGCCCCACGGCGAGGCCCCGTTGCCGCCGTACATCACCGAGCCGCTTGCCGATCCCGAGCGCTATCAAACGGTGTACGCCGACCGCGAGGGCTCGGCCGCCGCGCCCACAGCCGGCCTCCACTTCACGCCGGAGCTGCTCGCGGGCCTCGACGTCGAGCGCGTGACCCTCCACGTCGGGCTCGACACCTTCCGTCCGGTGAGCGTGGAGGACCTGGCCGACCATGCGATCCACAGCGAGCGCTACGAGGTCGGGCACGAGGCCTGGGAGCGCATCCGCGCCGCGGAGCGCGTGCTCGCGGTGGGGACGACGACGGTGCGCGTGCTGGAGTCGCTCGCTGCGGGGGCGCCGCTAGCGGGCCGCACCGAGCTCTTCATCACGCCGGGCTTCGCGTTCCGGCGCACCGATGCGCTGCTCACGAACTTCCACCTGCCGGGCTCGACGCTCCTCGCCCTCGTCATGGCCTTCGCGGGCGTGGAGGAGACGCGCCGGCTCTACGAGCTCGCGATCGCGGAGCGGTACCGCTTCTACTCCTTCGGCGACGCGATGCTGATCCTGTGAGCTTCAGCGTCGAGGCCACCGACGGCGAGGCGCGCGCAGGCGTCTTGCAGACAGCGCACGGAGAGCTCCGGACGCCGGCCTTCATGCCCGTCGGGACAAAGGCGACGGTGAAGATGCTCGACCCGGACGAAGTGCGCGCACTCGGCGCGGAGATCGTGCTCTGCAACACGTACCACCTGTCGTTTCGACCCGGGGCGGACCTGATCGCCGAGCTCGGCGGCCTGCACCGCTTCATGGGCTGGGACGGGCCGATCCTCACCGACTCGGGCGGCTTCCAGGTCTTCTCGCTTCGGGACACGATCTCGAAGGTCGACGAGGACGGCGTCACGTTCCGCTCCGTCTACGACGGAGACGAGGCGCGTTTCACGCCGGAGGTCGTCGCAGAGATCCAGGCGAAGCTTGGCTCGGACATCGCCATGTGCTTCGACGTCTGCGCGCCGGCCGGCGGCGCTCGCAGCGACCTGGCCGAAGCGGTGCGCCTGACGACGCTATGGGCCTCCCGGCAGCGGCAGGCTCCCCGAGCGCCCGGCCAGCTCCTGTTCGGGATCGCGCAGGGCGCCACCGACCTCGAGCTTCGGCGCCGCTCGATCGGAGAGATCGTCGAGCTCGACTTCGACGGCCACGCGCTCGGCGGGCTCAGCGTGGGGGAGGCCCGCGACCCGATGTTCGAGGCCGTCGCCGACGCAGCCCCGCTCCTGCCCGCCGAGAAGCCGCGCTACTTCATGGGCATCGGGGACCCGGAGGGAATCCTCGAGGTGATCGAGCGTGGCGTCGACATGTTCGATTGCGTCCTCCCGACGAGAATGGGGCGGACCGGGACCGCGCTCACCTCGACCGGCCGCCTCAACCTCAAGAACGCCCGCTTTGCCCGCGATGAATCCCCGCTCGACGAGCGCTGCGACTGCCCGGCCTGCTCCAGGTTCACCCGCGCGTACATCAGGCACCTCGTCAACCAGCAGGAGCTGCTCGGCCTGCGGCTGCTCACGGTGCACAACGTCCGCTTCCTGCTGCAGCTCACCGCAGGAGCGCGTGCCGCGATCGAGAACGGCAAGCTGGCAACATTCAAGGCCGAGACGCTCGACCGTCTGACAATGGAGGCTGTGTGACCCCGCTCATCTTGCTCGCCGGAATGATCGCCGTCTTCTGGGTGCTGATCGTGCTGCCGCAGCGGCGGCGCCGGCAGCGCCAAAGCATGCTGCTCGGCGAGCTCAAGGAAGGCGACGAGGTGATGACGGTCGGCGGCCTCTTCGGGTTCGTCCGCGAGGTGGGTGAGGGTCACGTCGTGCTCGAGATCGCGCCGGAGACGCGCGTACGCTTCGCCAAGAACGCCGTCACAGCCCGAACCGAGCCCGACCCGGAAGCGACAGAAAGCCCGGAGACCTCGCTACCCTAAGGCAGAGCACAGTGGCCGAACGGCGCTCTCACCTCATCCTGATGGGCCTCATCTCCGTGGCCCTCCTCGGCGTGATCCTGCTTGCGGTCCCCGGCACGCCGATTCACAAGAAGCCGACGCTCGGCCTCGACCTCCAGGGCGGCCTCGAGGTCGTGCTGAAGGCGAAGCCCGACAAAGGCCAGCCTTTCGGGAAGTCCGACCTCTCCCGTTCGGTCGAGATCATGCGTCAACGCGTCGACGCGATCGGCGTCTCCGAGCCCGAGATCCGCACCCAGGGCTCAGACCAGATCGTCATCGAGCTCCCCGGGGTCCACAACCAGGAGCGCGCCGCGGAGCTGATCGGCAAGACCGCCAAGCTCGAGCTCTACGACCTCCAGGGCGATCTCGTCCCGCAGGCTTCTCTCGACGTACAGGGTTTCCCGATCGCGCAGACGTCGTTGTTCCAGCTCCTTTCGACGCAGCAGGCAGCGGCGAAGAAGGGAACGCCGCGGCAGGTCTACCTCATTCGGAACATCACGCAGGGCAAGCAGGTAGCGCACAAGCTCGTCGTCGGCCCCGTTTCGACCCGTGCCGAGCTCTTCTCGTCGAACTACGTCAAGACGGCGCAGAAGAGGGGACACCTCAAGAAGGACGAGCTCCCCAAAGACACCCAGGTCCTGTCGGTCCCGGAGAACAACGTCGTCATCACGTGCGGCAAGGCCGAGCGGTATTGCCCAGGCGTGCCCAACGCGCCCGACCGCACCTACTACTACCTCTTCAAGTACGACCCGCAGAACACGCTGCACAACAAGCTGCCGATCCCCGAGATGACGGGCTCCGACCTGAAGCTGAAGGGGACGCGGCAGGACTTCGACACGACGACGAACGAGCCGATCGTGCTCATGCAGTTCACGAATAGCGGCGGCAAGAAGTTCCACGACATCACGCGGCTCCTCGCTGAGCGCGGCCGCATCGTTCACAACAGGATCGGCGGCGCCGACGAGAGCGCCTTCCAGCAGTTTGCGATCGTCCTGGACCGCGAGATCCGCTCCGCGCCGACGATCAGCTACAAGGACAATCCGGACGGCATCCCCGGCAACAGCGGCGCGCAGATCACGGGCATCGGCTCGATCAACGAGGCGAAGGACCTCGCGCTCGTGCTCCAGACGGGCGCCCTGCCGGTCAACTACGTGACGATCGAGCGCACGGACATCTCCGCGACGCTCGGCAAGGACTCGCTCCAGCAGGCGAAGAAGGCAGCGATCGGCGGCCTGCTCGTGGTCGCTCTCTTCCTGCTCCTCTTCTACCGCTTCCTCGGCCTCGTCGCGGTCATCGGCCTCGGGATCTACGTGGCATTCCTCTACGCCGCGGTGCTCCTCTTCGGCGTCACGCTCACCCTGCCGGGCTTCGCCGGCCTGATCCTCACGATCGGAGTCGCGGCAGACGCGAACGTGGTCATCTTCGAACGCATCAAAGAGGAGGTCCGCGCGGGCAAATCCGTGCGGGCCGGGATCTCCGCCGGGTACTCCAAGGGCTTCCATACGATCATCGACGCGAACGTCGTGACCGCGATCACGGCGCTCGTCCTGTTCCTCGTCGCGACCGCAGGCGTCAAGGGCTTCGCCCTCATGCTCCTGATCGGAACCGCGATCTCCTTGATCACGGCGGTGGCCGCGACACGCGCCATGCTCGGCCTGCTTGCCGGTTTCCGCTGGTTCGACAACCCGCGGTTCATGGGGGCGGCCGGACAGCAGCGCGGCCGCTGGATGCAGATCGACTTCATGCGCCGGCGCTACGTCTGGTTCGCGATCTCGGGCGTCGTGGTCGTGGTCGCAGTCGTCTCCCTGGGCGTGCGCGGGCTGAACTTCGGCATCGACTTCAAGGGCGGCACGCAGGTGACGTTCAACACGCCCACGCCACAGCTCGTCGACAGCGTCCGCAGCGACGCACAGCAGATCGACTCGAGCTTCAACAAGGCGATCATCCAGGGGCGAGGGCCGCAGAGCGGCGGTGGATACAAAAGCTTCCAGATCCGGACGAGGTCGCTGAGCCCCGCGCTCAGCACGACGCTTCGGTCCGGGATCGAGAGCAAGTTCCAGGCGACGCATTACGGGTCGAAGAACGTCTCGGAGAGCTTCGGCCGGCAGATCGCGCGCTCCGCGATTCTCGCGATCATCTTCTCGCTCCTGCTGATCGTCCTGTACCTGGCGATCAGGTTCGACCTCAAGTACGCGATCCCGGTGATCGGGGCTCTCATCCACGACATCGTGATCACCGTCGGCGTCTACTCGCTGACCGGGAGGGAGGTGTCGACGGCAACGGTCGCCGCGGTCCTGACCGTGCTCGGGTACTCGATCTACGACACGATCATCATCTTCGACCGCATCCGCGAGAACGTGCCGCTGATGCGGCGCGCCTCGTTCGCGTCGATCACGAACCTCTCGCTCTGGGAGACGATCAGGCGCTCCCTCGCGACGACGTTCATCACGCTGCTGCCGGTGGCATCGCTGCTCTTCTTCGGCGGCGCCACGCTCAAGGACTTCGCTTTCGCGCTGCTGATCGGGATCACGTCGGGCGCGTACTCGTCGATCTTCATCGCAGCGCCGCTGCTGACGATCCTGAAGGAGCGCGAGCCTGAGTACGCGACGAAGATCGGCCTCGACCACGAGGGGCTGGACGAGGAGCCGGGGCCGGACGGAGGCAGTCCGGCACGGCGGCGTCCGCGGTCTCCGATCGGCGGGCCTGCGGTGAGCACCGGGACGATGACTCTCGAGGCATCAAAGAAGGCCGCGGCCGCGCAGCCCGCGCCTGGCCTGCTGGATGGGTTGACGCCCGATCCGGCACCTAGCGGCTCAGCCAAGTCGAAGCGCGAGCGCCGGCGGCAGCGGCGTCGCGCGAAGCCGCATGGCCGCCGATAGCAGCAGCAACAGTCCGGTCTACGAGCTCGTCGAACGGTTCGGGCTCGCGGCGCTTGGCGCCGTCGCGATGACCGCGGACCGCGCGGACGCACTAGCCGACGAGCTCGCGAAGGCGGGCGGGATGCGCCGCGATGAGGCGCGTGAGCTGATCGAGCAGACGACTCGCCGCTGGCGGGGAGAGGCCGTCCGCGCGGGCGAGCGTGCCGGCGCCGGGCTCGAGGGGCTCTTCAAGCAGCTCGGCCTGGTTTCCCGCGCCGACTTCGAAGAGCTGGAGCTCCGTGTCGCCCAGCTAGAGCATCGCTTGCGGCTGGTCGAGGACGAACCTTCTTCCGAGGCTCCGCGGTCGGCTCACTAGGCATGCGCTTCGGTGCGCTCGCCGTGACCGTGGTGCTGGTTCTCGCCTTTGGCTCGTGCGGCGGTCACCCGGAGGGCGCCTTTAGGCGCGTCATCTTCCGTTCGAACGCTGCACTCAGCCGAGCTCAGCTCGACCGTGCGAGAGGAGTCATGCAGGCGCGGATCGAGAAGCTCGGGCTAAAGGGCGCAACGGTTGCGCTCCGGGATCGGGAGCTCGTCGCCACGCTGCCGCGGGGAAATGTCGAATTGGCCGTGTCCGTCCTGCTTCGAGAGGGAAGGATCGAGGTCTTTGATCTCCAGGGAGACTTGCTCAGACCTACGATCGATGCTCAGGGATTTCCTCGTCCGTCGAGGAGCCGCTTGCACCTCAAGAAGCACAGCGCGGTCCTCGGCTGCGGCCCCGGCGCTCGCTATTGCCCCGGGGTTCCCGGGAAGCCCTTGCAGGCGTACTACTACCTCTTTCGCTATGAGCCGGGCAACCAAACTCACCCTGTACCCGAGTTGACGAACGCGGACTTCGCCGCCGGCAGCATCCGGCAGGACATCGATCCACAGACGGGCGAGCCGATCATCTCCTTGCGGTTCACGAGCACAGGTGCCAAGAAGTTCACGGACCTCACTCTCAAGCTCGCCGAGCGCGGCCGGGTCGTTCACAACAGGATCGGAGGTGCTCCACCGAATGCGTTTCAGCAATTCACGATCGTCATTGACAGGGAAATCGTGGCCGCGCCGACGATCAGCTACGAGGACACCCCGCACGGCATCTCGGGCAACAGCGGCGCGCAGATCACGGGCATCGGCTCGATCGGCGGAGCGAAGGATCTCGCGCTCGTGCTCCAGACGGGCCCGTTGCCGGCTCCTTTCTATCGTGTCGCCTCCGAATAGGGCTTCCCGCCTCCGCGTGGAACACTTTGGGTCATGGCTCAAGCGCCGCCGAAGACTCGTAACCTCGGCCGGCTGACCGAGATCGCCCAGGTCGCCGTCCGGCATGGCTTCGGCTACTTCTTCGAGCGCCACCGCCTGACCGACCTCCTGCCCGGCCGGAGGAACGGCGCAGGGATCGTCGAGGGAGCGACGTCGCAGCGCGGTCAGCACCTCCGCGAGCTCCTCGACGAGCTCGGCCCGACCTTCGTCAAGTTCGGCCAGCTGCTCTCGATGCGGCCCGACGTCCTGCCGCCGGACATCATCGCCGAGCTGCGCGGGCTCCAGGACGACGTGCGCCCGTTCCGGTACGAAGAGGTCGAGCGCGTCGTCCGCGAGGAGCTGGGCCAGCCGATCGAGCGCCTCTTCGTCGAGTTCGACCGCGAGCCGTTGGCCGCCGCCTCGATCGGACAGGTTCATCGCGCCGTGCTCCCGAACGGCCACGTCGTCGCCGTCAAGGTGCAGCGCCCCGGCGCCCCGGCGCAGATAGACGCCGACCTGGGTCTCCTCTACCAGGCTTCCAGAATCGTCAAGGAGCGCGTCCGGGCTCTCGACTTCGTCGACGTGCACGAGCTCGTGGACGAGTTTGCCCGGGCGATCCGCCAGGAGCTCGACTACAGGAGTGAAGGGCGCAATGCCGAGACCCTCCATCGCAACTTCGTCGGTCACCCGCATGTCCGAGTCCCCCGCGTCTACTGGACGTACACCCGCTCGCGCGTCTTGACGCTCGAGTTCGTCGAAGGCCGCCAGCTGGCCGACATCGACGAGGCGGGCTACTCGCTGGAGGAACGCAAGCGCCTCGCCGAAGTGATCGCCGAGGCCTGGATGACCATGATCTTCCGGGAAGGGTTCTTTCACGGCGACCCGCACCCGGCGAACATCATCGTCATCCGGCCCGACCTGATCGGTCTCGTCGACTTCGGCCTGGCCGGGAAGCTCACCGAGGACGACGTCTCGAGGGCGACGCGTCTCTTCATCGACGTTGCGAACGAGAACGTCGACGCGCTGCCGAAGCGGTTCGCCGACCTCGGGGTGCGCTACCCGAAGGAGCGCGAGGAGGAGTTCCTGCAAGCGATCCACGACCTCTACTACCGGTACTACGGCGCGAGTCTGGCCGAGATCGACCCGCAGCAGGTGATCCGCGAGGTCTTCGGGGTCATCTACTCGCTCAATCTCCGCCTTCCGACGCGCTTCATCATCCTCGACAAGGCGATCGCAACCCTCGCGTCGGTCGGCATCGAGCTGTATCCCGACTTCAACGTCTTCGAGGTCGCGAGGCCGTATGCGCGGAGCCTCCTGCTCGGCCGCTACACGCCGCAGCGAGTGCTCTCGCGGGCACGGCGCGAGTCGGTGAAGCTCGCCTCCGTGTTCGCGGAGTACCCGTACCAAGTGCACGACGTCCTCGAGCAGATGCGCGACGGGCAGATCGAGGTCGGCTTCGTGCACAAGGGGCTCGACGAGTTCATGCACAAGATCGACGTCGCGTTCAACCGGCTGATCATCGCGTTCGTCGTCGCCGCAGGACTGATCGGCTCGAGCATGATCGGCGTGTTCGCCACCTCCGGGCCGAAGGTGCTCGGGCTGAACGTCGTCTCGGCCTTCGGGTTCTTCGTCGCCGGGGTGCTCGGGCTCTGGCTGATGTGGGGGGTCTTCCGCTCGGGGAGGCTGTGATGAAAGCGCTGATCGGGCTCGTGGGCCTCTCGATCGGCTTGCCGGGCGTGGCCATTAGGGAGCACTGTCGAATCTTCGGCACAGAGTCGCGAGAAAGGACATCTGGCGGTGAGGGCGGACCGGCGCTAGCGTCGTCGAGATGTCGGGCGCGCTCCTGCTGACCGAGCCGGAGGAGGCGACACGGAGCTTCCTCGAGCGGCACCTGCGCCAGGACGGGTTCGACGTCGTCGAGGCCGAGAATGGAGAGGCGCTCGATCTCGTCGAGCAATCTCGTCCCGACCTCGTGCTGATCGGCGATCCGGAGGGCCTCGAGCTCTGCCGGCGGCTTCGCGAAGGCGAGCCGGGGCGCTCATGGGACCGCGAGGTGCCTGTGATCCTGCTCGGAGCCGCGGAGTCGGATCCGGTTGACCGCGTACGGGCATTCGACCGCGGTTGCGACGACTACCTCGACAGGCCCTTCCACTACGACGAGCTGGTTGCGCGCATCCGCGCCGTCCTGCGGCGGGTGGGCCCCGCGAAGGCGGAGCGCCTCGAGGCGGGGGCGATCGAGATCGATCGCCCGACGAGGCGCGTCACGGTCGCCGGCGAGCGCGTCGTGCTTCCGAGCAAGGAGTACGAGCTGCTGTTGGCCCTGGCGAGCGATCCGCACCGGGTTTTCACGAAGGACGAGCTGCTCCGCGATGTGTGGGGTTTCCGCTCGCACGGCCGCACGCGGACGCTCGACTCACACGCGTCGCGCTTGCGCCGCCGGCTCGCGCGGCCCGGGCATCCGACCTATGTCCAGAACGTCTGGGGCGTGGGCTATTGCCTGCTCGGCGACTAGGAGAAGGGTGGACTCGCTCGCGAGCCTGCCCGACCTGATCGGCGATCGAAGAGCGTCAGGCGGGGTGGCTCACGCTTCGATCTTCGCCCGCTCGAACGCCTCGGCCAAGGGCTTTGCGCCGGCGGCTGCGTTGGCCTCCAACTTGAACTCCGAGCCTCGTACCTTGAGCGTGACCACGTAGCCGAGGAGCAGGCGCTTGACCTTGATCGAGTCGACCTCCGAGACCGGCACCGCGCTCAGGACCTCCTTGACCGATCCTCGCGCGCCCAGACCGAGCGCCTCGCCGGTCTGCACCGTGAGCAGGCGCTTTTGGGTGAGCACGATTGCCCCGGGAGAA
>JBGOSR010000046.1:0-13026 GCA_041476065.1 Gaiellaceae bacterium
CGCGGCCGCTGCCTCCCCTACGGCGAGGGGATCACGTACTGGCCGGTCGTCGAGGTGCTGAGGCAGCTCGACGTGGTGCCTGCGGACGAGGCCGCCGCCCTCGCGATCCGCTCTCTGCTCGGGCAGACGGAGGCGGCGACGTCCGCGGAGGAGATCGCCTGGGCCTTCCGCAAGACGCTGGAGCAAGCCTCGGCGAAGCGGCCGCTCGTGCTCGTATTCGACGACACCCATTGGGGCGAGGAGACCTTCCTCGACCTGATCGAGCACGTCGCGCTCCTCTCCTCGGGCGCATCGATCCTGCTGCTCTGCATGGCGCGGCCGGAGCTCACCGAGCGCCGCCCCGCCTGGCCGGTGACGCTCCGGCTCGAGCCCCTGGGCGACGAAGACGTCGAGGAGCTCATCGCGGAGCGCATCCCCGGGGAGCTGCGCCAGAAGATCACTCGGGCGGCGGGCGGCAACCCGCTCTTCATCGAGGAGATGCTGGCGATGGCCCAAGAGGCGGAGGGCGAGGTGGTCGTTCCGCCCACCCTGCGGGCGCTGCTCGCGGCGCGTCTGGATCAGCTCGAGACGGCCGAGCGGAGCGTGCTCGAGTGGGGCGCGATCGAGGGCGAGATCTTCCACCGCGGCGCCGTCCAGGCGCTCTCACCCGAGGAGACTCAGGTGACGCCGCGTCTGGCCGCGCTGGTTCGCAAGAAGCTGATCAGCCCCAACAAGCCGCAGCTCGCCGGGGAGGACGGCTTCCGCTTCCACCACGTTCTGCTTCGCGATGCGGCATACCATGCGCTGCCGAAAGCGACCAGGGCTGACCTCCACGAGCGTTTCGCATCATGGCTGGAGAAGCACGGTACCGAGCTGGTCGAATTGGACGAGCTCCTCGGCTACCACCTCGAACGAGCCTGCGGCTACCGAGAGGAGCTCGGGACGCCCGACGACGGCACCCTGGCCGCCGCGGCACGGCGGCGCCTGACGACCGGCGGCCACCGCGCGGCCCGCCGACAGGACTATGGCGCCGCCGTGAGCCTGTTCGAGCGAGCCGCCGCGCTCGTGCCCCCGGCCGAGCTCGACCTCGCCCTCGAAACCGAGCTCGGCGACGCCCTGTACTGGACAGGCAGGGCCGACGATGCGCTCCGGCGCGCAGATGCCCTAGCCGAGCGGGCCGCGGCAGCAGGCGATCGTGTCGGCGAGCTCTGCGGGAGGATCCAAGCGGGCATCATCCGCGTCGACCTCAAGCCGGAGGGCGCGACGGAGAAGCTGGCCACGCTCGTCGAGCAAGCCTTGCCCGTGTTCCAGGCCGCCGGCGACGACCTGGCTCTTTACATCGCCTACTCGGCGTCCGCGCAGGTGGCGTCCATGCGCGCGCAGACGGACGCAACGCTGGAGGCCTACGAGCAGGCCGTCGCCCACGCTCAGCAGGCGGGCCACGTCCCGTCTGGATCCTTGGGCTCGCGCGCCGCCCTTCGCTTCTTCGGCTCCACACCCCTGTCGGAACTGCTCGCGTGGCTCGACGAGAACGAGCCACCAGCAGGGCGGGACCACTTCCTCCGTGCCTACAGGGCCGGGACGCTGGCCATGCTCGGTCACTTCGACGAGGCGCGCACGATTCTGGCCGAAGAGCGCGCGGAGCTCGCGGAGCGCGGCGCGGGGGTCCTGCTCGCGAACATCACCGCCTTTGAGTCCGTGTGGGTCGAGCTTTGGGCAGGAGACCCCGCCGCCGCAGCCGAGCTCGGAGCAGAGGGGTGGAGGCTATACGAGGAGCTCGGGGAACAGAGCAACCTGCCGGCCGCGGCCGGGAACCTGGCGCAGGCGCTCTACGCGCTTGACCGGTTCGACGAGGCCGCCGCCTGGGCCGACCGCGCGGCGGTGCTCGGCGCGAGCGACAACGCCCAGAAAGAGATGCTCTGGCGGCAGGTCAACGCCAAGGTGCTCGCGCGCCGTGGCGAGCACGCCGAAGCGGAGCGGCTCGCCCGTGAGGCGGTCACGATCTGCGATGAGACCGACATGCTCGACAGCCAGGGAAATGTGTACGCCGACCTCGCCGAGGTGCTCATACTCACCGGGAAGCCCGACGAGGCAGCCGCAGCGCTCGAGCAGGCGCTCGCGCGCTACCAGCGCAAGGGCAACCTCGTCTCGACGCAGCGCGCACAGACGCGACTCGCAGAGCTCCAACAAGCAGCGCCTCGGTAAGCGTTCCCTTTGTACGAGTTGCGCTCTCGCTGCTCGCGCAAGAGTTCGCGTCCACTCACGCCCGTAAACGAACTTAAGGGCGGGGCTGGCGGCGTTGCGGGGGCGAGGTTTTGCGCGGACTGGGCTACAACGCTGGCGCCGCGCTTTCCGGCCTGGGCAGCTCCTCGTCGAACTCGTAGGCGCTCTCGCCGTGCATCGCCGCGTCGAGGCCGCGCTCGGCCTCCTCGCCGACCCGCACCGGGGTGACCAGGTCGATCACCTTCAGCATCGCGTAGGTGAACGCGAAGGCGTAGAGGGAGCACCCCACCCCAGCTGCGACCTGCTTTCCGAAGAAGCTGCCGGCACCGTGGATCAGGCCCGTGCCGCCCGCCGGGTTGATCGCCCTGCTGGCGAAGACGCCGAGCATGACGATTCCGAGCAGGCCGCCGACTCCGTGGACACCCCAGACGTCGAGCGCGTCGTCCCAGCGCAGCCGGTTCTTGAGCTGGATCGCGTAGTAGCAGACCGCCCCCGAGACAATGCCGATCACGACGGACGCGTAGATCGGCACGTAGCCGGCGGCCGGTGTGATGGTCGCCAGCCCTGCGACCGCGCCGGTGAGGAGGCCGACGAAGTGGGGCTTCTTCGCGTGCCACCACTCCACGAACAGCCAGGTGGTCGCCGCGAAGGACGCGGACAGGTCGGTGTTCAGGAAGGCGAGCGCGGTGATGTGGTCGACCTTCAGCTCGCTGCCGGCGTTGAACCCGTACCAGCCGAACCAGAGCAGCCCGGTGCCGAGCGCGATGAACGGGATGTTGTGCGGCATGTCGAAGAACTTGCGCCTGCCGACGTACAGCACCGACGCGAGGGCCGCGAAGCCGGCCGAGGCGTGGACGACGATCCCGCCCGCGAAATCACGGGCACCCCAGTGGGCCAACAGGCCTCCGCCCCAGAGCATGTGCACGAACGGGTAGTAGACGAACAGCTGCCAGACGACGAGGAAGATCAGAAAGGCCTTGAACGTGACGCGGTTCGTGAACGCGCCCGTGATCAGCGCGGGCGTGATGATCGCGAACATCATCTGGTAGGCGATCAACACCACCAGCGGGATCCCCGACGGCGCATACATCGAGAACGGGCCGACGTGCCGCAGGAACGCAAAATGGAAGTTGCCGTAGATCCCGTCGGCGCCCCCACTGAAGCAGAGCGAGTAGCCGACCAGCCACCAAAGCACGGTCGTGATCCCCATCGAGGCGAAGCTCTGGATCATGATCGTGAGGGTGTTCGACCGTCCGACCAGCCCGCCATAGAAGAACGCGAGCCCTGGCGTCATCAGCATCACCAGACTCGCTGCGAGGAGCATGAAGCCAGTGTTCGCTTCATTGATCATGGACAGTCCTTTCGCTCGGGTGCGGTCATCGAGTCTTGCGCCGACGATCAGGTCGTCTGGCGCAACAATCTCGTCCGGGACCCCGCTAATCAAGTCCGGTCTGCCGGCGGAGACTAAAGCCGCGAGTTGAGCTTCGACGAGCTATCAACGAGATGCTCGAGCGAGCGGCGTTCGGCAGCAGCAGCGGAGCCGTAGCCCCGAATGAGCTTCGGTGAGCACCTCGTCTAGCGGACTGGCGGCAGTCGCTGGCGCGCACCCCGGTCCGAGACGACGTTCTGCCTGCAAATAGGTTTCAGCACGCTAGTTCTTAAACCGCGTGCGCAAGTTCGATTCTTGCCGGGGGCACTCCCGCTTCCCTGTTGGGGGAAGTGGTCAGAGATGCCGGTGCCGTGAGATTGCAGTTCGTAAGCGGCGCCACTAGCGTTGCCTTAGGCAGGCAACGACCCGTCTCCGGGATGTAAGTCAAAGTAAGGTCCGGCGGGTGGTCGCCTTCCTCAGACCGCTGCGAACGCTGACGAACGGCTACGTGACACAAGCCGTCGATCACACGAGCGTGACGCCGCAGGAGTTCACCGATGGACGGGCCGCGGGTGCTCGCGAGACTGAGGGCGGAGCCGAGCCATGAACAAGCGAGCCGATCAGACGCGAGTTCTCATCGCCGGGGGCGGCGTGGCCGCGCTCGAGGCCGCCCTGGCCCTTCGCGCGCTGGCCCAGGAGCGGGTCAGCGTTGAGCTCATCGGCCCGGACCCGCACTTCTGGTACCAACCGCTCTCAGTCACTCAGCCGTTCGTGCTCGGTGAGGCGCGGCACTTCGAGCTGGCCGAGCTCGCCTCGGCGGCCGGTGCCACCTTCTCGCTCGGGACTTTCGTGGGCGTCGACGCCACGCGGCGCGAGGCGCTCACCTCGGTAGGCGAAGTGCCTTACGACGCTTTGTTGATCGCCTGCGGGGCAGTCCCGACCACTGCCGTGCCCGGCGCGCTGACCTTCCGCGGCCCAGCCGACGTCGACAAGATGCGCGGCCTGCTCGCCGAGATCGTCGACGGCGCGGTGCGGCGAGTCGCCTTCGTCGTGCCGAGCGGCGCGGTCTGGTCGCTGCCCATCTACGAGCTCGCGCTGATGACCGCCGCCTACGTCCGAGCACGGGAGATCGAAAGCGTCGAGATCACCCTGGTCACGCCGGAGCACGAGCCGCTGGGGCTGTTCGGCCACGCCGCGAGCGCGGCGGTTCGTGAGCTACTCGATGAGCGCCAGATAGCCGTGCGCACGGGCGCGCACCCGGCCGAGGTCGTCGACGGGGAGCTGCGCCTTATTCCTGAGGGTCGTCTGCCTGCCGACCGCGTCGTCGCTCTGCCGCGCCTGCGCGGCTCGCGCCTCGAGGGTCTGCCGCAGACACTCGAGGGCTTCATCCCTGTTGACGAGCACGGCCGCGTTCGCGGCCTCGTGGACGTCTACGCCGCCGGCGACATCACCAGCTTCCCGGTCAAGCAGGGCGGAATCGCCGCTCAGCAGGCGGGGGCGGCAGCCGCCTTCATCGCCGCAGCCGCCGGCGCCGACCTGACGCCGCAGCCTTTCCGGCCCGTGCTCCGCGGGCTGCTTATGACCGGACGGCAGCCGCGCTTCCTGCGTCACGAGCTCACCGGCGGCGCCGGCGACGCCTCGTTGGTCAGCCCGGAGCCGTTGTGGTGGCCGCCGGCCAAGATCGTCGGCCGTTACCTGGCTCCCTTCCTCGGCGCCGGCGTGGATACTCCAGCCGAGGCGCCGGCCGAACCGGCCGTCGCCGTCGAGGTCGAGCTGGACACCGCGCGCCCCCAGTCCACGCTCCTCGACGTCGACGCTGCAGGCGACGAGCGTTGTGTCCGCGAGGTGATGTCGCCCGCGCTCGTGGTCGAGCCTGAGGACACGCTTGGCCAGGTCGCCGAGAAGATGCGAGCCGACGACGTCGGCTCGGCGGCGGTGGCCGTCTCCGGACGCCTGGTCGGGATCCTCACCTCGCGCGATCTGCTGCGTGCCTTCGCCGGCCGCGTACATCCGAGCGAGGGACGCGTACGCGAATGGATGACCGCGGAGCCTCTCGCCGTCTCGGCCGAGACGTCGGTCGAAGCGGCGCTATGGCTCATGGCCGAGCACGGCATCCACCACCTGCCGGTCGTCGAGGGCGAGCGGCCCGTGGGGATGCTTGGCTTCCGGCAGGCGGCGCAGGCACAGCGGACGAGGGTCGGCCTCGGGCTCTGAGCCCGACCCGCGCGGCGTAGGCCCTACGTGACCGGCCTCGGGCCCTCGAGCCGCGTCACGCCGACTGCCGCGAGCTCGGTGATGTCCGCATCGGAGTAGCCGACCTCGGCGAGAATCTGGGCCGAGTGCTCGCCGAGCCGGGGCGGTGGCGATCTGTACTCGACACGTTCGCCGTCGGCGGACAGCGGCAGAGCGACCGTCCGAAATCCAGCGAGCTCTTGAAGGATCCCCAGCGCCTGCGTCTGCTCGCTCTCGGCAACCTCGGCCACATCCTGGACAGGGGTGGCCGGCACCCCGGCCTCGCGCAGCCGCTCCAGCCACACCGCCGAGCCTTCAACCTCGAAACGCTGCTCGAGCGATGGGATCAGCTGGCCCCGGTTCGCAACGCGGAGCGGGTTCGTCGCAAAGCGCGCGTCGTCGGCAAGGCTTGGGAGCCCGACGACGTCACACAGTGCGCGAAAGAGGCGGTCGTTCCCCGCGACGACCATCAGCTCGCCGTCCCGCGTGCGAAACACCTGGTACGGCGCGATGAGCGCGAACGCCGACCCCTCGCGGCCGGCGATCTCGCCTGTCGCCAGGTAGTTCGTCAGCTGGTAGGGGAGCAGAGCGAGCGTCGTCTCGTAGAGGGACAGGTCGAGGACGCGGCCGCGGCCCTCCATGAGGGCGGCCAGCACGGCGAGCGCTGTCCAGACCGCGGTGCCTAGGTCGATCAGCGATGTCCCCACCCGGACGCGGGCCCCGCCCGGCTCGCCGGTCACGCTCATGATCCCGCCCGCGGCCTGCATCAGCGGGTCATAGCCGGGGTGACCGGCGAGCGGGCCGCGGCGGCCGAAGGCGCCGATCGAGCAGTAGATCAACCGGTCGTTGCGCGCATGCAGATCGGCCGGACCGAGGCCGAGCCGCTCCGCGGCACCCGGGCGAAGGCTTTGGACGAACACGGCCGAGCCCTCGGCCAGGCGCAATAGCGCCTCCCGGCCTGCCGGTGTGGACAGGTCGAGAGCGAGCGAGCGCTTGCCGGCGTTGGCCGCGAAGAACATCACGCTCCCGCCGGCGGCGAACGCCGGCCCCCACGCGCGCGCCTCGTCGCCGTGGCCCGGATGCTCGACCTTGACAACATCGGCACCGAGGGCCGCGAGGATCTGCGTGCAGTACGGGCCGGCGAGCGAGCTCGTCAGATCGAGCACCCGGACGCCCTCGAGGGGATGAAAGCCTGTCAGGCCGTGCACGCTACCGATCGGGCTTACCGACGCGCGCTCGCGGCTTGGCCGCCGCGGACTGAATTCACAAGCATGGCTGGGATGCCGCTGAGCAGGGGCGGGCGGTCACGTATCGCCAGGTTCCCGCGAATAGCTCCTGAAGACAGCGAGCAACGCCTCCTTCTGGCTCTCGGAGAGCGTCCGGTCGGCCCGGATCGCAGCCTCCGTGGCGGTTGGGCCCCCGGCCGGCTCGGTCGATCGCTCCTCGCCGAGGAGGCCTGCGTGCTCGAGTAGCGTCTCCGCAGAGAGGTCGAGTGCGGTTGCGATCGACTTCAGCACGCGGACGGACGGCTCGTGCAGTCCGCGCTCGACCTGACTCAGGTAGGCGTTCGAGACGTTCGTCAGATCGGCGAGCTCGCGCAGTGAGAGTTGCGCCAGCTTGCGCTGGGAATGGATGAAGTTCCCGAGCGCGTCAATCTGCGCCCGCCACGCGTCATCGGCCATGTTGCAGCCCGGGTTCGCGAACCGGCGCCCGCCGCTGCGGGCGCCGGCCCAGCGAAGCTAGGAAGCCTTCGAAGCGCTCCCCGAGCCGTTGCCGGCCGCGGTCTTCTTCATGACCGGCGCCGCTGCGGCGAGCACGTCTTTTGCGAACTCGTGCTGCGCGGCAAGGAGCCGCTCGGCGAACTGGAAGCTCGTCTCGATGAGCTCCGCCGGTGTCGGCAGCTCCTTGGCGAACGGTTTCGCAGGCAGCTCCGGCACGGCCTTGGAGACGGCCTCGCTCCAGACGCTGACGGCCTTGACGATTGCCTCCTGGCTCTGGCGAACGGCGTTCAGCATGTGCTCCTGCGTCTTCTGAATCGCCTCATCTGTGGTGGTGGTTGTAGGCATAACGGTTCCTCCTAGTCGGTGGATCACGTTAACTATAGCACGCAAGTGCTTACTTAGCTTGTTCCTCACTTGCCGTGCACATATGTGCCCGGAGCGTTGGCGACCACCGGATACGACTTGCTCCCGAGCTGCGGCGGCGCTTGCCGCTCTCCGGCCCGGGTCTCGATCCACGCGGCCCAGTCCTCCCACCACGAGCCCTCGTGCTCCGCGGCGCTCGCAACCCAGTCATCTGGATCCAGCGGGTGCTCGTCGCGCGTCCAATAACGCGACTTCGGATTCGGCGGATTGACGATTCCCGCGATGTGCCCCGAGGAGCTGAGCACGAAGCGGACCTTGCTGGCGCGCAGTAGCTGCGTCGTCCGGTAGCTCGAGCGCCAGGGGGCGATGTGGTCTTCCTTCGCCGCGAGCACGTAGGCGTCGGTGGTCACGTCCTCGAGCCGCAGCCGAGTGCCGGCGAGCTCCAGCTCGCCCTGGGCGAGGGCGTTCTCCACGTAGCACGACCGGAGATAGAAGGAGTGCATCGCCGCCGGCAGGCGGGTGCTGTCGGAGTTCCAGGCGAGGATGTCGAACGCGGGCGGGTCCTCGCCCATCAGCCAGTTGCTGGCTACGTAGTTCCAGATCAGATCGTTCGCGCGGAGCAGGTCGAAGGTGCGCGCCATCTCTGCCCCGTCGAGGTAGCCCCTCTCTGCCATCCGCTGCTCGAGCCCGGCAATTGTCTCGGGATCGGTGAACACGCCGAGCTGGCCGGGCTCGTCGAAGTCGACGAGCGTGTTCAGCAAGGTGGCCGAGTGGACGCGATCGTCGCCCTGATCGCTCAGGTAGGCGAGCAGCATCGCGGTCAGCGTCCCCCCGAGGCAGAGGCCGACAACGTTCGTCTGCGACGCGCCGGTGACGTCGCTGATGACGTCGAGCGCGATGCGCGGCCCCTGGAGTAGGTAGTCATCGAGCGCGACGTCCCGCAGCGTCGCATCCGGGTTCCGGTAGCTGATCGCGAAGACAGTGTGCCCGTGCGTGACCGCCCACTCGACAAAGCTCCGGCCCGGCGCCAAGTCCATGATGTAGTACTTGTTGATCCAGGGCGGGCTCAGGAGCAGCGGCGTCTCGAACACGGTCTCGGTCTGCGGCTCGTACTGGATCAGCTCCATCAGGTCGTTGCGGAACACGACCTTGCCCGGCGTCGCCGCCAGATTCTCCCCGACCTCGAAAGGCGTGAGGTCTACCTGCCGCGGGAAACCCTCGTTCGAGCGCACGTCCTCGAGGAAGTTGCGCATTCCACGCACGAGGCTCGCTCCGCCCGTGTCGAATGCCTTCTTGAGCGCGGCCGGGTTGCCCAAGAGGAAGTTGCTCGGGGCGAGGGCGTCCACGACCATTCGCATCGCGAACTCCGCCTTGCGGGTCTCGCGTTCGTCGAGCCCGGCGACGGCGACGAGGTCGTCCGCGAAGCGCGTCCAGGCGAGGTAACCCTGGAGCAGGCCGTAGTAGGCCGGGTTGCTCTGCCAGGCGAGGTCGTCGAACCGGCTGTCCTTGGGCGCCGGTGAGAATGGCCCCTCGCAGTCGGCGCCCAGGGCTCGTGCGAACGTGACAGAGCCGGCGACGGCGAGGTCGCTCAGATAGCGCAGCCCGGAGAGCCCGGCTTCGAGAGGATGGCTTGCGACGCCGGCGCCGACCCGCGCGAGCGTCCGCCCGAACGCGACCGGATCGGCCGAGTCGAGGAGCCCCGCCTCGGGCTCGAGCGCCTCTGCCGCCCCGTTGGCGGCGGCGACGCGCTCGTCAGTGACGGTCGTCATTCAGTCAGTTGTACACGAGCCGCGCGGGCACTCAGTCTAGGACGAAGCGCAGCAGGAGGGCGCCGACGCAGCAGGGCTTGGCGCTGCCCTCGAGCTCGAACGTGAGCGCAAGCGCTGCTTGGACGCCGCCGGTTACCTGCTCGAGCGAGCTCAGCTCTGCCCCGAGGCGGACGCGAGAGCCAACCGGCACGGTCGCGGGGAAGCGGACCCTGTCGAGGCCGTAGTTGATCGTGCGTGAGGCGTCCTCCACGTGCAGCAGTTCGTCGAGCAGAACAGGGGCGAGCGAAAGCGTGAGGAAGCCGTGGACGATCGTCCCACCGAAGGGGCCCGCCCTCGCGCGCTCGACGTCGACGTGGATCCACTGGTCGTCCCAGGTCGCCTCGGCAAAGCGGTTGACCTGTTCCTGCGTGATCAGGCGCCAGCCCGTGTAGCCGAGGTGCGATCCCACGAGCCCCGAGAGTCCGGCGATCGTCGTCCGCGTCGCGGGCGAGGGCTCAGGCGTGGGAAGGCGGGCGGGGTCTGAAGACATAGAAATCGGAGGGCGGTGTTTCTTTCGCGGAGGAAGCAGATCTCTCCGCAGCGGCACTCTCACATGTTCAAGCCGCCGTTGATCGAAAACACCGCGCCGGTAATGTAGCTGGAGTCGGGATCGACGAGGAACTCGACGACGCGGGCAACCTCGTCCGGCTCGCCGAGCCGGCGGGCCGGGATCTGTGCGATCACCTTGTCGAGGACGTTCTCCGGTAAGGCCGCGACCATCTCAGTGGCGATGAACCCCGGAGCAACGCAGTTGACCGTGATCCCCTTGTTCGCGCTCTCGAGAGCGAGGCTCATCGTCAGCCCGAAGAGGCCCGACTTCGCGGCCGCGTAGTTCGCCTGCCCGATGTTGCCGGTCTCGCCGATCACGGAGCTGATGTTGATGATGCGCCCGTAGCCCTGGTCGATCATCTGTTCCAGCGCCGCGCTGGACATGTAAAAGGCGCCGTTCAGGTTCACGTCGATCACGTGCGCCCACTCCTCGCCCGTCATCTTGCGCACGGTGCGATCGACCGTGATGCCGGCATTGTTGACGACGATGTCGAGCCGGCCGTGTTCCTCGACAATCTCTTTGATGACCCGCTCGCAGTCCGGAGGGTGGGCGATGTTCCCCTTCCCGACGCTGGCCCCCCGGCTTTCGTGCGCCTTCAGGAAGTCGTTCGCGGCCTGTTCGTTGCGCGAGTAGCCCGCCGTCACGAGCACGCCTCTCTGGATCAGCCGCTCGCAGATAGCGAGGCCGATACCTCTCACACCGCCCGTCACGAGGGCCACTTGTCCGGCCATGTCGGCCATCGCCCCGGAACGTACCGCACCTCGGCCGGCTGAGGTCGCCGCGTGCGCAAGTTCGATTCCTGCCGGGGGCGCTCCCGCTGGCGGACCCGGAGCCGATTCCCCGGAAGCGGCCGCGTGGTTCGATTTCTGTCTGGAGCGTTCCGAGGCGATGAACTTTCCCTGCAAGTAGCGTTTTTGGCGAGCTAGGTGCCGCACGGGAAGGCCCGGCACAGTACGTTCCGCCTCCGTTGGCCGCGCTGAACCGCATCTGGGACTTCAACCGCTTCGCGATCGGGTTCGACCATCGCGATCGTATTCGGCTGCACGCGCTCTGGGATCAGGCGCTCGACGCGGAGCAGTGGTCGGAAGGGCCGCTCGTGCAAGCGTTCGAATCGGCCTGGTCGTCGTGGAACGGTCTCGACGCCGTCGCCTTCTCGAGCTGGACCGGAGCGGCGCTCGCGGCGCTCGAGTTCGCGGGCGTGATGGGAGCAACGGTCCTCTGCCCCTCCAACACGTTCATGGGGACGCCGCTCGCGATTCTCCGCGCGGGGGCCCGCGTCGAGTTCGTCGACTGCAACAGGGAGGACCTCTGTATGTCAGCCGCGGACTTCGAACGGAAGGTCGACCGTCACCGTCCGAAAGCCGCCTTCCTCGTCCACATCGGCGGTCACCTTGCATTCGAAGCCGACGCAATCGCGGAGATCTGCCGCGAGCGGGACATCTTCCTGATCGAAGACTGCGCTCACGCGCACGGCGCTGACTGGAACGGACGGCGGGCGGGAAGCTGGGGCGACATAGGCGTCTGGTCGTTCGCCCCGACGAAAACGATCTCGACGGGCGAGGGCGGAATGCTCGTCTCGAGGCATTCCGACGCGCTCGAACAAGCGCGCGACTACCGCAATTACGGGAAACCCGAGTTTGCCTCGCAGGGCCTCAACTTCCGCATGAACGAGTTCACGGCCGCCCTCGGCGTGGTGGCGGTCGACCGACTGGACGAGATCGTCGCCTGGAAGAATGGCGTGGCGCAGGAGCACCTTGATCCTGTTCACCCGAATCGCGTCGAGCTTCCACCCGGTATGACTTCCGGCTACTACAAGTACGTCGTCTTCGATCCGATCGAACGATCGACGGGAAAGGTGTACGACACGCCATGCCATCGCATCCTCGGTCACGACGTCGATCTCCCGAACACGGACTGGGTCGCGGCCAACCACTGGTGCGTCCCGCTCTACTACCGGCCCCAAAAAACGGACGCCGCAAGCGAAACGGTCGCGTGATGAGGGTGCTCGTGACCGGCGGCGCGGGGTTCATCGGTTCGCATGTCGTCGACCGTCTGCTCGTCCACGGCCACGAGCCGAGGATCTTCGACCTCGTCAGCTCTCCGTACCACGGTCCCGACGTGGAGGTCGTGATCGGCGACCTGCTCGATTCTCGGACCCTTCGCGGGGCGATGCTCGGCTGCGACATGGTCGTTCACCTTGCCGCGATGTCCGACGTGAACGAGGTCCTGGCGGATCCCGCGCGCGCCGAGCGCGTCAACGCAGCGGGAACCGAGCAGGTGCTGGAGGCAGCGCGGCTGGAGGGCATCGGCCGCGTCGTCTATGCCAGCACGATCTGGGTGTACGGAGGGTTGAACGGAGACTTTCCGGTGGACGAAGACACACCGCTCGCGGGGCCGCGCCACATCTACACCGCGACGAAGCTCTCCGGAGAGCTGTACTGCCGCGCGTACAGCGATCTCTACGGCGTCAGGCCGACGATCCTGCGGTTCGGGATCCCGTACGGGCCACGGGCCCGTCCTTCGACGGTCTTGGCGCGCTTCGTCAGCCGCGCCCAGGCAGGGGAGCCGCTCATGATCACCGGCAGCGGGCGTCAATCCCGTCAGTTCGTGTACGTCCTGGATCTCGCCGAGGGCGTCGTGGCCGCACTCCGGCCGGAAGCGGCGGACCGCATGTACAACCTCGTCGGCGACGAGCAGGTGGACGTGCGGACGATCGCCGGCACCGTGCGCGAGCTGGTCAACGACGTGGAGGTGGTGCACACCGACGACCGTCCCGGCGAC
>JBGOSR010000047.1:0-12967 GCA_041476065.1 Gaiellaceae bacterium
CGTTCGCGCTGCGTTCGACTGCCGCGTCGGCATCGAAGACCACATAGCCGGAGGCTGCTCCAGGCGACGCGTTGAGGCCGTGCGCAATCACGTCGACGCTCGCGCTGGGGTCGATCATCGGGTGCAGGAGCTGGTCGAGCTGGTCAGGATCGATGCGCGCCACCGCGTCCTCGCGGGAGATCAGCCCCTCGTCGACCATGTCCACCGCAGACTTGAGCGCGGCCGCCGCGGTCCGCTTCGCGCTTCTCGTCTGAAGCAGGTAGAGCCGGTCGTCCTCGACCGTGAACTCGATGTCCTGCATGTCCCGGTAGTGCTCCTCGAGCCGGTGCATGGTCTCGACCAGCTGCTCGAACGCGTCGGGGAGCGTCTTCTGCATGTCCGCAAGCGGCTGGGGGGTACGGATTCCGGAGACGACGTCCTCGCCCTGGGCGTCTGCGAGAAACTCGCCGTAGAGGCCGGGGAGCCCGGTCGACGGGTCGCGCGTGAACGCGACGCCGGTGCCCGAACGCTCGCCCATGTTCCCGAACACCATCTGGACGACGTTGACGGCGGTGCCGAGGTCGTCCGGGATGTGGTGGGCCTTTCGATACACCTGGGCCCGCGGGGTCTCCCAGGAGTCGAAGACGGCTCGCACCGCGCGCGAGAGCTGGTCCCGGGCGTCCTGCGGGAACACGCCGCCGGTCTCGGCTTCGTAGATCCCCTTGAAGGTCTCGACCAGCTCGCCCAGGTCCTCGGCGGAGAGGTCGATGTCCTGTGCGGCACCGCGCTTCGCCTTCAGCTTCGCGAGCGCGTCCTCGAAGAGATGCCCGTCGACGTTCTGGACGACCTCCCCGAACATCTGGATCAGCCGGCGGTAGGAGTCGTTCGCGAAGCGCGCGTTTCCGGTCCGGTCGGCGAGCCCGTGCACGGCGGCGTCGTTCAGCCCCAGGTTGAGGATCGTGTCCATCATCCCCGACATCGAGACAACAACTCCGGAACGGACCGAGACAAGCAGAGGGTCCTGCAAGTCGCCAAAGCGCTTCCCCGTCTTCTCTTCGAGTGCCGTGAGGTGCTCCTCGACCTCCTCCTCGAGCCCGGCGGGAAGCGCGCCGCCCGACGCCATGTAGGCGCGGCAGGCGTCGGTCGTGATCGTGAACCCGGCGGGGACGGGCAGGCCGAGCTGCGTCATCTCGGCCTGGCCGATGCCCTTGCCGCCGAGCAACTCGCGGCCTCCCTCAGAGGGCGCGTCGAAGGCGTGAACGAATTGGACCGGGGCCATGCCCGGAAATCTTCCCATAGCAGCCGGTTCTAGGCCCGCCGCGCCCGGCGGTCAGCCAGCCAGGCAAGCGCGCGAAGCCCGAGCCAGATCGGCGTCAGCAGCACGTAGAAGACGGGGAGCGCAACGCCCATGATCAAGAACCACGTTGCCCAGCGCCACAGGGGCACCGGCGGTTTTGGCTTCACGAAGAGGGCGCCTCGGTCTGGCGCTGCTCGACGAGGCGGATGACGCGGGCGGCCGTCTCCTCGATCGAGAGCTCCGTCGTATCGATCACCGGGCAGCCCAGTCTGCGCTGAACTGCTTCCGCCTGCTCCAGCTCGTCGTAGACATTGAGCAGCTTCGAGTACTTGTCATTCGAGCCGCCCATCCGCCTCGAGCGGTTCTTTCGGATCTCCGTGAGCCGCTTCGCGTCGATCTTCAGTCCGACGATCTTCGCGGGGTCGAGGTCGAAGAGCTCTGTGGGCGGGGCGATACCCTTGACGAGAGGAACGTTCGCCGCCCGGTAGCCCAGGTAGCCGAGATAGATCGAGAGCGGCGTCTTCGACGTCCGGGAGACGCCGACGAGGACAACGTCGGCCTCGCTGAGGCCGCCGACCATCCCGTCGTCGTACTTGACCGCGAACTCGATCGCCTCCATCCGCCGGAAATACGTCTCGTCGAGGGCGTGGCGACCGCCGGGCTGCATCTTCGCGGCCATGCCCGAGACCTTCGCGACGGCCTCGATCGGCTGGCCGAGCAGGTCGCAGTAGTGCAGGCGCGCGCGACGGCAGAGAGTCCGCATCTGCGCGCGGAGCTTCGGCTCCACGAGCGTGTAGATGACGACCGCACGCCTCCCTCTCGCCCTCTGGACGGCGTGCGCGAGGTCGTCGACGTTCTCGACCATCGGGTGGCGGATCTCCTCGAACGCCTGGTCCGGAAACTGAGCCTCGAGCGCGTACACGAGCCGAGTGGCAGTCTCACCGGTCGAATCGGAGACGACGTGGAGCTCGACGGGTTGCGGAGCCATCAGGGCTCAGGGTAACGCCGTGCCGCGCCGGACGCCCTTCTGCGGCCTTATGTAAAGGCGTCCGGCGCGGTTACGGCTGCCGACGTGAATCGGCGAGAGGGAACGGCTGCGGCCGGCTGTTCCCAGAAGCGGCGCCAGAGCAACTCTTTGCCGGAAATGGCGAGGTGCCGCAGCGACGCATGGGTACTACACCGGCTTTTTCCCCGCATTCCTGCATGCCCCGGTCGAGGTGCCTCTATAGGGGTGCTCCTAGCGAGGGATCTGGGAGAGCTCACCCAGGCGCCCGAGCGTGTCGCGGACGTTGAGCAGGAGGCGAAGGCGGTTCGCCCGCACGGCTCTGTCCTCCGCCAAGACGAGTACGTCCTCGAAGAACGTGTCGAGAAGCGGCCCGAGCTCGGCCGCTGCTTCGACCGCCTCGCCGAACTCGCCGGCGTCCAGCGCGGCTGCGATCCGGGGGTCGACGCGCTCGAGCGCTTGAGCGACGGCGACCTCCGCCTGGTCGACGAGCAGGGCCGGATCGAGCTCTGCGGCAGCGCCCTCCTCCTTGTCGGCGAGGCGGCTCGCGCGCGTGTACGCCGTGTGGATCGGCCCGAACCGCTCGTCCGGGAGCGCAGCGAGCGCCTGGGCGAGCCGCGCCACGCCGCCCAGGTCGCGCACCGAGGCCCGACGCGCAGCGCGGACGTACTCGACGGGCGCATCGAGGAGACCCTCGAAGCGCTCCTCGACGAACTCGGCGACTTCGCCCTCCATGAGCGCGCGCGGTATCGAGAGGTTCCCCTCGGTCGCGAGCCGGTCGAGGCCGATCGCCGCGCGCCGGAGGCCGTAGGGGTCGCGCGACCCAGTCGGCCGGTGGCCGAGCTCGAACGACACGTTGAGCGTGTCGATCTTGTCGGCGGCGGACAGGACCCGTCCGGTCTCGGTCTGCGGGAGCGGCGCGTCGGCTCCATCCGGCAGGTACTGCTCGTCGATCGCGGCCGAGACCGCCTCGGGATAGCCGGCGAGCTTCGCGTACTCCCCACCCACGTGACCTTCGAGCTCGGGGAACTCGCGGACGAGCTCCGAGGCCTGGTCGGCCTTCGCGAGGCGCGCGGCCTCGAGTGCCGCCTCGCCGCCGCCGAGGGCCTCGACGAGCCTGGCGAGGCGCGCAGTCTTGTCCGCATACGTGCCACCGCCGGCGAAGAAGGTGATCGAGCCCAGGCGCTCGGCGAGCTCGTCGATCCCGACCTTCACGTCGCGCTCGAAGGTAAAGGAGGCATCCTCGAGTCGGCCCTCGACGACGTTCTCGACGCCCGCCCGCACGGTCTCGGGGTCACCGCCGTTGGCGACGAACGCGAACCGGTTCCCGCCGAGCGGAAACGCCCGGATGTGGTGCTGGATCGTCGTCTCGATGACACGGCTCGGAAGCTGCAGGTAGCGCTCGTCGAAGCGGCCTTCGACAACCAGGGGGCTCTCGACGAGGTAGACGACCTCACCGAGGACATTGCCCGGATCGAACCACTCTCCCAGGTCGCTGAGCGACCCCGTGACAGCGCTCAGCCGCAGCTCCTGATCCGGCTCGACACCCACCGAGCGCATCGTCTCGACGTAGTCGCCGGCGGAAGGAACCTCGACGGGGCCTGCGGCGAACCTGTGCCCGTAGGACGTCTCGCCGACGACTTTCTGGTCGCCGAGCAGCACGAGCGTCCAGCGAACAGGGCGTGCGAACTGCAGCCCGCTGTCATCCCACCGCATCGGCTTCGAGAAGCGGAGGCCACGGACGATTGCGTCCACCTGCTCCGGCAGCACCTCGGCCATCGCCTGACCGGGCTTCTCGATGCCCAGGTGCCCAGCGCGCTCTTCCAGGTCGTCGACGCCGATGCCATGCCGCTTCGCAAAGCCGGCCGCGGCCTTGTCTGCCAGAGCCAGTGGCGGGCCCTGGATCCACCGATCCTGCGTGCGGTCGGCAACGTCGTCGAACAGGAGCGCGAGCCTTCTCGGTGTGACGAACACCCGGCTCGGCGCAAGCCCGAGCGCATCCTCCGCCAGCTTGGGAAGCTGATTCAAGGCTTGAGCGCAGGCCCTCGCGGGCAGCTCTTCGCAGCCGATCTCAACCAGGAGCGTCGCCATCGGCCCCCACGTAGAGCTGTGCGAAACGCCGCGCGAGCGTACGGACGCGGCCGATGTACGCGGCGCGCTCGGTGACCGAGACGGCGCCGCGTGCATCGAGCAGGTTGAACGCGTGCGAAGACTTCAGAACCTGGTCGTAGGCCGGCAGCGGCAACCCTTTGTCCAGAAGCTCTCCGGCCTCGGCCTCGTGCTCGTCGAAGCGCCGCTGGAGAACGTCGACCGGCGCCTCCTCGTAGTTGTAGCGCGACCACTGCCGCTCGTTCTCGCGGTACACGTCGCCCCAGGTGACACCCGGAGCCCATTCGATCTCGAAGACCGACTGCTTCCCCTGCAGGAAGAGCGCGAGCCGCTCGAGCCCGTACGTCATCTCCGCAGGGATCACCTCCAGGTCGATGCCGCCGAGCTGCTGGAAGTACGTGAACTGCGTGACCTCCATTCCGTCGCACCAGACCTCCCAGCCGAGGCCCCAGGCGCCGAGCGTCGGCTGCTCCCAGTCGTCCTCGACGAGTCTGACGTCGTGCTTGCGGAGATCGATCCCGAGCGCCTCGAGCGAGCCGAAGTACTGGTCGAGCACGTCGTCGGGCGCCGGCTTGAGGATGACCTGGTACTGGAAGTAGTGCTGGAAGCGGAACGGGTTCTCGCCGTAGCGCCCGTCCGCGGGGCGGATCACGGGCTCCACGTAGGCCGCGCGCCACTCCGTCTGGCTGGGATCGAGGACACGCAGGAACGTGGCCGGATTGGACGTGCCGGCGCCCAGCTCGGTGTGGTACGGCTGCATGATCACAGCCCCGCGCTCGGCCCAATACGCGTTCAGCGCGGCGATCATCTCCTGGAAGTTCACCCGGCGAAGACTACGGATTGGACTCGACGGGAAGGACGTACGGGCTACGCTCCAAGCGTGGGCCGGAGCCTTCTTCAGCGAGTCCACAACCCCCGCAACCGGGAATGCGGGTGCGATCCGGACTGCTGGTGCATGCGAACAGCGCTTGGCCGAGCGGTCAAGTGGTGGTTCCCAGGCCGCTACGTCGGCCTTCACCACAAAGCTGGAGCCACCAACAGGGACCACGTCTCCTGAAGCCATGTCCCGGTGCCTGGCACCGGGACATGTTGGATTCGGCTAGGCGCGAGCCGTCAGAGTACGCAGACGAAAGCCGCCGTGGTACTCGTACGACGACGTGATCACGCGCAGCGCCTCGCGTGCGGCACGCTTCGAAATCTCCGCTTCGGCGAGGGGGGCTCCGAGCAGGCCTTCGATGCCGCCGATTCCCTCGGCCGAGAGCGGCAGCGAGTCCGAGGCGCAGCGCTCGCACACAGCACCGCCGGCCCGAGGCGAGTAGCCGACGAGCGGCCCCTCCGTCCCGCACTCGGCGCAGCTCGTCAGGTGTGGCAGGTAGCCGGAGAGCCAGAGCAGCTTCAGCTGGAACGAGAGGACGAGCGGGTCGAGCGGCGGCTCCGCGGCACGCACCTCGGCCTCGTCGAGCACGTCGAGGAAGCGCGTCAGAGCCTCGAACGCCTTTGCGCTGCGCTCCTGCTCAGTGAAGAGGCGCAGCATCGCCTCGAGCCCGACGAGCCCCACCGAGAGCCGGTACGGATCCTCGCGCGCATCGCTGTGCGGGCGGACGAGCGACGCGCCGGTGACCGTGGCCAGCTCGCCCCCTCCCTGGTGGAGCATGAGCTCGACATGGCTCAGCGGCTCGAGCCGGGCGCCGAAGCGCGACTTCGTCCGCCGGACGCCCTTCGCAACCGCGCCCACCCGCCCGCGCTCGAGCGTGTACAGATGGAGGACACGATCGGCCTCCCCGAAGCGAATCGAGCGCAGGACGACGGCCTCGGTCTTGTAGCCGCGTCCAGCCATCGCCTCCAGTGTAGAGAGGGGTCGGGTCGGGAACGGGCGGGCTAGGAGATATGAACCGGCGTGCCGAGCGGCATCAGCCGGAAAAGCCGCATGATCGAGGCGTTTCGCATCCGCACGCAACCGTGCGAGACGCGGCCGGGAAGGATCTGCGGCTCGTTCGTACCGTGGATGCCGACGAACCCGCCGCCGGGCCAGTCGGTCAGAACCGTCGATTTTGCGTTCAAGCCGAATGCGCGCGGCCCGTACGCAGGGGCGGTATAGCCCTGGAGCTTCTCGCGGATATAGAACTCCCCGCGGGGAGTCGGGTAGCGCGCCTGGCCGACGCCGACCATCGCGCTGAAGATCAACCTGCCCCGCTTGTAGAGGGTCGCGCGAAGGCCGCCGCGGCTGATCGTCATCCGCGTATGGATCGCCTGAAAGCCAGTGAGGGCGCCGCGTGGCACCCAGCCGGTCGACCCGTTCGGGAGGACCGCAAGCCGGATGCGAACCCACGTCTTGCCGTTTGCGTATTTGAGGCTGCTCAGGACCTCGAGCGCGTTTCGGTAGTACTCAGGTGTCCGGAACGTAATCGCGGAGACCGCGCGCGCGTGTGACGCAGGGCCTGAGCGCGCGACTGTGCGGTGGCGCACGAAAGCCCAGTGGTAGGTCTCCGTCGACCTGTCGCTCAGCAGCGAGCGCGCCGGGTAGACGCCCGGCGGCGGGGCCGGCCCGGGCGGCGGCCGGTTCGCCCGGCCCACGCGGATGACGAACGTTCGCTGGGCCACGACGGCGGGAACGTCACTCGACGCGGTGAACGTCACGTGGTACTCGCCGACCTGCGCCTTGGACGGAGTCCAGACGAACCTCGCCTTGGCCGGGTTCCCATCGGTTCCCTTGAGGACAGCACCTTGCGGCGACCCTGCGCTCGGCTTGATCCGAATGGTCATGTTCGTCACCGCCGAGCTCGCGGCGAGCCCGAAGGAAAGCTGCGTCTTTGCGGCCACGCCGAGGACGGCTCCGTCGGGCGGCGTCGGCGAGACCCACGAGACGACGACGTCTTTCTGGGCAGGAACGGCCGCTGCCGGCGCGAGCACGGCTACGCCCGTAGCGGCAATAGCCACGACGGAGACGCGCCTCAGTGTGCGTACCCAGGAAATCATCGTTTTGTAGCCCCAAGCAAGGCCCAAGCCCGGAGAACGATTCTAGCGGCGTCCTCGGAACCCTGCCGTAAGGGTTTTGTCAAGTAATCGTGACCGGCGTGCCGAGCGGCATCAGCCGGGAAAGGCGCTCGACCGCGGCGTTCGGCATCCGGACGCAGCCATGCGAGACCCGGCCGGGAAGAATCTCCGGCTGGTTCGTGCCGTGGATGCCGATGAAGCCGCCGCCGGGCCAGTCCGTGAGCACCGCCGAGCGTGCGTTCGTACCGAACGCGATCGGCCCGTAGATCAGGTCCGAGAAGCCGGTGATGCGCTCGCGGACGTAGAACTCGCCGGCAGGGGTCGGCCAGTACGGCTTCCCGACACCGACGCGCGTCCTGAAAACGGCGGCGCCGTGCCGGTAGAGCGTTGCGGTGAACAGCGAGCGGTCGATGACGAGCCGCGTCCAGATCCGGTGGAACGAGCCGAGTGCGCTTCTCGGCACCCAGCCCAGCTCGCCGTTCGGCAGGATCGGAAGGCGAACTTGAACCCAGTATTGGCCGTTCTCGTTGATCTGTCCGGCGACGGCGAGCGCGAGGTTGCTGGTCAGTTCAGGAGTGAGTGGATGGATCCGCGTGATCGCCCTAGCGAGTGCGCTCGGCCGCGTCCGTGCGGCGACTGTGCTCTCGATATGGGCCCAGCGGGACAGGCCGTTCGGCCCGCTGAGAGAGAACGGCTCGTTGGCGCCGCTGGGGGTCGAAGGCAGTACGTAGACGAGGAAGCTGCGCGGGTGCGCATAGGCATGGGGCACGTCATGCGTCTCGGCCGTGAACGTCAGGACGTGCTCTCCAACCTGTTGAGCCGCAGGCGTCCAGGTGAGGGTCGCTGCCCCGGGGTTCCCGTAGCCGGCCGTGAAGGAAGTCCCTGCCGGGAGCTTGCGCTTCCCGATCAGGACGAGCTGAGGCTGCGAGCTCGACGCACCCAGCTCGAGCGTGAACGGCTCGCCCGCCGTCACCGTGTACGCGGTTCCGTCAGGCGGGGTCGGCGCCTGCCATGAGAGCGAGAGCTTCGGCCCGCGAGTCGTTCCTGCGCCGGCTCCCACGACGAGGAAGACCGCCGCCAGCAACGCGATTGCCGCCGTCGTTCCCTGGAAGCGTTTGCTCATGACCCTCCAAATTCTGCCTACGAAATGCGACGGGGCGACCCTGGGCCGCCCCGTCGCTTCTTGCATGCTTCAGATCTAGCCGGTGAACGGAGGCCTGCGGAAGCGGACCCCCCGTGCCTTCTTGATCTTCTTGCAGACCCCGTGGACGCGCTTCGTGCCTTTGCGGCACTTCGCCCTGGGCTTCTTGTACTGGTCGCGCGCGGCCGACTTGTGGATCTGCGTCACGCCGTGCACGTGCACGATGCGCTGCGCCTTCGCCATTGCCTGGCCAGCTCCGGTCGCGGCGTAGCCGAGCCCGCCGAACGCCGAGAGCGCCATGACCATGCCGACGACCATCGCGACGACGAACGCGACGCGGAACGAGCCGCGGCGCGCACGCCCGTCATGACGGACGCGCATCTCAAGCTGATGGACGAGCTCGCGGCTGGGCTCGGGGCGGTTAGCCCTGAGCTCGGCCTCGAGGCCCGTCTCCCGATTTCTTCGCCAAGATCGCATTACTTGGAATCCTCCCGCCATCGATTTCGCCTTTGCAACCACTATTACCGGCCTGCCTGCGATTTCCTTACAGGCGCCGACTCGTCTTCATCCAGGTGCGCGCGCAGCCGGCCGAGAGCGCGGTGGAGCGCGACCTCGATCGCGTTCGTCTTCGCTCCCTGCAGCTCGGCGATCTGGCGAGCCGTCAGATCGGCGCCGTATCGGAGCGCGATCAGGTCGCGATCGCGTTCCTCCAGGTGTCCGACCGCGGCCGACAGGGAGATTCGCCGAAGCGAGTCGTCCTCGAGATCGCGGTGGTCGGCGCTCTCCAGGTGCTCCGAGGAGAGCTCGAGCGACGGCGGCCGTCCTTCGATGCAGCGCCGCGCGATGCCGATCAGCCAGGCGACCGGCTCGCCTTTCGTGGAGTCGTAGCTCTTCTTGTAGCGAAGCGCCCGCTCGAAGGCCTCGCTCGTGATGTCCTCGGCGTCGGGCCCGTCTCCGACGCGGTACGCGACGTAGGAGTACACACGCCGGATGAGCGGCTCCGGGTTCGCAAGCGGATCAGCGCGGAACATTGCCGCCCCCGAAATCCGAGCTGCCATAGGGGTTGAGCCGACGGGCCTCCGCCAGCGCGTCCCGAGCTTCGGCGCCCACGGTGACCGTGGAGAGGTCGTACCAGAGCTTCCAGTTGCTCCGGTCCTTCGAGATCGCCTTCAGATAGCTCTCTCGCGCCGCGCTTTGGTCTCCGCGAGCAGCGTCGATGTCGCCGAGCTGCCGCCACGGGTCGGGCGACCAACGCCACCAACGCTCGGCTTTCCGCGCCTGCGATGCGGCCTCGTCGTAGCGGCCCTTTGCGAGGGCCCGGTCGCTCGCAGCCAGGGCGCTCGCACCGACGACGCCGACGAACGCGACGACTGCAAGAGCGAGGGCGACGGCAACTGCCGCGGCGCGAACTCTCGGCGCCAGCACAGGGGCGGCGTCGCGCCGATCGGCCACCGCGAGCAGCGCGGCGCCGCACGCGAACGCGGCCAGCGTAACCGCCGTCATCTCCCAGTCCCAGTCCACGGACGCGTGAACGAGAAACGCCGCATACGCGGCAAGCGCGAGGGGTGCCAACGGGTGTCCGCGCGCCCGGAACGCCCCGACGAGAGGCGTGCCGAGCGCGAGCAGGAGCAGGAGCAGCCCGACTGGCCCCAGCTCGGCGAGAACCTCCAGGTAGAGGTTGTGCGCGTCACGGACCGTGTGCGGAATGGGCCGGTGTGCGTTCCAGTACTGCTCGTAGGATCCGGGGCCCGATCCGAGCACCGGATGGTCGCGATAGTCGTGCCAGGCCGCATGCCAGAGCTCCGACCGGTAGCTCCCGGAGAAGGTGAAGAGTCGCTTGTTGAGGTTGACGGGCGTCCCGCCCGAGGTGGTCGTGAACGAGTCGTAGCCCTTTCTCACCAGGGTCGCCGGACCGCCGTAGTGGACGAAGACCCCGACGACGAAGGTGACGGCGACGAGTCCGAGCGCACCAGCGAAGGCGAGTCGGGCCTGGCGCGGAGGCACGACACGGCGTTCGCCGAGAGCCAGGCCGGCGGTGACGAGCGCCGACGCAATAGCCAGGAAGAGAAGGTAGACGGCGAGACGATGACCGTCGTGCGAAGCCGCCGAGAGCGGCGCGTCCGTCCGCGTCAAGGCGTCCTGATGCGACGACAGGAGCACGGCGAGCGCCGAGGCCGGAGCGAGCACGAGCGCCGCGAGCAGGAGCTGGAGCCTTCGCGGGTCGGCGGCGACGGCAAGGGCGAGGCCGATCGCGATCGCCACCCAGGCACCCCGGCTGAACGTGAAGTAGATGGTCGCGAAGAGCAGAGGCAGGGTCGCTCCCGCAAGAGCTCTCCAGACGAGCTTCTTCCCGCGAGCTGCGAAACCCAGCGCGAGGAGCGCTCCCATCCCGGCGAAGAGCCCCGACGCATTCCAGTAGGTGAGCGGCTCCTCGAGCCGGTAGGCGGCGACGGGATCGAACACTCCGATCCGCTCCGGAAAGAGCCGCGTCAGGAGACCGTACTCCGAGGCGAGGAAGATGGCGACCAACGTCGCGGCGAGCACGACGGGCGCCGTCGAGCGCCGCACGAGCAGCACGAACGCGGCGAGAACAGCGACGTAGAGGAGGACGCGCTGCCCTTCGAGCACGGTCGCGGCCCGGTCGTTGCTCCAGAGGAGCGCAAGCCAGGTCCAGGCGCCGAAGCCCGCGATCCCCCCGAGGAAGGCGAGCACGAGCCCGGACGGACGAACGGCCTCGCCGAGCACGAGCGCCGCTGCGGTCACCGTCAGCGCGACGAGCGCACCCCAGCTCCAGGCCGTCGGGAAGTAGCCCCCGTTGTCGAAGGCGATTCCGGCGAGACCGAGCGCGATCGCGACCGCGAGAGCCGCCCGACCAAGCTCCAAACCCGCCGCCCCGGCAGCTGTTGCAGACCTGGACACCACTTGCACCAAGCGTAGTCGCGTTTCCGGCCGGTGACACCGGAAACATGGAGGGGTCGGTCGACCCGGCTCTTCCAAGATCATTGGCGCAAAGAGACGCGGCTGATGCCCGTGGCCGCCGGCCTAGGCCTGGCAGTTCGGGCAGTACCAGGTGCCGCGACCGGCGACGCGCGTCTTCTCGATCGGGTGGCCGCACCGAAGACACGGCTCCCCGGCCCGCCCGTACACGCGGAACTCTGTTTGCATCGCGCCCTCGGTGCCGTCCGCGCCTCGGTAGTCGCGCAACGTTGCGCCCTGGCGCGCGATGCCGAGGCGGAGAGCTCGTCGAATGCTTCGGACGATTGCGCTGAGCTCTTTCACGGCCAGGTCGTGCCCCGGCCGGAGCGGATGGATGCGCGCCCACCAGAGGGCCTCGTCCGCGTAGATGTTCCCCACGCCGGCGAACAGCCGCTGGTCGAGAAGGAGCGCCTTCACGGGCGCCCGCCGGCGACCGATTCGATCGACGAGGGACTTGGCGGTCAGCAAGCGGCCGAGCGGCTCAGCGCCGACTCGCGAGGCGAGGTACGGCTCGAGCTCGCCCGGCTCCAGCAGAAGCCACGTGCCGAAGCGGCGCACGTCGCGGTAGGCGACGTCCGAGCCGTTGTCTAATCTGACGACAGCCCTACGGTGCGGATCGTCGATCGCGGTTCCGTCCCGCAGGAGCAGCAGGCTCCCAGTCATCCGGAGGTGAATCAGGAGAACACGCCCCGTTTCGAACCGAACAATCAAATACTTGCCGCGCCGTTCGAGCGACTCGACAGTCTCCCCGATCAACTCGGCGGCGGTTTCCACATGGTCGTGAGGCCGAGTGAGGCGTGCGTCGGCGATCTCGACGTGCTCAAACGTCCGGCCGACGAGATGCGGCTCAAGGCCGGCCCGGATCGTCTCGACTTCCGGTAGCTCGGGCACGCCTGGAGCGTAGCCGCCTCCCGGTGCTAGGTCAGCGTCTCGAGCACGATCGGCCGTGGCGGCTGGGGCTCGTCCGCGATCGCGATCAGGTCCGGGATCTCGCCGAGGGCGCGTTCGGCGCTCGACTCGTCCCGTGCGTAGACGACTGCCAAAGTCTGACCTGCCTCGATCGGATCGCCGCGCTTGGCGAAGCAGCGGATCCCAACCGCATGGTCGATCTCGTCCTCCTTCGTGCGCCGGCCGGCGCCGAGCTCGAGCGCGACCCGCCCGAGCCCGAGCGCAGAGATCTCCCCGACGAAGCCGTCGCGGTCCGCGGTCAGCTCGCGTGTGACAGGTGCCTTCGGCAATCCGGCCGAGAGGTCGCCGCCCTGGGCCGCGATCCAGCGCTCGAACATCTCGGCGCCTGAGCCGTTGTCGATTGCCTGCTCGGCCCGCTTGGTTCCCTCGTCGGCGTCGATACCGAGGTCGGAAAGGGCGAGGAGTCGGCCGGCGGCCTGAATCGTCAGCGAGTAGAGATCCGGGGGGGTCTCGCCGCCAGTGAGCAGCGCGCGGACTTCCTCGAGCTCGATCGCGTTTC
>JBGOSR010000048.1:0-12967 GCA_041476065.1 Gaiellaceae bacterium
ATCCTCCGAACCCGAATGCGGGCCTGAACGGGTTCCTGATTCCCGATCCCAACGGCGGCGCGCTTCCGGTCTTCGACGAAGCGACCTGGACGACTGTCGCAGGGGCGAATCCCGCGTGGAACGCGGCGACCTGGACGACTGCGACCTGGACAACGGCGACCTGGACTACGGCGGCTTGGTCGGCCGCCACGTGGACGACCGCGACCTGGACGACGGCTACGTGGACGACCTCGAACGACGCGGACTGAGACCGACCGAGAGACGATGACCCAGAGCCAGGGAGTACCAGCGGCAGCAGACCTCGCGGCCGTGCAGGGCCCGCGGATCGTGGATGGCTTACCCCGCCGGGCACAGGCGTACCTCCTGGCGGTTGGAGCAGGAGCGACGCTCGCCGGCGCGCTTGCTTTGGCGCACGGCCAGCCGAGCTCGGGCGACTGGCTGACCTTCGCCGTCCTGGCGGGCTTGGCGGCGGTCGCCCAGTTCTTCCTCGTCGGGGGCGGCTCCTATCACGGGCTGCACACGGCAATCGCTTTCGTCATCGCAGGCGCGCTGCTCCTCCCACCGGAGCTCGTCGTCCTGATGGCGCTCGTGCAGCACCTGCCGCACGGGCTGAAGCAGCGGTACCCCTGGTACATCCAGACGTTCAACATCGCGAACTACGGCGTTGCGGCACTTGCTGCCTGGGGTGCCGCGCATCTCGTCGGTGACACGGCTGTTGGGGATTCCCAGCTGCGCTTCGCCCTCACCGGTGTAGCTGCCTCCGTCGTCTGGATCTTCGTCAATCACTTCCTGCTGGCGACCATGCTTCGCTTCGCCCGAGGGACGAGCTACCGCGAGAGCGGCCTCTTCTCCCTGAAGACGATGGCGATGGACCTCGTCGTCGCGTCGCTGGGCGTAGCGTTGGCGAGCTTCTGGCGCTCGAATCCCTGGCTGACGCCGGCCGTCATCGCGCCACTCGTCGTCTCGCACCGCTCGCTCTCGATCCTCTCCCTGCTGCGCGACAGCGAGGAACGCTTTCGGGCTATGTTCGAGTCGGCTGCGATCGGCACGGGCGTGCTCGATCTCGAAGGCCGGATTGTCACGAGCAACCGTGCTCTGGAGCAGATGCTCGGCTTCACGAAGGAAGAGCTCGAGAGCCAGACGGCCGCGGAGCTCACGCACCCCGATGATCGCACCAGCGAGCTCGAGCTGTTCAGCGAGCTCGCGGAAGGCAAACGTGAGGAGTACCGGCTGGAAAAGCGCTGCCTGGCGAAGGGGGGCGAAGTGGTCTGGGGCCATCACACCGTCTCCCTCGTGCGCGACGGATTCTCGAGGCCGAAGTTCGCGATCGCCATGCTCGAGGACATCACGCCCCGCAGGGAGGCAGACGACGAGCGGGTCCGCCTCGAGAGCCAGCTGCGGCAGGCGCAGAAGATGGAGGCCGTCGGTCAGCTCGCCGGCGGCGTGGCGCACGACTTCAACAACCTGCTGACCGCGATCCGCGGCTACAGCGAGTTTGCCCTCAACCGCCTGGGCGAGGAGGATTCGAGTATCCGCAAGGACATCGAGGAGATCGCCAAGTCGGCCGACCGCGCGAGCTCGCTCACCCGCCAGTTGCTCGCGTTCAGCCGGAAGCAGCTCCTACAGCCACGAATCCTGCAGCTGAACGACATCGTCGGAGAGGTGGACAAGATGCTTCGCCGCCTGATCGGCGAGGACATCGAGGTCGTCACGGTCTTAGGGCGCACGCTCGGGCGCGTGAAGGCCGACCCGGGTCAGATCGAGCAGGTGCTGGTCAACCTGGTGGTCAACGCGCGCGACGCGATGCCGGACGGGGGCAAGCTGACGATCGAGACCAAGAATGCGGACATCGACGAGGAGTACTCGGCGTTGCACGAGGGGTTGTTCCCCGGGCGCTACGTGATGCTCGCCGTCCATGACACCGGCCACGGCATAGACGCGGAAACGAAGAGCCGCCTCTTCGAGCCCTTCTTCACGACGAAGGAGCAGGGCAAGGGGACGGGGCTCGGTCTCGCGACCGTGTACGGGATCGTGAAGCAGAGCGGCGGCTACGTCATGGTCGAGAGCGAGCCGAGCAAGGGTGCTGCGTTCAAGGTCTTCCTGCACCGGCTCGAAGCCGTAATGGACGAGGTCGAGCAGGTCGTGCACATCGCCGAGGAGAGGCCCCGGGGGTCGGAGACCGTCTTGCTCGTCGAGGACGAGGAGGTCGTGCGGAACCTCGTTCGCGAGATCCTGGAAGGAAACGGCTACACGGTGCTGGAGGCCCGGAACGGCGCCGAGGCCCTCGATCTCGGGCGCGAGTGCACGGGGCCGATCCATCTGCTCGTGACGGACGTCGTGATGCCGAAGATGAGCGGTCGCGAGCTCGCGGAGCGTCTCGTGACGATTCACCCTGAGAGCCGCGTCCTCTACATGTCCGGCTACACCGACGGCGCGATCGGTCAGCACGGTGTCCTCGACCCTCAGACGGAGCTCCTCCAGAAGCCGTTCACCTTTGACGCGCTGGCCCAGAAGGTCCGCAAGGTGCTCGACGCGCCTGCCGCGACCGTCGCCGCGTAGCGCCCGCAAGGTAGGGGTCAGACCCCTTGACGAGTGCACTGGCCACACCGGCCGGCCTTTCGTCACGTACCACGCGATTCGTGACAGTCCTGTCACAGCATTGATGCGGGGTCTGACCCCGTTAAGGTTCGGCGTCTTGGCTTCGCTCGACGGAAAGACGGCTTTGGTCACAGGTGCCTCGAGCGGGATCGGGGCGGCGGTTGCGCACGCTCTCGCCGAAGCGGGCGCGCGGGTCGCCATCGGTGCGCGCCGCGTCGACAAGCTCCCGGACCGGGCGGGGATGTACGCCTTCGACCTCGACGTCACCGACCGAGAGAGCTCCGAGCGCTTCGTCCAGCGGGCTATGGCGGACCTGAACGGGTTGGACATCGTCGTCAACAACGCAGGGCTCAGCCTCGGCCGCGATCCATTCTGGGAGTCGAACGAGGAGGACGAGGCCACCGTCATCGAGACGAACGTCGTCGGGCTGATGCGGATGACGCGACTCTGCCTTCCACATATCCGCGACGGCGGCCACATCGTCAACATCGGCTCGATCGCCGGCCGCCAGGCGTACGAGAACGCGGCTGTCTACGTCGCATCGAAGTTCGCCGTGCGCGGATTCACGTACGCCCTCCGAGAGGATCTGCTCGGGCGCCCGATCCGCCTGACCACGGTCGATCCCGGGCTCCTCGAGTCCGAGTTCTCGACGGTGCGGTTCCGCGGGGACGCCGAGCAGGCGAAACACATCTACGAGGGCGTCGACCCGCTTCGCCCCGAGGACATCGCCGAATGTGTGCTCTTCGCGGTCACGCGACCTCCGCACGTGAACGTGGACGAGCTCGTCGTCAAGCCTCTGGCGCAGTCGGGTCCGACAAGGATCCTGCGCTCAATGGACGCCTAGCGTGGCGATCACGATCCTCGAAGGGTCGAATTTCTGCATCAGCGACCAGAACGGGGACTTCACGTTCACGACGAGCGGGCTCTACGCACTCGACACGCGCTTCCTCTCCCGCCTCGAGCTGAGGATCAACGGCGAACGCCCGCTGCTGCTCTCCGCGGGACGGGTCGAGTACTACTCGGCGGCCTTCTATCTGCGCAACCCGCCGGCGGGCGATCTCCAGCAGGATGCGATCTCGATCGGGCGGCACCGGTTCGTCGGCGAAGGAATGCAGGACAGCCTCATCGTGCAGAACCAGAGCATGGAGAAGGTCGGCTTCGAGCTCACGCTGGAGATCGGGAGCGACTTCGCGGACATCTTTGCGGTCAAGAACTACGACTTCGCGCTCGGCGACCCGCGGAAAGCGCCGCCACTTCCTCAGCCGGCTGAGGCCCGGTACGAGGAGGAGGAAAACCAGTTCGTGCTCGAGGACGAGAGCTTTCCGGCCCGGACCCAGGTAATCCTCTCCCAGCGGGGGCACGTCGAGCCGGACAAGGTTCGTTACTGGATCGAGCTCGAGCCCCGCGCGACGTGGGAGGTCGAGGTCGAGGTCGTTCCGTCCCTCGACGCCGAAGTCGTCCGGCCGCGGGTGGCGCACCGCCGCTTCGGCGAGGAGCGCGAGCGGATCGAGGCGTCGCTGACCGCATGGAACCTGCGCGTCCCGAAGCTGCGCGCGTCGTGGGACGACCTCGACCATGCCTTCCCGAGCTCGGTTTCCGACCTCGCGTCGCTCCGGCTTCGCGGTGGCAACGGGCTCGGCAACCTGCCGGCGGCCGGGATGCCCTGGTTCATGACCGTCTTCGGTCGCGACACGCTGATCACGTGCCTGCAGACGCTCATGTTCGGTCCCGAGCTGGCCCGGAGCGCCCTCGAGGTCCTCGCCGAGCTCCAGGCAACCGACGACGACCCCTCGCTCGACGCCGAGCCGGGGAAGATCGTGCACGAGATCCGTCGCGGCAAGGCGGCGAAGAACTGGTTCGAGCGCTACTACGGGACGATCGACGCGACGCCGCTCTACCTGATCCTGCTCTCCGAGGTCTGGCGCTGGACTGACGACGCGGCGCTCGCGCGGCAGTTCAAGGAGCCGGCCATGCGGGCTCTCGGCTGGATCGACGAGCACGGCGACCGGGACGGAGATGGCTTCGTGGAGTACGCGAGGCGCAGCGAGACGGGGCTCGAGAATCAGTCGTGGAAGGATTCCTGGGACTCGCAGCGCTTCTCGGACGGCTCGCTCGCGCAGTCGCCGATCGCACCCGTCGAGGTGCAGGGCTACGTCTACGACGCCAAGCGCCGCATGGCCGAGTTGGCCCGCGAGGTCTGGCGCGAGCGCGAGCTCGCCGAGCGGCTCGACAGGGAGGCCGACGAGCTGCGCGAGCGCTTCGACGAGGCGTTTTGGTCGGACGCCCGCGGCGGGTTCTTCGTCCTCGCGCTCGACGGCGAGAAGCGGCAGGTCGATTCGCTCTGCTCGAACATCGGGCACCTGCTCTGGAGCGGCATCGTGAAGCCCGATCGGGTCGACCAGGTCGTCGACCGCTTGATGGGCCCGAATCTCTGGTCCGGTTGGGGCGTGCGGACGATGTCTTCGGCCGACGCAGGCTTCAACCCGCTCTCGTACCACAACGGCACGGTCTGGCCTCACGACAATTCGCTCATCGCCTGGGGCCTCGCCCGGCACGCCCGCTGGCCGGAGGCGCAGAGGATTATTCGTCGCACGCTGAACGCCGCAGGCCACTTCGACTACCAGCTGCCCGAGGTGTTCGCCGGGCTGCCGCGCACCGAGACACCGTTCCCGATCGCCTATCCGACCGCCGCGAGACCTCAGGCGTGGGCGGCCGGGGCACCGGTTCTCCTGCTCCAGATCCTGCTCGGGTTGCGGCCCGACCAGCGCCGCCATCAGTTGCGCACCGTCCTTCCGCTCGAGCTCCCCGCCTGGGCGGGATCGCTGAGGCTGACCGGTCTTCGAGCGTTCGACAGGGTCTGGGACGTGCGGGTCGAGGAGGGGACGGTAAAGGTGGAGGAGAGTGAGTGACGCCAGGTTGAAAGTGGCTGTGCTGGCGCCGGTCTGGTTCCCGGTCCCGCCCACGGGCTATGGCGGGATCGAGCTCGTCGTGTCACTGCTCGCCGACGGGCTCGTCGATGCGGGGCACGAGGTCACGCTCTTCGCGTCGGGCGACTCGTTGACGAAGGCCTCCCTGGGCTACGTGTTCGAGCGGGCGCCGAGCGAGCTGATCGGGCGCTCCCTACCCGAGCTGCGGCACGCGATGGCGTGCTACCGGCGCGCAGACGAGTTCGACGTCATCAACGACCACTCGGGGATCACGGCCGCGGCTCTGGGCGGCCTCGTCGACACACCGGTCCTCCACACCGTGCACGGGCCGGTCGATTCGCACGACGCGCAGGACGCGTACGGCGCGATCGCAGAGGTCTCTCGCGGCGTGGGGCTGATCTCGATCTCCGAGAACCAGAGGCGCCCGATGCCCGACCTCCCCTGGGTGGCGACGATCCCGAACGCGATCGACTTCTCGCTCTACCCCTGCAAGCCCCACCGCGGCGACTATCTCCTCTTCCTCGGACGCTTCAGCCCCGACAAGGGCGCACACAGGGCGATCGCGGTCGCGATGGAGCTCGACATGCCCCTGAAGCTGGCGGGCAAGAACCGGGAGCCGAAGGAGCGGCAGTACTTCGCGGAGTTCATCGAGCCCCACCTCGGCCACGGCGGGATCGAGTACCTGGGGGAGGTACCGCACGGCGAGAAGGTCGAGCTGCTCCAGGACGCCCGCGCGACGCTCTTTCCGATCGAGTGGGAGGAGCCGTTCGGGCTCGTCATGGTCGAGTCGATGGCGTGCGGGACGCCTGTGATCGCGACCCGCTACGGCGCGGTGCCCGAGGTGATCGAGCACGGACGGAGCGGCATCATCGTCGACAACTACCGCCAGATGGCCGAGGCTCTCGAGCAGGCCGACGCGCTCGACCCATGGGAGTGCCGCCGCTACGCCGAGGAGCGCTTTGCTCCGGAGCGCATGGTCGGCGACTACGTGCGAGCTTACGCGGCCGCCTTGTCCCAGTAGCGCTTGAGACCACGGTACGACTGCCACAGCGGCGCGGCTCGCTCGTAGTAGGGCGCGCCTTCGAGCTCCTCTTCGAGGTCGGCGCGCGCCGCTTCGATGAACTCCTCCTCCGTCATGCCCTGCCGCACGCGCTGCGCCCACCGCCGAAGCTGCCTGCGCAGCCGTCGCAGGTGCTCGCGCGGCTGCTCGACGACGCCGAAGTGGATGAGCGCGAGCCGCTCCGGCGCACGGAGCTCGATCTCGTCCATCGTCCGTTCCCACGCGTCGAGGTCGATATCCGGCGGCGGCGCCACCGGCATGATGTGGCGGGCGGGGAGGATGCGTACCCCGGCGGCGTCGCCCGCGTAGAGCGTGCCGTTCGGATCCAGGTAGCACACATGGTGGGAGGCATGGCCGGGCGACGGAAAGCAGGCGAGGCCGAGCACGTCGGCCCCCACCACGTGGACGTTTTCCTGCGGAACCGGCGCCAGTTCGCCCCACAGCGTGTCGAACTCGTCTCCGTAGAGGCGGCGTGCACTGCTCTCCAGCCTGGAGGGATCGACGAGGTGCGGCGCGCCGATCTCCGAGACGTGCACCTGCAGCCCGGGGTGTTCGCGGACGAGCGCTCCGGCAGCGCCTGCGTGGTCGAGATGGATGTGCGAGAGCAGCAGGTGGCGGAGGTCGGTGAGAGCCAGCCCGCGCTCGGCGAGCCGCTCCTTGAGAGCCGGAATGGACGTAGAAGGCCCGCAGTCGTTGAGTGCGAGGCCGTCGGCAGTCTCGACCAGGTAGACGCCGATCACGCGCTCCTCGCCCTGATGGTGGAGGTCCATAGGATCCGGCATAGACACGCGCCGGATCCTATGTAGCGATCGTCAGGCTGGAGCGGGCCGCTGTCGTCGGCGGACCAAGAACCAGGCCGCCGCAACGAGCAGCACGGCCACGCCCACGGCTGCTCCGAGTCGGCCGGTTGAAAGGAATCCCGCAGAGCTCGCGGCACGAACGGTCGGGGCCTTCGCCGGCAAGCTCAGCCTCTCCCTGAGCACGTCTAGCTCGTCCGCGTACCAGCCACCGTGCGTCGTCATGTCGAAGATCTTCTGTCCGGGCGCCATGTACGTGACCGGGTGGGGCTTCGCGTACGGGTAGGCGTCCTGCTTGATCCGGAAGCTCTTGCCGTTCCCGTCCGGCACGGTGTACTCGATCGTGTACTTCGGGCCGAGGTCGCCTGCAGGACGAGCCGGTAGCAAGGGGTTGGGCTCCTGACCGTACGCGGCGGGGAAGAAGCCGGCGTCCTGCGTGAGGTCGCCGAGCGGGCTGCCCGGCTGTTCGGTACCCGCGAACTTCAGCGCCTTGCCGAGGCCCGGCCCCTTCAACGATGCCTCTGACGGCCCCTTGGCGAGCGCCGCCGACGGCAGCGTGAGTGCGACGAGCGCGGCCAGCACGAGCGTCCGCTTCATCGTGAGCTCCTTTCGAGTCGGCATCTGCCGTCTCTACACCGCAGCCGCGCTGTGAGTTCCCTACGCGCCGGCCGTAGCGGTCGTGCGGACGAGCGCCCGCTCGAGATCCGCGACGAGGTCGTCCACCGACTCGATGCCGACCGAGAGGCGGATGAGGTTCCGCGGGCATGCGAACGGGGCGTCGGCGGTCGAGGCGTGCGTCATGCGCGCCGGATGCTCGATCAGGCTCTCGACCCCGCCGAGCGACTCGGCGAGCGTCCAGATCTTCGTGCGGGCAACGAGCTCGACAGCCTCTTCTTCCGAGCCGACGAGGAACGAGATCATCCCGCCGAAGTCGCTCATCTGGCGCTTGGCGATCTCGTGGCCCGGATGGCTCGGCAGCCCCGGGTAGAGGACCTGCTCGACCGAGTCGTGCGAGTGGAGGTACTCGGCAACGCGCCGCGCGTTCTGGCAGTGGCGTTCCATCCGGACGGCCAGCGTCTTCAGGCCGCGCAGGACGAGCCACGAGTCGAACGGGCCCGGCACGCCTCCCAGCGACTTCTGCAGGAAATAGAGGCGCTCGGCGATCGTCGGGTCGTTCGTCGCGACGAAGCCGCCGATGAGGTCCGAGTGGCCGCCGATGTATTTCGTCGTCGAGTGCAGGACGATGTCCGCACCCAACTCGAGTGGCCGCTGCAGATACAGACTCGCAAACGTGTTGTCAACCACGACGATCGCGCCCACGGCGTGGGCGGCCTCGGCCGCGGCCTTGATGTCGATCACGTTCAGGAGCGGGTTCGTCGGCGACTCGAGCCAGAGGATGCGCGTCCGCTCGTCGAGGTGCTCCGCGAGGTTCGTGTTGATCTCCTCGGCCGAGATGAAGTCGATGTCGTAGCCCTTCGGCTGGTAGATCTGCGAGAAGAGCCGGTAGACGCCGCCGTAGACGTCGTTCACCGAGACGACGCGCTCGTTCGGGTGCACGAGGTGCATGACGGTCGTCACCGCAGCCATGCCCGAGGCGAACGCGACGCCGTGCTCGCCGCTCTCCAGCGACGCGAGGCAGATCTGCAGCGCAGTCCGGGTCGGGTTGGCGACGCGCGAGTAGTCGTAGCCCTTGTGCTCGCCGACCGCCTCCTGCGCGTAGGTCGAGGTCTGGTAGATGGGGACGACGACCGCGCCGGTCGCCGGATCGGGCTCCTGGCCGTCGTGGATCGCGCGGGTCTCGAAATCCATGTCCAGATACTAGTTACGGAGGCTGTCGCGCCAGATGGATGGCACGCGGCGCGCGTAGGAGACCTCTTTCGCACCGAGCCACTTGCCCAGGTTCGTCGCGGCGCGGGCGATGCCCGGCCCCGCTCCCGCCGGTGCGCCGGGCTCTGCGAAGACGCCCTTAACGTGCAGCACGTCCGTCTTCTTGTCGTAGGCCGGCTCTATTCGGCCGATGATGCGGTCACCGCGGAGGATCGGCAGAACGTAGTAGCCGTACTCGCGCTTCGCCTTCGGCACGTACATCTCCAGCCGGTAGAAGAAGTTCCAGAGCGCCTCGGCCCGGTCGCGGTCGTGGATGAGGCGGTCGAAGGGCGAGAGGAACGTGACGCGCGTTCCGACCCGACCGTCCGCGGCCTCGGGGTGAGCGACGAAGCGTCCTTTCTCGAGCCGGACGCCGAGCGCGCGGAACCGCTTCTCCTCGAGGAGCCGCCGTGCTTCGGCCATCGGCACCGCCTCCATTTTCGGGTACCAGCGCTCAGCGAGGTCCCAAAGCCGCTGGCCGGACCGCCGGCCGACAATCGCGAGGTGGCCGCGACGGTGAAGGAGCTCCAGCATCCACGTCAGCTGCGCCCGAGTGCCCCACCAGACATGGTGTTCGTCCGCGCGGGCGGCGTGGTGCTCGAGCTCTCGCGAGAGCAACGGGCCGCGCCGTTCGAGCTCGCGGAGCACGTACCTCCGAAGCCCCGCCTGCTCCTTCAAGAACTCCTTCGCCCATCGCTGCCACTTGTACTGGCCCCAGCGCTCGCGCATCCGGGCCCGGATGAGCGGCAGGTCCTCGATCGGCCAGATGAAGGCGTTCCATTCGAAGAGCTGCTTCTTCTCCCACAGGAGCCGGTCGAGCTCGGCGCGGTCGTACGCACCGAGCCGGCTCCAGGGAACGAGGTACTGCGGTGGCGCGACGACCGAGATCGGGTCGATCTGGAGGAAGCCAAGCTGGCGAACCGTGGCGAGGACGTCCGTGGCAGAGTCGTCCAGCAACTGTGCGCGCACGGCGATCCGCCGTGCCTCGGCTTGTGTGACCTCGGTCAGCTGAGATCCCGCGCCAGCTCGCCGCGCTTCGGCCCGTGTGCTCTCGGTCAACTGGAGTCGCGCCGGTGCGCCAGGTACTCGAGCAGGTCGGTTCGCGTGAGGACGCCGATCGGCTTGCCTGCGCGCGCGACCACGATGGCGTTCGTGCGCCCCGTGAGCGCCGAGAAGACCTCGTCCATCAGCTCGTCGGCGTCGATCGCGGCGAGCGGAGGCTGCATCGCGGAGGAGACGTTCTCGTGCAGCGCGTCGGGGTTCTTGAAGACCCGGTCGAGGAGGTCGCGATCCTGGAGGGAGCCGATCACGTCGGCCAACGAGTCGAGCTCGCCGCCTCTCACCACCGGCAGCTGTGAGATCGAGTACTGCTGCATGAGGTCGATCGCGTCGCCGACCTTTTGATTCGAGGAGATCGTGATCAGGTCGGGGATGTCCGGCTCCTCGGTCTTCTTGGCGCTCAGCACCTCCTCGACCTTGGGCGAAGGCAGCTTCTGCCGATCGAGGAACCCGAGCTCGAGCATGTAGTTGTCGTCGTAGAACTTCGAGAGGTACGGCCGGCCGCTGTCGGGGATGAGCGTGACCACGGTCTTGCCGGCGCCGAGCTCGATCGCGATCTCGATCGCCGCGTGGACGGCTGTCCCGCCGGAGCCGCCGATCAGCAGGCCTTCCTCGCGCGCCATCCGCCTTGCCGTGACGAATGAGTCCTTGTCGGACACGGTCACCCACTGGTCGACGATCGACTGGTCGAACGTCTTCGGGTAGAAGTCCTCGCCGATCCCCTCGACGAGGTAGGGGTGCATGCTGTCCTCGCCGGACGTGTAGATCGAGCCCTCGGGGTCGGCGCCGACGATCAGCACGTCGGAGCTCTGCTCCTTGATGTAGCGCCCGGCGCCGGAGATCGTCCCTCCGGTGCCGACGGCGATCACGAGCGCGTCGAGCTCGCCGCCCGTCTGCTCCCAGATCTCGGGGCCCGTCGTCTCGTAGTGCGCGTCGGGGTTGCCCATGTTCGTGTACTGGTCGGGCTTGTAGGCGCCCGGGATCTCCTCGGCGAGGCGGTCCGAGACCGAGTAGTAGCTCTCCGGCGACTCCGGCGCGACTGCGTAGGGGCAGATCACGACCTCGGCTCCGTAGGCGCGCAGCAGCGAGATCTTCTCCTGGCTCATCTTGTCGGGCATGACGAAGATGCAGCGGTACCCCTTGAGCGCCGCCGCGATCGCGAGGCCGACGCCGGTGTTGCCCGAGGTGGGCTCGACGATCGTCCCGCCGGGCTTGAGCTTCCCGCTGCGCTCGGCCTCCTCGATCAGCTTGATCCCGATTCGGTCCTTCACCGAGCCGCCGGGGCTCATGTACTCGAGCTTGGCGACGACCGTCGCGGCGCCTTCGGGAACGATGCGCTGAAGCCGGGCGAGCGGCGTGTGGCCGACGAGGTCGAGAACGGTCGGGTACTCGCGCGCCATCCTTGAAAAGCGTACTCACTGGCGCAGGGGAGACACAGGTCGGGTGACGTGACTTCGCCGATCACTGGGATTTACGTGTCTCTAACGCCCTGACGCTACCGTCTGCTCGTGCGCCTGATTCTTATCGCCGGAATCGCCGCCTTCGGGACGATGGCTGCCACTCCAAGCGGCCTCGGAGATACCTCCTCAGGCCATGCAGCGAGAGTCGCCTTTGTGCGGGGCATCGTCGCCGCGCCGGATTGGACCCTTAGCAGTGCCGATATCTACGTCGTGCGCGGCGACGGAACTTCGTTGCTCAATTTGACCGCTGATGATCCTGCGGAAGATCTCGCACCTGCGTGGTCGCCCACTGGCAGGAGGCTCGCATTTGTACGGGTCGAAGGCTTGGGCCAGGACGCTTCGTATGCGATCTGGGTGATGAATGCGGACGGATCGGGACGCCGACTACTTACGGCCAGCCTCGGGAGGAGCCCGGAGGAGGAGTGTCAGTTTGAAGTCTGTGGCGCACGTGTCTCGCCAACTTGGTCGCCTGATGCAAAACGTATTGCGTTTTCCCGCTGGGATCGATCGGGGCGCCTTCATATATGGACGATGCGCGCCGCCGACGGTCGCCAACAGCGACAGCTGACAAAGGGGAGGATGAACGACGTGGCCCCGGCGTGGTCGCCCGATGGACAATCCATTTCGTTCTTTCGAAATGACCCTTCGCTTCGTCGTCAAGCGGCGATCTGGGTCTTCCGGGTCAAGACGCGCAAGGCACGTCGTCTTCTCGGTACGGGTACCGCCGGCTGTGCGCTCTGTCCTGAAGAAAGCCAATCCGCGTGGGCGCCCAATGCACGCGCGTTGGTCTTCGCGAAAGCCATAGGTGCTACGACTGGCGGCGTCATTCGCCTGAACGTCAGAACGAGCAGAACCCTGCGGCTGGTGGCAGGATTGGAGCCCAACTGGAGCTCAGATGGCACCTCGATCGCGTATGCGGCCCCGGGGTCCACGGATGGTCGGTTCGCAATTCATCGTCTTGACCTTCGATCGCGAACTTCGGCGGCCTTGACGGCCCCGGAGTATCCGTTCGACGACGAATACCCGGCCTGGCAGCCGTGACGATCCCTTCGGCCCATGAGCTAATCGACCGGTTCGGGACGGGCATCGCGGCGATTTTCTAATGCCGGAAGTGGCGCCGGTGGGTGAACACCATCGTCGCGCCGGCCTTCTCGACCGCGTCGATCACGTCCTGGTCGCGCTTCGAGCCGCCCGGCTGGA
>JBGOSR010000049.1:0-12755 GCA_041476065.1 Gaiellaceae bacterium
ATCGTGCGCGACGGCGGAGCGTTTCGGCTCGACTACGACCGGCCGAAGACGATCGGCAAGGTACGCGGGTTCTGCGGGCCTTTTGGCGTCTTCGTCCGCTCATACGCCTTCATCCGCTCCTACGGGCCAGGCCTGCGCGAGATGTCGGAAGTCGCCGTCCTCAACGCGAACTACCTGCTCGCGCGCCTGAAGGACGCGTACGAGCTGCCGTACGACCGGCTCTGCATGCACGAGTTCGTCCTCTCGGCGCGCCGACTCAAGCGCGAGCACGGGATCACGGCGCTCGACGTCGCCAAGCGGCTGATGGACTCCGACTTCCATCCGCCGACGATCTACTTCCCGCTCGTCGTGCCGGAAGCGCTGATGATCGAGCCGACGGAGACGGAGACCAAAGAGACACTCGACGACTTTGCCGAGGCGATGCTCGAGATCGTCCGCGATGCGGCCGAGCGGCCCGAGGCGCTCAAGGAGGCGCCGCACAAACGACCCGTCGGGCGGGTGGACGAGGTCAAGGCGGCGAAGCGCGGGGTCGTCCGCTTCCACTTCGAGGAGCACCCCGATCTCTCCGTCGAGGCCGGCGAGCCGCGAGAGCTCGAGCCCCAGAAGGGCGCCTAGCTTCCTCTAGAGCAGGTCGATGTCGACCTCGCGCTCGACGAACCAGCCGCGGCGCTCCCGCTGGCGACGAAGCCAGAAGAGCGCAGCTGCGATCAACGGGATCCCGAACAGGAGCCGGACATCGGCCCACGCGAGCGCGAACCAGATGACGACGACAGATGCGTACGTTGCCCAGCGGAAGAGTCGGTCTTCCTGGATAAGGCGCCACAGAGAGACGGCAAGTTTCATGCGGCCCTCGCTTGTTGCGGTTCGTTGGGACTGATCGGCGCCCGAGGCAAATCCGTCCATCCCTTATGCGGGGTGCCCCGCTAGGATCCCGGCGCGATCAGCGAGCAACTCCCCCCTTCTGACCAGAGCCCCCCGCCCGGCACGGTGCCGCCGGCTGTGCCGGAGTCGAAGCCACACCCGATCCGGCTGATCGTGAACGACGATCTCAAGCGCTCGCGCCTGACCGTCTTCTTCCGCCTCCTGCTCCTCTTCCCGCATCTCTTCTGGCAGGAAGCGTGGGCGTTTGCGACAGCCTTCTGCGTGTTCGTCAACTGGTTCGCGCTGCTCATCAAGGGCCGCTCTCCGGAGGATTTGCATCTCTTCCTCGCGCGCGTCCTTCGCTACAGGACCCACCTGACCTCATACATTTTCCTCGTCTCGAACCCCTATCCGACTTTCTTCGGACGCCAGGGCGCCCATCCCGTAGATCTCGAGATCGATGGTCCAGACCCCCAGCCCCGGCTGGTGACCTTGTTTCGCCTCCTGCTCGCGATCCCGGCATTCGTGCTCGCGTACGTCCTCGTCTTCGTGATGTCCGTCGTTGCCCTCATCGGCTGGTTCATCGCCCTCGTGATTGGACGGATGCCCAAGGGCATGCGGGACCTATCCGCCTACTGCCTCCGTTACGAGGCGCAGACGATCGCGTACTTGATGTGCCTGACGAGTCGCTACCCGAGCTTGTCCGGCAGCCCCACGCCCTGACTTGTCGTGATCGACCTCCGCTCGGATACCGCGAGCAAGCCGACGCCCGCCATGCGGGAGGCGATCGCGGGCGCCGAGGTGGGTGACGAGCAGCTTCGCGAGGATCCGACGGTGAACGAGCTCGAGCGGCGCTCGGCGGAGACGCTGGGCCAGGAGGACACGGTTTTCGTGCCCACGGCGACGATGGCGAACGAGATCGCGCTCCGTGTGCTCAGCGAGCCGGGTGACGAGCTGATCGCCGAGGAGAACTCGCACATTCTGATCGCGGAGCTGGGCGGGCCGGCGGTGCACGCGGGACTGATGACGCGCCCGTTGCCGGCGCGGGCCGGGCGCTTCACGCCCGAGCAGGTGCGCGCGACGGCCCGCCGCGGCGACCTGGGGCACGTGCCGACGACGCGGATCGTCGCGATCGAGAACACGCACAACTCCTCCGGTGGCCGGGTCTGGCCGCTCGTCGAGGTCGAGGCGATGGCCGAGACGTGCCGGGAGCTCGAGCTTGCCCTTCACCTCGACGGCGCCCGGCTCTTCAATGCCGCGATCGCAAGCGGCGAGGCACCGGCTGCGATCGCGAGACTCGCCGACACGGTCACGATCTGCTTCTCGAAGGGGCTCGGCTGCCCGCTGGGCGCGATCGTCGCCGGGTCGTCGGAGCGGATGCTGCGCGCGAGGCGCTACAAGCACCAGTTCGGCGGGGCGATGCGGCAGGCCGGGATCGTCGCGGCCGCGTGCGTCTACGCCCTCGACCACCATGTCGAGCGGCTCGCGGAGGATCACGCGCGGGCCCGCCGGCTGGGCGAGCGGCTGCACGAGGCCGGCGTCCCGGTCGACCTCGAGCAGGTCGAGACGAACTTCGTGCAGATCGACGTCGGGGCTCTTGACCTCGAGATCGGCGATGCGCTCGAGCGGCTGCTCGGCGAGGGCATCCGGCTGACGCCGACGATGCTGCCGGGAGTGCTGCGGGCCGTGACGCACCTCGCGATCACAGACGAGGACATCGACCTCGCGAGCGACGCGATCCCGCGCGCGCTCGGCGTTGCCGCTCCCTCCTAACGGTTGCCGGCGAGGAAGAAGGCCGCGGCGACTCCCGCGTAGATGAGGATCAGCGCCGCGCCGTGCCAGGTGCTCGAACGCCGGTCCCAGAAGAGCCAGCCGACGAAGAGCGTGGAGCCGCCGAGGGCTGCCAGTTCGACCGGCCGGAACGAGAGCGCGAGCGGGTGGATCGCCCACGAGAGGAGCGCCACAGCCGGGATCAGGAAGACGGCGACCTGAGCGCTCGACGAGAGCGCGATCTCGGCGGCGAGCTTCACCTGTCCGCGGTAGGCGACGACGACGGCCCCGCCGTGCTCGGCTGCATTGCCGACGATCGCGACGATGACCGCGGCGACGAAGAAGTCGGACAGGTGCGCCTTCTCCGCAAACGTCTCGATCGAGCCGACGAGGATCTCCGCAGTGACGGCGGTCAGAACGGTCGCGGCGGCGAGCACCCAGACCGATCTCGACAGCGACCAGACGCCCTCGGAGGACTCCGGCGGCTCGTGCCTGCGCCGGTGCTTGCGAAGTTGCCACCAGGTCGCGGCCACGTACAGGACGAGCAGCACGACTGCGACGGGTACGGAGAGCACGGCGAGCGAGTGTCGCTCGTGGTTCCCGTGCCAGCTCGGAACCGCGGGCACGAGGAAGGCGAGCGTCGCCACGAGGACGAGCCCGAGCCACATGAAGCTCGACTCGCGGTCGACGGACTGGTCGCCCCGACCGAAGAGGAGCGAGAACCCGAGGACGAGCAGAAGGTTCCCGACGACGCTTCCCGTGAGCGAGCCGCGCACGACCTCGGGCAGCCCGGTGTTGACTGCGAGCAGCGAGATGATCAGCTCGGGCGCGTTCCCGAACGTCGCGTTCAGGAAGCCGCCGATCCCGGGCCCAGTGTGATGCGCGGCATGGTCGGTCGTCTCGCCGATCAGCCAGGCGAGGGGGACGAGCGCGACCGAGGCGAGGACGAACAGCGAGACGTCCCCGAAATGGAAGACGAAGTCGGCGACGAGGGTGAGCGGCGCCAGCGCGAGCGAGCCCCAGAGGATTCTCCGCGCCACGTCGCTAGCGTACCCCGCATGTTGCGCGCGGTCCTGTTCGACTGGGGAGATACGTTGATGAAGTTCGGCTACGAGCCCGAGCTCGTCGAGGCCGGGCACCGGGCCGGGCTCGAGGCGGTCGGGCGCGACGGTCTGCCGGAGGCGGACGCGGTCACCGCGCACTTCCGCGAGCACTACGAGCCGCTCTTCTGGGTACCCGGCACGCTCGAGGAGATCGAGTATCCGGGTCTTGTGCGCGAGCTCCTCGGTCACTTCGAGATCGAGATCGACGACGACGAGCTCGGCCGGTTCCTCGAAGCGGAGCATGCAGCCTGGGAGCCTGCGCGGGTTCTCGGCTCGACGACCCATGCGCTCCTCGAGTCGCTGCGCTCGCGGGGCCTTCGGCTCGGTGTCGTCTCGAACGCGTTCGACCCGGGTTGGCTGCTTCATCGCGACCTCGAGCAGATGGGGATCGCCCAGCGCATCGACCACGCGGTCTTCTCGTCCGAGGTCGGCAAGCGCAAGCCTCACCCGGAGATCTTCGAGCGGGCTCTCGAGAGGCTCGGGGTCGCGCCGAACGAGGCGCTTTTTGTCGGCGACCGGCTCTACGAGGACGTCCGCGGCGCGGCGGAGGTCGGCATGACGACCGTCCAGGCGATCTGGTTTCGCGCCGACGAGCACCCCGAAGGCGGCGAGCCCGACCACGAGGCGTTCACGCAGATGGATGTCCTGAACATCGCGGATCGCTTACTCGGGACAGCCTGATCCGCGCAACGACCAAGCATTTTCTGGCGGCCTTGTCAAGACTTGCGGAGGCGCCCAGCGGTGCCGACAATGTCCACACGATGCGGCGCCTTCAGGTCGTTCCGCAGGAGCTCCCTCTCCATCCTCAGGACGAGGTCGAGTGCCGCCGCTGCGAGGTTCATTGCGACAAGGTCGTCCACCCGTCGGCTTGCGTCGAGCGTGCCTGCCCGTTCCTCTATTCGTTCGTCGAGCTCGGCCGGACGTACGTTGGCTGCATGCAGAAGGTCTTCGACGTGGAGATCGACCTCGGCCTGATGCTCGAGGCCGAGGAGCGTGGGGAGTTCGGCGCGGTGCGCGCGAGCAGGCGGCCGCTGCCGATGTGCCGCGTCGAGGTCGAGAGCTGTTACGAGGGCCGGGAGGACGAGCTCGGCTGCGTCAACCCCGAGTTCCACGAGCTCCCGCTCGGCGAGCCGAGCTTCCGGGTCTTCGCGCAGGTTCGACCGAGCGCCTGACGGGCGCTTTTTCATTGGCGCACTTTCGTCGCGCTTGCGTCACTGGCGTGTGCGCATTTTCTGACTAGGCTGAAACCGGAGGGAGGCCCGCGGCCGGACCCCGGGTGGGCTTGTCGGGTTAGGACTTGACCTTTGCGGCCCAGCGGGCCTGGAGCTTCTTCGTTGCCGCGATCTGGCTCGCGTCCGGACCGTGCCCCTCGGGCCCTGGGACTTCGAGCACTGCCGGCAGGCCCTGAAGCTTCGGGTGGCCGAGGAAGACACCGAGCCGCTCGCCCATCAGGCCCTCGCCGACGTTGTCGTGCCGGTCGAGGTTCGAGCCGAGCGGCGCCTTCGAGTCGTTCACGTGCAGCGCGCGTAGCCGGTCGAGCCCGATCTCCCGGTCGAGCTCGTCGAGCACCGCGTCGAGCACTGCCTCGTCGGTCACGTCGGACCCGGACACGTACAGGTGGCACGAGTCGAGGCACACCCCGAGCCGGGGATGCCCGTCGAGCCGGTCGAAGATCAGCGCGAGCTCCTCGACGGACCGGCCGATCGTCCCGCCGGCTCCCGCGGAGTTCTCCATCAGGAGCCACGTCGTCTCGGAGCAATGGTCGAGCACCGTCTTCATCGCCGAGCAGACGCGGTCGAGCCCCGCATCCATTCCCGCGCCGAGATGGGAGCCGATGTGGAAGACGACGCCGTCGGCGCCGATCGCACTGCCGACGTCGACCGTGTTGCACAGCGCGGTCACCGACTTCTCGTAGAGGTCGTCCTTCGGGCTCGCGAGGTTGACGAGGTAGAGCGCGTGGCAGAGCACGCCGCCGATCCCGGCCTCCTCACGGCGCTTCCTGAACAGCTCGAGGTTCTCCGGCGGGTGGTTCGTCGGCCGCCACATGCGTGGGCTCTGCGTGAACACCTGGACCGACTCGGCGCCGATCGCCTCCGCCCGGTCGATCGCCGTGTGGATGCCGCCGGCAGAGGAGACGTGAGCGCCGATCAGCACGACTCGTACGATACGTTCGGCCATGGCCCCCGTCGTCCGCTTTGCCCCGAGCCCGACCGGCTTCCTCCACATCGGAGGCGTCCACACCGCGCTCTTCAACTGGCTCTTCGCGCGCCGCGAAGGCGGCGAGTTCCGGCTTCGGATCGAGAACACCGACACCGGCCGCGAGGTCGCCGAGGCGACCGAGCAGATTCAGGCGTCGCTCCGCTGGCTCGGGCTCGACTGGGACGGCGAGGTCACGTTCCAGCTCGACCGCATGGAGCATTGCCGCGCCGAGGCCAAGCGCCTGCTCGAGGAGGGCAAGGCGTACGAAGACGAAGGTGCGATCCGCATGCGGATGCCCGACGAGGGGATCACCGCGTGGGACGACCTGATTCGCGGACGCATCGAGTATCCGAACGAGAAGATCGAGGACCTCGTTCTCGTCCGCGCTGACGGGAGGCCGACGTACAACTTCGCGTCGCCGGTCGAGGACTGGCTCGACGGAATCACGCACGTCCTCCGCGGTGACGACCACATCTCGAACACGCCGAAGCAGATCCAGATCCTCCAGGGGCTCGGCGCACCGCTTCCCGAGTACGGCCACCTGAACCAGATCCTCGGCGAGGACGGCAAGAAGCTCTCCAAGCGCCACGGGGCGGTCTCGGTCGAGGACTTCCGCGCCCAGGGCTACATCCCCGAGGCGCTCGTCAACTTCCTCGCCCTGATCGGCTGGAGCTTCGACGACAAGACCACGGTCATGTCGCGCGAGGAGCTCGTCGAGCGCTTCACCCTCGACCGCGTCGGCTCGAGCCCCGCGGTCTTCGACTTCAAGAAGCTCGAGTGGCTGAACGGCCTTTATCTCCGCGAGCTCCCGCCCGACGAGTACGGCGAGCGGCTCGTGACCTATCTGCGGGAGCAGGGCCATGAGTGGGACGAGGCAGTCATCCGGCGCTCGGTCCCGCTCGTTCAGGAGAAGATCGCCACGCTCGGCGAGTACCCGGGCTTCGCCGGCTTCCTGTTCCAGGATGTCGAGCCGGATCCGGCCCTCGCCGACGGGAGCGTCCTGACCGAGGCGGAGCGTGCGGTCGAGGCGGCTGAGCCCTTCACGGCCGAGGTGATCGAGCAGGCGCTTCGGGCAGTCGCCGAGCAGCTCGAGCTGAAGCCGCGCGAGGCGTTCGCGCCCATCCGGCTGGCCGTCACCGGATCGAAGGTCTCACCGGGCCTCTTCGAGAGCATCGAGCTCCTCGGCCGTGACCGCGTGCTCGAGCGGATCAGGCGCGCGCGCGAGGCTGCGGCTTAGGACCGACCAGGGAACGGCCAATCGCCCGCGCAAGGTGCGGCGCGAACCAGAAATCCCCGCAAAGAGCGCCTTTTGTTCGAGGCTGACGGCACGGTTGGCTACGGGAACGGCGTCTAGTCGTCGAAACAGATGTGCGTATGGCCGTAAACTCAGACGGGCCCATGGGGGGCCCCACCGTTTTGATCGTGGAAGATGACCCCTCGCTTCGCCTGCTCTGCCGCGTAAATCTCGAGCTCGAGCACTACCGCGTGCTGGAGGCCGAGACAGTGACACGCGCGAGAGAGATCGTCGCGAGCGAGCCGGTCGACGTCGTGCTGCTCGACCTGCACGTCGGCGAGCAGCGAGGGCTCGACCTGCTGCCGTACCTCCGCGAGGTGCGTCCCGACGCCGCCGTCTGCCTGCTCAGCGGTACGTCGGAGACAGATCCGGGCCGGCCGGAGGGCGCGCACGCGTTCATCCGTAAGCCGTTCGAGCTCGAGGAGCTCACCGGCACCGTGCAGCGCCTGCTCGTCCGGGAGCCGACCCGTCCCTGAGTTCGATATCCGCCGCAATATCCGGCGCGCGCGTGTAGATTCCCGTCTCGCATGACGGTGGCAACTGTTCGCAGCCCGGCGGAGTACGAGGAGCGCCTCCGCACGTACCTCTTCGAGCGCGCGGAGGAGGTCCGAGCCGTGCGGGTGGGGGAGAAAGAGGTCTCCGAGCGGGCCGCGATCGTCTCCGCATTCGCCGACCTCTTCAGCCGAGAGCAGCTCGATGCGCTTCGCTCGGCGGAGGAAGAGGCCGACGGCGACGAGCGCGAGCGCGTCTATCGCCTGCGTAAAGAATGCGAGGCCGGCGTCGCCGACCAGGAGCTGTCCGAGCGGCAGGACGAGCACGAGAACGCGATCCTTGCGAAGCGGGTCACGTTCAAGGGCGAAGAGATCCCGCTTCGGACCGCGCAGGCCCGGCTTGCGGTCCTGCCGGAGTACCGCGATCGCGAGGACCTCGGCGACCTCTACGGCGAGGCGTCCGCCGGCTTCAACGAGGAGCGCCGCGAGCTGATGCGCGACGAGAACGAGCTGGCGGCAGACCTCTCGGGCACCGTCGATCCGGTACAGCGCAACGAGGAGGAGAAAGGCATCTCGATCCGTGCGCTCGCCGAGCGCCTGCGAGTGGCGAGCGACGAGAGCGCCGGCGCTTTCGGGACGCTCCGAGACCGCTGGTTCGAGCGGCTGCTCGGCCCGGAGCGCGACCCGATCCCCGCCTCGTACCACATGTCGTACCTGCGCCGGCTCTCGCCGTTCGAGGAGACGTACACGAAGGAGGGCTGCGTCGAGGTCTGCCTGGACACGCTCACGAAGCTCGGCTTCGACCTCGCAAACGAGAAGAGCATCCGCCTCGACCTCGACGACCGCCCGCAGAAGTCTCCGCGCGCCTGCGTGATCGCCTCGGATGCGCCGACCGTCGTCCACCTGATCACCCGGGCCCAGGGCGGGCTCCACGACTACCAGGCGTTCCTCCACGAGGCCGGGCACGCGCTCCACTACGCGGGCTGTGACCCGGCGCTTCCGTACACGTTCCGCAACCTGTCCCGCGATCACGCGCTGACCGAGATCTACTCGTTCATCCTCGAGGCGATCACGCGCGAGCCCGGCTGGCACGCCGAGCACTTCGGCCTCTCGGACGAGGAAGCGACGACGAATGCGGAGGCGACGACGTTTCTCGAGGCTCTGCTCTACCGGCGCTACGCCGCGAAGCTCGTCTTCGAGCTCGAGTTCTGGGATCGCTTCTCCGACGACGGCGGTACCCCGGACGGCTATGCGGAGCGCCTCGGCGACGCGACCGGGGTTCGCTACCGCTCCGACGGCTATCTCGCGGACATGGACGCAGGCTTCTACTCGGCCGACTCCCTACGGGCCTGGATCCGCTCCGCCCAGCTGCGGGACCACCTCGTAAGCGAGATCGGAGCCGACTGGTGGCGCTCGCCGGAGACCGGCGACCGTCTGCGCGCGCTCTTCAGCGAGGGAACGCGCCCGACGAGTGAGGAGATCGCCGCCCGCATCGGGTTCGATCCGCTCGATACCGGCCCGCTCGTCTCAGAGCTCTCGGAGTAAGGTCGCCTATGCCCGACGTCGCCTTCGACCGGTTCTACCGGTACGACGAGCTGACGTCGATCCTCCAGGCCTGGGCGCAGGAGCGGCCGGACCTCTACCGGCTCGAGACGATCGGCGAGTCGTACGAAGGCCGCGACATCTGGCTCGCCACGATCACGAGCTTCGAGACCGGGGCCGACCTGGAGAAGCCGGCATTCCTCGTCGAGGCGAACATCCACGCGCTCGAGGTGACGGGCTGTACCGCGGCGCTGCATCTGATCGACAAGCTCCTGCGCGGCTACGGCAGCGACCCGAAGGTGACGCGCTGCCTCGACACGCGCTGCTTCTACGTCATTCCGCGTCTCAACCCCGACGGCGCCGAGCTCGCGCTTGCCGACCGGCCGCGCTTCGTTCGCTCGAGCGTCCGCCCGTATCCGCGCCTCGACGAACAGGACGGCCTCTACGAGGAGGACGTCGACGGCGACGGGCGCATCCTGATGATGCGCCTCAAGGACGCGAACGGCTCCTGGACGCCACATCCGGACGAGCCAAGGCTGATGGTTCCGCGCGAGGCCGACGCAGCCCCCGAGGACGGTGAGTTCTACCGCCTGCTCTGGGAGGGAATGATCCGCAACTACGACGGCGTGCAGATCAAGATCGCGCCGCCGCTCGAAGGTCTCGACCTGAACCGGAACTTCCCGATGGAGTGGGCTCCCGAGGGGGAGCAGTCCGGTGCCGGCCCCTACCCGCTCTCGGAGCCGGAGACCCGCGCGCACATGCAGGCGATCGTCGAGCGGCCGAACATCACCGGCTACATCGCCTACCACACCTTCTCGGGCGTGCACCTCCGGCCCTACAGCGCATACGACGACGAGCATTTTCCGCCCGCCGACCTGCGCGCGTACAAGCTGATCGGCAAGGAGGCGACCGCGCGGACGGGCTACCCCGCGATCTCGATCTTCCACGAGTTCCGGTACGAGCCCAAGCAGTCGATCAAGGGCTCGACGACGGACTGGTTCTACGACCACCTCGGGGTCTACTCGTGGACGACGGAGTTCTGGAGCCCGCAGCGCCAGGCCGGGATCGAGAACTACGGCTACATCGAGTGGATGAAGGACCACGACGTCGAGGACGACTTCAAGCTCCTGCGCTGGAACGACGAGCAGCTGGACGGAAAGGGCTACCTGGACTGGTACCCGTTCGAGCACCCACAGCTCGGCGCGGTCGAGCTCGGCGGCTGGGACGTCATGAACTGCTGGGGCAACGTGCCCCTCCAGTTCCTCGAGCGGGAGATCGCGCCGCACTCCGACCTTGCGCTCTGGCATCTGCTCATCTCGCCGCGGCTCGAGGTCAAGTCGCTCGATGTCGAGCAGGTGGGAGAGGGGGCGCGCAAGGTCCGGCTCATCGTCCAGAACACGGGCTGGCTGCCGACGAACGTGACGGAGAAGGCCGTTGAGCGAAGAGCCGTGTGGCCCGTCGAAGTCGAGCTGACGCTGCCCGAGGGCGCGAAGCTCGTGTCGGGCGAGCAGAAGACGGAAGCCGGCCAGCTGCAGGGGCGCGTCCACAAGCGAAGCGTGCTCTGGTGGGGCGCCAACGACTCGACGAGCGACCTCACGAAGCTCGAGTGGGTGATCGAGGCGCCGGCAGGCGGCGAGCTCGGGATCGAGGTCCGTCACCAGCGAGCCGGGACGGTTCGCCAGGTCGTTTCGCTCGGCTAGCCGTAGTCATTTCGCGCGAGAGGAGCTTGTGTCCATCCGACGGACAGGAGAGACTCCCCCTGCGCAGACTGAAGCAACAACCTCTTCGAAAGGACACGTTGGTCATGGAACGATTCGGTGCTCTTCCACGAGGGATGCAGCTCATGCTTGTTGGCGGCGTGCTCCTCTTGATCGACAGCTTCCTCAAGTGGCAGGACGTGAGCGTGAGTGTCGGGGGTGTGACGGTTGCGGCTGCCTCGCGCAACGCGTGGCACGGCTGGGGCTTCCTCGTCGGGCTGCTCACGATTCTGCTCGTCGCGTGGCTCGTCGCTCGCCTCGCCGGAATGGACATCCGGTTGCCGGTCTCCGACACGTTGGCGGCGGCGGCTCTGGGCACACTCATCGCGCTCTTCACCCTGCTCAAGGTCCTCGTCGACAACGAGTTCCGCACGACATGGGCGTGGATCGGCCTGGTGCTTGCGGCGCTGGTCGCAGTCGGCGCCTGGCTCCAAGTGACGGCGGGCGGCGGCATGGAGACGTTGAAGACCGAGGCGTCCGGACTGAAGACGCGAACCGGCGGCACCGACGCGCCGACGGGTGCGCCGACCGCGCCTCCTCCAGTCACGCCTCCTCCAGCAGAAGAGAGGCCGCCCGAGCCGCCATCTGCCTGACGCTCTCGGACTGAGATGTCTAAGCAGCGCATCGTCGCAATCGCGGCCGCCGCCAGCCTGCTCGTCTTCCCCTCGGCAGCTATCGCGCTCACGATCAAGTACGCCACCGTCCGCGACACCGGTGCCCGCATCCGCTTCGACTTTCGCGTCTGCGATCCCGGCTTCGTCGGGCAGGGCTACACCGTGCGTTATCAACTCGCGAACTTGGCAGGGCGCCTTGTCCTGTCGCACCCCTGGCACTACCAGCGGCGCTACGCGTGCGAGGGAAACTTCTTCTCGGTGAAAGACGTGTACGAGCCGGGCCGTTACGTCGGGCGCATCACGGTGACGACACGCGACGGCGTGAAGCGCACGTCGCTGTGGCGCCCGTTAACCGTTCACTAGGCCGAGGGCCGGTTCTTGACGGGCGCTGACGATTCATTCCGCCAGCGCCCACGACAGCCCTTGTCGCGGGTCGAACCGGCCAGCCAGGGCTGCTCAGCCAGGACGGCGCGCCGGGCGGGTCGCGTCCGCACGCGGTGATACAACAGGCAACGTGGCCCGGAAACGGAAGGAGCACCTGATCCCGAACATCCCCGCGCCGAAGGCAAAGGGGAAGCGCCGCTACGTCAGTCAGTCCGACGTGCCGCGCCACACCCTTGACGACGCCCTCCGCATCCCGCGCGCCATCGCCGAGCACTACGGCAAGGAGCCGACCCGGCCGCTTGACGTGGCGGCCGCGCTTGAGGTGCAGCCCACGTCGGGGCCGTTCCGGACACTCGCGGGCGCCGCGCTCGCGTACGAGGTAACGGACGGCGGGCCGATGGCGGAACAGATCGGCTTGACTGATCTCGGCCGCCGCATCGTGGCGCCCACAGAGGAGGGCGACGACCTCACCGCGAAGCGCGAGGCGCTGATGAAGCCCCGCGTCGTGCGCGAGTACCTGCAGAAGTACGACGGCTCACCGCTGCCCGCCGAGCACATCGGCAGGAACGTCCTCGAAGGCATGGGCGTGCCGCCCGAAGCGACCGACCGAACGCAGCAGCTCATCATCAGCAGCGCGGCCTCACTCGGCCTGCTAACCGAGATCGGCGATAAGCGGTACGTGAATCTGAAAGCGCTGCCGGTCGAGGCGCCCGAGCCGGAGCCGATCGGCGATGAAGACG
>JBGOSR010000050.1:0-12406 GCA_041476065.1 Gaiellaceae bacterium
ACTCCCGAAGAGCAAAAGGCGCTGCTGGCGGCGCTTGCCTCAGCGCCCGACTGGCACGCAGAGCCCTATCGCAGCGTCTGGCGGCTCGCCGGGCTGCTCGAGAACGTCGAATCGGGCCCCGTCGCGGGCCGGCCGGCTGCCGATGAGTCGCCGCGCAGCAGGCCCGGCGCGAGCCGCGCATAGTCGAGCCCGGAGATCCAAGTCAGCGCGAGCGCTACGCCGAGCCCCCAGCGCGCAATCGTGTTGTCGAACGTCCCTGCCGCGGCCAGCCCGCCGAGAGCTGCGGCGATGGCCTGAGTCCACGTCTTCAACCGTCCCAGATCGCGTGCCCGGAGCACGACTCCGCGCTCGAGCGCCGCGAGCCTCAGCCCCGAGACGAGCAGCTCGCGCGCGACGATCGCCGCCACCATCCAGGCCGGGAAGACCCCGCGGCCGACGAGCACGATCATCACGGTCAGGACGAGGAGCTTGTCGGCGATCGGATCGAGAAGCGACCCCAGCGCCGACGTGCGCCCGCTGCGCCGCGCGACCCGCCCGTCGAACCAGTCGGTCGCCATCGCGATGCCGAAGAGCACGGTCGCCCAGTAGTCGTGCCCGCTGAAATCCCAGACGTAGAGCACGACGACGAGCGGCACGACTGCCGCTCGCGCCACTGTCAGCTGATCGGCAAGGCCCACGGGCGGAGAGAATACGCCCGAGATGGCGCCCTTCACCAAGATCCTCGTCGCCAACCGCGGCGAGATCGCGATCCGGATCTGCCGGACGCTCCGCGAGCTCGGGATCTCGTCGGTCGCCGTTTACTCGGAGGCCGACCGCGGGTCGCTCCATGTCGGCTTCGCCGACGAGGCCTATCTCGTTGGCCCCGGGGCGCCCGCGGAGAGCTACCTGAGCCAGGAACGCATCCTCGACGCTGCGCAGCGCGCAGGTGCGGAGGCCCTGCACCCCGGCTACGGGTTCTTGGCCGAGAACGCCGGCTTCGCGCGCGCGGTCGAGGCCGCCGGGCTCGTCTGGATCGGGCCGCCGCCGGAGGCGATCGAGCTGATGGGCTCGAAGGTAGCCGCGCGCCAGACGATGAGTGCCGCGGGAGTGCCGATCATTCCCGGCACGACCGAGCCCGCGGAGTCCGCCGACGAGGTCAGGAGGCTCGGAGATGAGCTCGGCTGGCCGATTGCGATCAAGGCCTCGGCCGGCGGGGGCGGAAAAGGCCTCAAGCTCGTTGGGTCGGCCGAGGAGGTCGAGCGGGCCTTCGAGGCCGCCCGGCGCGAGGGGGAGGCGTACTTCTCCGATGCGGCCGTCTACGTCGAGCGCTATCTGGAGGATCCCCGCCACGTCGAAGTCCAGGTCCTCGCGGACGCGCACGGCGCAGTCATCCACCTGGGCGAGCGGGAGTGCACGATCCAGCGCCGCCACCAGAAGCTCGTCGAAGAGACGCCTTCGCCGGCGGTCGACGACGAGCTGCGGGCTCGGATCGGAGGCATCGCCGTGGACGCGGCCCGTGCCGTCGGCTACCGCTCCGCGGGCACGATCGAGGGTTTGCTCTCCAGGGAGGGCGAGTACTTCTTCCTGGAGATGAACACGCGCATCCAGGTGGAGCACACCGTCACCGAGCTCGTGACGGGGCTCGACCTCGTCCGCGAGCAGGTGCTGATCGCGGCCGGTGAGCCGCTATCGCTTCGCCAGGAGGACGTCCGGCTGAGCGGACACGCGATCGAGTGTCGCATCAACGCGGAGGATCCCGCCAAGGGCTTTCTGCCCGCCCCTGGGCGGATCACGAGCTACCGGGAGCCTGGCGGGCCGGGAGTGCGCGTCGACTCCGGCGTTCGCGAGGGGAGCGAGGTGGTCGGTCTCTATGACCCGCTGGTCGCAAAGCTCTGCGTCCACGGCGGCGACCGCGAGCAGGCGCGGCACCGGATGCTCCGAGCGCTCGGCGAGTACGAGATCGGCGGAGTGACGACGCTCGTCGGCTTCCATCGCGCTCTGCTCGAGCACGACTGCTTCGCGTCCGGAGGGACGTGCCGAGGCGTGATCGAGTCCGAGGAGCTTGCAGAGCGTGCGCAGGAGTTGTCTCATGTGACAACAACGGTATCGGGAGCATCGGACGGCCGCGTGCGCCAGCGAGTCGTCGAGGCAGAGGTCGAGGGCCGGCGCTTCGAGGTCAAGCTCCTCGTGCCCGAGCCGCCGCATGCCGAGCTTGCCCGGCGGCGGCGAGATCGCAATTCGCACCGTGGCCACCGCGGTGTCGCGCGCGACGCGATTGTCACGCCGATGCAGGGAACGGTGCTGGCAGTCGAAGTCGCCGAGGGCGACGGGGTGAAGGCGGGGCAGGTCGTCTGCGTCGTCGAGGCGATGAAGATGGAGAACGAGATCGTTTCGCCCCGCGCCGGGATCGTCTCTGAGCTCTCAGTCGAAGTGGGTCACGCGGTTACGACCGGCCAGGTGATCTGCCTCGTCACCCAGGACGCCGATTGACGGAGCGGCGGCCTTTCTGCTCCGACCTCTCACGCGAGAACGACGAGCCGCTCGGCGCGACTGCCAGCCGGATCGACCACTGGTTCCTGATCGAGTACCGGGGGCTCTGGACACGTGACGCGCTCCCGGGAAGCGGGCTCTCGGACCAGGTGAAGCAGCATCTTCGCGACCAGGTCGCCGCGGTCCCGCACGGCCGGCTTCTCTTCATCCGTCGCCCGGACCGCAGGCGGCGGCCGGAGCTCGTCGCGTTCGCCGCCTCGTCCAGGCTCGGCGAGGAGAGCCTGACGCGCTTCGAGTTCGAGGGCTATGAGGATCTCCGGGGCGTCGACCTGCGGTCGGGCACTCCGGCTGCCCAGCCCCTCTTCCTCGTCTGCACGCACGGCAAGCACGACGCGTGCTGCGCCCGCCACGGACGGCCCCTCTACGAAGCTCTGCGCGACGAGCTCGATCCGGACTGGGTCTGGCAGGTGACGCACATCGGCGGAGATCGCTTTGCGGGAAACCTCGTTTGCCTTCCGGAGGGGCTCTACTACGGGCGCGTGGGCCGGGAGGTCGCCGGAGCGGTCCTCGACGAGCACCTCGCACGACGCGTGCTCCTCGACCATTACCGAGGCCGCTCCACGTATCCGTTCGCGGTGCAGGCAGCCGAGCGCAGCGTCAGGGAGGAAACCGGACTCACCGGAATCGACGACCTGGCGCTCCGGGCGGTTGAGCGGCTGCAACACGGCTCCTGGCAGGTCTCGTTCGAAGCGGCCGGCCGGTTGTACGCAGCTCGCGTCGACGAGGAGCGCGGCGACCTCACGCTGCTCACGTGCAACTCCGACGCGGCGAAGCGGCCGCGGCGCTTCGCGGTCAGTTCGGGCTGATCCGGAGGAAGCCCTCGCGCACGAGCCGGCGGCCGAGCACGAGGCGGCCCGCATCGTCGAGCCGGCCAGGAAGGTCGGCCAGGCAGAACGGCCCCTCGGCGGCTGCCACGAACTCGAGCTCCGCGCCGATCCGCGCCGGGAATCGAAGATCTCGTCCCTCGAAGCTGAGCGTGGCCTCCTCCTCGCCGACGGTGACGTCGAAGATCACCGTGTCACGCCGGACGAGCGGCGTCTCGACGTCGAGCGCCTCGAGCCCGCGCACCTGGTCGAAAGCGTCCTCGCGAGCGGGGCGGCGCGTGCGGACGAACCAGCGGCGCATCCGAGACGAGACGGCATCGGGCGAGAGGCGCGCGGCGAGGAGCTCGAGCAGCCCCTCCGGCGCATGTCCGTCCGCAGGGACTCCACGGCGCAGCGTGACCTCCTCCTTGGCGGCTTCGTCCAGGGCAGCCTGGAGCGCATCGAGCCAGGTGGCGACCGTGACTCCGATTGTCATGTGCAGTGAGGGCGTGTCCGAGGTCATCGCCTGGTGGAGCCAGCCGCGCGGGAGGTACAGCGTGTCGCCGGCGCGCATCGTGACGTCGAGGACCGCCTCGCCGGGGTCGCCCAGCTCCGGGTTGTACTTCTGGCTCCGCAGCGGCAGTTCGAGAACCGGCGGATACACGAGCCAGCGCTTCTCTCCCGCAACCTGGAGGCAGAAGACGTCGTGCGTATCGTGGTGAACCTTGAAGCCCTGCGCCGAAGGCGGCGTGTAGTAGGCGTTCGTCTGTGCGGGATGGCCGAGCTCGCGCTCGAGATCGCGGCAGAAGCGGGCCAGGGGAGGGTGGTGGAGATGCAGGGCCTGGAGCACGATCGTTGCGCCGCGCTCGAACTCCGCGGCGACGCGCTCGACCTTCGCGGTGCCCGAGAAGGGCGCCGGCGACCACGAGATGTCCTCGAGGTAGTCGCCGAGCGCGTAGTTCTCGCCTTCCTTGACGACGCGGAACGCGGGATGCCGGAGCCCGCCGCTCGTCACGCGGCGCTCGACCTCTTCGATCGACAGGAGGTCGTCGAAGCGCCCCTCCTCGTCACGTGGAACGAGGAGGGGCGCCTGCTCCCAGTACTCGTCGAAGAACCGCTCGGCCTCGACGGGCCAGACGCACCGCTCCAAGGCGCCGCTTGCGGTGCCGCCGTCAGGATGCGCGGGCTTGGCCCGCGGATCCGTCTGAAACGACCGGTCGACCCGCGTGTGGCTCACAGCAAACGCACAGGAGAGCTATGCGTCTGTGTCGTCTGCTTCGGAGTCTGTGTCGTCCGAATCGGAGTCCGAGCTGTCCGCGTCGGAGCCGCCGCTATCCGTCCCGTCGCTGTCGCCGTCGCTGTCGTCCGTGTCGGCCTCGGCCGGCGTTTCGGACATGCTCGACCCGCCCAGGATCTCCTCTTCACCCAACGTGCTGTCGTGCTCGCTCATGCGACTCCTTCTGTCGGTGACCCCGGGACTCTAAGCTAGAGTCGCCCGCGCGGTGGACCTCTACGAGTACCAGGGCAAGGAGCTTTTCAAGCGCTTTGGCATCCCCGTCTCCGACGGGCGGCTCGCGACGACCCCGGACGAGGCGCGTGCTGCCGCGGAGGAGATCGGCGGACAGGTTGTGGTCAAGGCGCAGGTTCTGACCGGGGGCCGCGGGAAGGCGGGTGGAATCAAGCTCGCCGACTCGTCCGAGGCTGCCGCCGAGCATGCCACGGCGATTCTCGGTATGGACATCAACGGCCACGTTGTCCGCAAGCTCTGGATCGAGCAGGCCTCCGAGATCGCGAAGGAGTACTACCTCTCGGTCACGTTCGACCGCGGTGAGAAGAAAGCGCTGTTCATGCTCACAAAGGAGGGCGGAGTCGAGATCGAGGAGGTCGCTGCCAACCGGCCCGAGGCGCTCGCCCGCCTCGAGGTCGACCCGCTCGAGGGTTTCCAGCCCTACCAGGCGCGCCGGCTGATCTACAGCGCGGGAATCGACGACCCGAACGAGCAGAAGCAGATCCTCAGCATCGTCGGGCGCCTCTACGAGGCCTTCGTCGGAGCCGACTCGATGCTCTGCGAGATCAATCCGCTGATCGTGACGCCCGAGGGCGAGGTGAAGGCGCTCGACTCGAAGTTCACGGTCGACGACAACGCGCTCTACAAGCATCCCGATATCGCGGAGATGCGCGACCTCGAGGCGTATCCGCCCGAAGAGCGCGCCGCCCGCGATAAGGGCGTCACCTACGTGAAGCTCGACGGCGAGGTCGGCATCCTCGGGAACGGAGCGGGGCTCGTGATGTCGACGCTCGACGTGATCGCCCTCGCGGGCGGCCGGCCCGCGAACTTCTGCGACCTCGGCGGCGGCGGAGATGCCCAGGGCGTGGCCGACGCCCTCGAGATCATCAGCGCCGACCCGCAGGTGCGCACGATCCTCTTCAACATCTTCGCCGGCATCACGCGCTGCGACGAGGTTGCGCGCGGGATCCTGGCGGCGCTCGACCAGACGAAGATCGAGCATCCGATCGTCGTCCGCTTCGATGGAACGAACGCCGAGGAGGGCAGGCAGATCCTCGTCGACTCCGGGTCGGAGAACATCCACGTCGAGTCGACGATGCTCGACGCGGCCAAGCGCGCGGTGGAGCTCGCGGGATGACGGACACCTGGTCGGAGCGAGCCGAGGCATATCGCGAGAGCGACGCGCACAGGCGCGGCCGCGACCTCGAGCTCTTCGCCGAGTGGAGCGAAGGGGAAGACGCGCTAGACGTCGCCACCGGCGGCGGCCACGTCGCGAACCGTCTCCGCGAGGCGGGGCTTCGCGTCGTGACGATCGACCGGGCGCCTGGCATGAAGCCGGACGTCGTCAGCCGCGCCGAGGAGATCCCCTTCGCCGACGGGAGCTTCGACGTCGTCGCCTGCCGCGTCGCCGCGCACCACTTCCAGGATCCGCGCGCTTCGCTGAAAGAGATGGCGCGCGTGAGCCGCTCGCTCGTGCTCGTCTCCGACAACCTGTTCCTCGGCGAGGACGGCGAGGAGGCCGACCGGCTGCATGACCCGACCCATGTCCGGAACTACTCCGAGGAGGAGTGGCGCGGCATGTTCGACGAGGCCGGGCTGGACGTGGAGGCCTTCGAGCGGGAGGACAAGCGCATCGACTTCGACTCGTGGCTCGAGCGCTCCGAGACCCCGCCGGAGGACGGCGCCCGCGCACGCGAGCTTCTCGCTGACCGGATCGAGGACGGCAAGCTCCGACTCGACCGCGGAATCTTCAAAGGCCGGGTTCGCCCGCGAGCGGGTGATGGGTCTCGCATGGTCTCTCAACGTAACTTGGACGCGTAGCGTGGCGATCATCGTCACGAACGAGACGCGTCTCGTCGTCCAGGGGCTGACCGGGAGCGAAGGCTCGTTCCACGGCGTGCGGAACCGCGACTACGGCACGAACGTCGTCGCGGGCGTCACCCCGGGCAAGGGAGGCCAGGACGTTCAAGGCATCCCCGTGTTCGACACCGTCGCCGAGGCCGTGACCGAGGCGGGCGCCAATTCCGCGATGGTCTTCGTGCCTGCGCGCTTCGCGGCGGACGCGATCTACGAGGACATCGACGCGGGGATCGAGACGATCATCTGCATCGCCGAAGGCCTCCCTGCTCACGAGATGCTGCGGATCTACAACTACATCCAGCCGCGTGGGATCACGATGCTTGGACCCAACTGCCCCGGCGCGCTCTCGCCGGGGAAGGCGAACGTCGGGATCATCCCGGCCGAGGTCTTCCGCGAGGGCCGAATCGGCCTCGTCAGCCGCTCGGGGACGCTGACGTACCAGATCGGCTACGAGCTGGCCCAGCTCGGGCTCGGCAACTCGACGATCGTCGGCATCGGCGGCGATCCCGTCGTCGGCTCGTCGTTCATCGACGTGCTCGGGCGCTTCGAGGCGGACGACGAGACCGAGGTGATCGTCATGGTCGGCGAGATCGGCGGCGACGAGGAGGAGAAGGCCGCGCGGTACATCGAGGCGGAGATCTCGAAGCCCGTTGTCTCGTACATCGCAGGCTTCACGGCCCCGGCCGGCAAGACGATGGGTCACGCGGGCGCGATCATCACCGGCTCGTCCGGAACGGCGCAGGCGAAGAAGGAAGCGCTGGAGGCGGTGGGCGTCAAGGTCGGAACGACACCGACCGAGGTCGCCGAGCTGGCAGCCGAGACGGCGGGCGCACGGCTGTAGCCACGCACGGCGAGTCACCCTCGGGGGCCGTTGCCGAGGCGGGGACGACCGGCGCGAGGATCGCGGCCGAGCAGCACCATGTCCGCATCGGGTTCTAGGGTGCTGCCAATGGAGCCGATCTCGTTCGCGCGCGGGGTTCCGGCGCCGGAGTGTCTGGCCGTCGAGGAGCTCGGCGACTGTGCGCGAGCCGCGCTCGCACGCGACGGCTACACGATCCTCAGCTACGGCGCGGCGGGGGGCTACGCGCCGCTCAGGGAGTGGGTCGCAGAGCGCCACGGCGTCGAGCCCGACCGAGTCGTGCTGACGAACGGCTCGCTCGAGGGCTTTCGGTTCCTCGCAGAGCTGCTTGCTCCGCGGGGGCCGGTGCTCGTCGAGGCGCCGACCTATGATCGCCCGCTGAAGATTCTCGCTTCGCTTGGCGCGGAGGTCATCCCCGTTCCGGAGGACCAGGACGTGCCGGTCGGCTCGGCGGCCTTCCTGTACACGATCCCGACCTTTCAGAACCCGACCGGCCGGACACTCTCTCGGGACCGTCGCGACCGGCTCGCGGCGCTCGCACGAGGAGGCCTGCTGGTCCTCGAGGACGACCCTTACGGGCTCGTCCGCTTCGAGGGGACGGCGCCGCCGACGGTGTTCGAGCTCGCAGGCGGCGAGAACGTCGTCTACAGCTCCTCCTTCTCGAAGACGATCGCGCCCGGCCTGCGGGTGGGCTACTTCGTGTTGCCGGACGGGCTCGCGGCCGAGGTCGAGGCCGCGGCGGCGGCCACCTACATCACGCCGGCGCTGCTCGCGCAGGCGACGGTTCACGAGTTCTTGCGCCGCGGCAACCTCGAGCCGAACCTCGAGCGTGTCTGCGACCTGCTCCGGGCCCGCCGCGACGCGATGATCGGCGCGCTCGAGCGGCACCTTCCCGAGGCGACCTGGAGCACCCCAGAGGGCGGCTACTTCCTCTGGCTCGAGCTACCGGCGGGCGTCCAGACGTCGGAGCTCAGGGCCGAAGGGGTGACGTTCGTTCCCGGAGCGGACTTCTTCGTCGGGCCTGGCGGCGAGAGTGCGCTTCGCCTCGCGTTCAGCTTCGTATCGCCGGCAGAGGTCGAGGAAGGCGTGCGGCGCCTGGCGTCAGCCGTGCACGCCGCCATGCTCCTGCGCGGGGCGGCCTGACCGCCGCCGGCGGTAGACCTGCGAGAGCAGGACGCCGCCGAGGAACCCAATCGCGAGGAGCAGGATGATCAGCCAGATGAGCGACGTGTGCGCCGAGAAGAGGACGAAGTCGATCTTGACCCGGTCGGTGTTCTTGATGATGAACGCGATCAACCAGGCGACGATCAAAACGAGCCCGATCAGGATCGCGTAGAGCCGAGGCTGCCATTCCTCGAGAGGTCCTTCAGGTCGCCGGCGAAAAAACCGCATCTAGCTGAGTCTAAGACCTCACCAAGTCAGACAAGCGCCACCCCCAATCGACGCCGGAGCCGGGCTTCGCCCGGCGGGAGGCACGCAACCAAACGGGAGAACAGGTGAATTCAGCTGGCCGTCACCGGCCCCGCCATCAGCTGCATCACAACCCCGCCCGCAAGGAGGGGGCTCACGGGGGAACCAGGGGTTCACCCGTGAAGCGAGCGTCAGCAGCGTGCCGCTACGCGGCGTGCTGCGTGATGCGTGGAATCAGGCGGGCCTGGTGCGGGGGAGAGAGAGTGCCTCGTCCGACCGGGCGATAGGTCGGACAGGGGGACTCGGGGAGGGCACACAGACCCGCCTGTCGGAAGTAGCAAAGTGCACATGATACTCTATTGGTATTGCTCGCTCTGCGGTTTGCTCCAGCTGAATTGACCCCTGACAACTGGGCGATAATAGGGCCGCAGCAGTTGGTTGCAAGGGTTGCCAGCAAGGAAAACTGAGCAATTTCCGGTAGGAATGAATCTCCCAAAAATTTACGTTTTCGGCTGTTTGCGCGGAAGTGTTGCCAGTACGTGCAACGCCTGTCGAAAACTATTAACAGGGATTACGGGCATGTTCCCCGCGTAGCGCCGAGCTTCACTCGTGTTTTCCCCAGCCGGGACCAGGAAGACGTCCGCTCCGGCCCGTCGGGCGCCGATCGTCTTCTGTTTCAGGCCTCCCACCGGCGCGACGGTGCCGTCGGCGCACATCTCGCCCGTTGCGGCGACCCGGTTGCCCCGATCGATGTCCTGCCCGAGCTCTTCGACGACATCGAGCCCGAAGGCCAGCCCCGCGGATGGACCGCCGACTTGGCCGAGGTTGATGTGCACCGGTACGGGCAGCGCGGCGCTGCTGAATGTTGGGGACGCGCAGCTCGTGAGCACGCCGATGATCGGCCGGCTCCGATCTTGCGGATCCGGGACCGTCTTGATTTCGACCCGGCGAGTCTTGCTTCCGCTGCGCACGGTCACGTTGACCGTCTCACCGGGCCGGTGGCTGCGGATCGCCCTGCGCAGATCGGTCAGCGCCGGTGTGCGGCGGCCGTCTACGCTCACGACGAGATCCTGCGGGCGCAGCTTCCCGGCCGACGGCCCCTTCGGGTCGACCGCCTCGACCACCGTGCCCGGTGACTGGAGCTTGACTGGATAGCCGAGCTCCTTCAACGCGACTGCCGCACCGATCTCCTGCGAGAGCGCCATCGCCTGGAGCTCCTGGTGCTGGTGCTGCTTCTCGCTCTGCTTAGGGGCCAGAATGGCCGAGGCGGGCACCAACGTCGACCCTTCGTGGATGCTGGGAAAGAGCTTCTCGAGGATGCTCGCCTTCTTGACCTCGACGGCGACGTAGTAGATGCCGCCGCCGTCTTGATCGGGGCGCTCGCCCTTGACCTTGACGAAAGGCGCAAGCGGCCGAGCGCGATCCGGCAAGAGAATGTACTGGTCCGAGGGGGCGAGATACACGTACGCCGCCACGGAGAAGAGGACGAGGCCCGCGACGAGGAGGCGGACGGGCGTGAAGATGCGGGCCACCAGACTCAGGATACGGTGAGGCCGGGGGTTCGGTTCCCTTAGAGAAGCCCTCGGGTCAGGCCGCCGTCGACCGCGATCACGGCACCTGTGACGTACGAAGCTCGGTCCGAGGCGAGGAAGCAGACGACGTCGCCGACCTCGCTCGGGCGCCCGAAGCGGCGGAGAGGAATCGTCGCGAGGTCGTCGGCGCGAGAGCGGTCGACGTAGACCTCGGCGAGGCGCGGCGTGTCGATCCGCCCCGGTGCGATCGAGTTGACGGTCACGCTGTCGGGGCCGACCTCGCGCGCGAGCGTCTTGGCCCAGCCGATCACGCCAGGACGTACCGAGTTCGAGAGGGCGAGGTTGTCGATCGGCTCGCGCACGGAGCTCGACGTGATGTTGACGATGCGGCCGTGCCCGCTGCGGCGGAGCTGGGGCAGGCAAAGGTTGGTCAGGCGGATCGCGGAAAACAACAAGAGCTCCACTGCGCTCTCGACGGCCTCGTCGGTGAGCCCGACGGCGGGCCCTCGCGGCGGCCCGCCGCCGTTGTTGACGAGGATGTCGATCCCGCCGAAGGCCTCGACGGTCTTCTCGACGAGGCGAGCAAGGTCCTGCGGGTTCGTCAGATCGCCGCGCACCGGCAGGCCCCCGAGGCGATCCGCCTCGCGCGCGAGCTCGTCGCGCCGGCGCGCGAACATGGCGACGTTGGCGCCCTCCGCGGCGAGCGCCTCCGCGATCGCCAGCCCCATTCCGGAGGAGGCGCCACAGACAATCGCCGTTCGTCCGCTGAGGCCGAGATCCATCTCAGCTCAACGGCCGCCGTTGTTTAGGCACAGCCAACCTCCTCCCCGATTCGATCGTAGTCAGGAAAAGCGCACACGTGGGTGACGGGATCGTGCCGGATCTGCGCCGATCGCCGCGGCGCTATGCGCTGAGGACGCTGACGACCTCGCGGACGGCCTCCGCAGAAGCGCTCAGGGCCGTGCGCTCCTCGTCGGTCAGGTCGAGCTCAAGGATCTCCTCGATGCCGGCCGCGCCGAGCTTCACGGGGACGCCCATGTAGAGGCCGTCGAACCCGTACTCGCCTTCGAGATACGCCGTGCAGGGCAGGACGCGCTTCTCGTCGAGCATGATCGCGTCCACCATCTGCGCCGCGGCTGCGCCGGGCGCGTACCAGGCCGAGGTGCCCAAGAGCGTGACCAGCTCTCCACCTCCCTTGGCGGTGCGCTCGACCAGCTCGGCGATCCGCTCGTCGGAGACGAGCTTTCGCAGCGGAACGCCGCCGACGGTTGTCGCCGAGACGACCGACACCATCTGGTCGCCGTGCCCGCCGAGCACCATCGCCGAGACGTCCTTTACCGACGCGCCGGTCTCCCAGGCGATGAACGTGGAGAACCGCGCCGTATCGAGGATGCCGGCCATCCCGAAGACCCGCTCCTTCGGCCAACCGGAGACGCTCTTCGCCACGTGGCACATCGCGTCGAGGGGGTTCGAGACGATGATCAGAATCGCGTCCGGCGAGTTCTTCACCACTTCTCCCGTCACCGAGCCGACGATCTTCTCGTTTGTCGAGACCAGGTCGTCGCGGCTCATGTCGCCGGTGCGGGGGACACCTGCCGTGACGACGACGACTTTGGAGCCTGCGCTCACGTCGTACTCCGTCGAACCTGTCGCGTACGGCTCGTAGCCGAGGACGGCACCTGCCTGGTTGATGTCCAGAGCCTTGCCCTCGGCGAGCCCCTCCTTGATGTCGACGAGCACCACGTCGGCGTAATCGCGCCGTGCCAGCTCCTGCGCGCAGGTCGCGCCGACGTTCCCGGCGCCGACCACGGTCACTTTTCTCCGCGTGCTCACACTCGCACCCCCAGCTTCTCGATCACCGCGTCGGCGACCTCGCTCGTGCCGACCGCGGTCGGATCGTCGCGGG
>JBGOSR010000051.1:0-12306 GCA_041476065.1 Gaiellaceae bacterium
ACTTGATCGTGTCGTTCGGCTTCGCCCAGATCGCGTCGGCGAGCTCCTTGCCGACCTTCGCCTTGGTCACGTCGAACGCGGCCGTGAACTCGACGTCGCGGACGTGGTAGCCACCGAGGTCGACGTGCATCAGGCCGGGGACGAACTCGTCCGGCGAGGCGTCCTTGTAGTACTCGACTCCCTGGACGAGCGAGTTGGCGCAGTTGCCCACGCCGATGATCGCGACGCGAACCTTGTCCTTGCTTCTTGTCTTTCCGTTCTGACTGCCGTTGCGGGCCATCGTGTCCTTTCTTGGAGTGGGAGCGCCGAGGCGCTTCGTGAGCGTGTCGACGACGATCTTGTTCGTGCTCGTGTGGCGCTCGCGCGCGGCTTCGGCGAGCTGCCGCTTGAGCTCTGGAGGCACGCGCAGAAGGACGACGCCTGTGTCGCTTGGGGCGGGGGCACGCCTGCCGCTCGGAGCGAACTCCACGCCGAACTCGGCAGCGAGGATCTCCACCGCGACATCGTTGATCGTGCTATCGCGGCGAGCCACTTCGCGGGCGAGGCTTCGCTTCAGCGTCTTCGGCATCCGAACGAGGATGCTCTTGAGGTCTCTTTTCGCCATTCTGCTAGCAGTTGAACTGCTGCTAGCAGATTATCAGCCCTCGCGGAGCTGTGCGCGTACTGCTAGCACTCGCTGGGCGACTGTGATCCACGCCGTCGCGGTCAAGAAGTAGATCGCCCACGGCAGCGCACCCCACGGAGCGAGGACGAGCCCGGTGACGATCACGACGACGCGTTCGGCTCGGCTCCCAATTCCGACATCGCCCTTGAGCCCGAGCGCTTCGGCCCTGGCACGCGTGTAGCTGACGAGGAAAGAGCCGGCTACTGCTGCGAACGTGAAGGCGACTGCAAGCTGGTTCCCGTCGCGAGAGAACACGAGCGCGATCGCCCCGAGCATGAACCCCTCGCTGATGCGATCCGTCGTCGAGTCGAGGAACGCTCCGAACGGAGTTCCCTTGCCGCTGGTGCGCGCGAGCGCTCCGTCGAGGATGTCCAGAATCGAGCCGATCACGAACAGCAATGCTCCGAGCCAGAACGCGAGCATCTCGCCGCGGTACTCGAAGTAGACGGCGACGGCGGCAACGGCGCAGAGGACCACCCCGGCGCTCGTCAGCGCGTTCGGCGACACGCGCGTGCGCGCGAGGCTCTGCATCGAGCGGGCCGCTAGGCGCCGCGCGCCTTCCGTGTAGCCGGCCTTCACCCGGCCCGCGCCGCTCGTCAAGGCACTAGGCCGGGGCTGGCGAGACGATACGCCGAATGTGATTCCGGTTGACGATCGCGCCGGCGATGGTGGCCACGACGATCCCCGCGACGATGTCCAGCCAGAAGTGGTTTCCCGTCGCCAACACCGAGAACCAGACCCACACCGGCCAGCAGAGCCAGAGGATCTTCGCCCAGCGCGAGCGGACGATCAGGAAGAGCGCGACGCCGATGATCAACGAGTCGGCAGCGTGCAGGCTCGGCATCGCCGCATACGGATTCGAGTCCGCCCGGATGAGCGCGCTGCTGTGGTTGATGCTGAAGGTCGCGAGCGTGTCGACGAAACCGAGCTCGGGGAACATGCGCGGAGGCGCCGTCGGCACGAGGACGAAGCCGATGAGCCCGATCATGTTCGCCAGTAGGAGTGTGTTGCGGAGCCGGACGAAATGCTCGTTGCGCCGCAGGTAGACCCACAGCAGGACGAGACCGAGCACGGTGAACTGCGAGTGCCAGTACGTCCAGGACGTGAGCACGCGCAGGACGCCCGACGAGCCGACGTAGCTCTGAATGGAGAGCTCCCACAGGCCGGTCAGCCTGTGCTCGACGTCCGCGATCCGCAGACCGTTGTGAAATGCCTTGAACGGATCGCGGTCGGCGATCCCGCGCGTGTACCGGTACGCGTACAGGAAGCCCAGCCAGATTGCGAGCTGGCGGAAGAGGTCTAAGGGCCCGTGCGGAAGAAACCGGACTCGGGCAGCCGAGGCAATACCGGACACGGGTGAGCATTCTAGACTCACTTGCGGCTTGAGCGGGCACTCGGAGGATTTGATCGAGCACTACTCCGGACGCCTGCTGCGCGCGTCGGGCTACTCGGGCGAAGGCTTTGCGGCCGGTTACGACGCGCACCGGCCCTCTCCACCGAAGGCGCTGCTCGACGCGCTGTGCCTCGAGGCCCAGGTCGAGCGCCCGCGGCTCGTCGTGGACCTCGGCAGCGGCACCGGGCTCTCCACGCGGGCCTGGGCGGAGCGGGCAGACGAGGTCGTGGGAGTCGAGGCGAGCCCGGAGATGCGCGCGCAGGCGGAGGCCGCCACCCCCCAGGCCTTGCAACAGACTGTTGCAAGGCCTCGTGGGACTGCCCGCTTCGTCCAGGGGTGCGCGCAGAAGACGGGCCTGCCCGACGGTGCGGCAGACATCGTCACGTGCTCGCAGTCGTTCCACTGGATGGAGCCGGAGCCGACGCTCGCCGAAGTAGCGCGGATCCTGCGGCCCGGCGGCGTCTTCGCCGCATACGACTACGACTGGCCGCCGGTCGTCCACCCGGACGTCGAGGCAGCCTACGAGGAGATGTTGCGGCGCATCGGCGTCAGGCGCGCGTTGCGAGGACAGCCGCGCCACACGAAGGAGAGCCACCTCGAGCGCATCCACGAGAGTGGCCACTTCCGTTACACGCGCGAGGTCGTGCTCCACTCTCGCGAGCTCGGCAGCGCGGAGCGCATCGTGGGGATGGCGCTCAGCCTCGGCCCGATGGCGGTGATGCTCGAGGAGGGCGTGAGCGAAGAGGAAGTGGGCCTCGCCGGACTGCGCGAGGTCGCCGCACGCGCACTCGGCGACCGCGACGTCGAGATGTTCCTCGGCTACCGCGTGCGTCTCGGAGTGCGCTAGCCGCCGATCTGGCTCATCGATCTCGACGCCCGCACGAAGCCCGGGTCGTTGATCTTGTGCTTGAGCTCCTTGTGGCGAACGGCGAAGCGGATCAGGCGCGCGATCTCGTCGTCGGTCGAGCCGTCTCGCAGCGGCGCCTTCAGGTCCCACTCGCGGCGTGAGAAGAGGCAGGTGCGCAGCTGGCCGTCCGCAGTGAGGCGAATCCGGTCGCAGCTCGAGCAGAACGGTTCCGACACGGGGTTCACGAACCCGATCTCGCCTGCGCCGTCTGCGAAGCGGTAGCGGCGAGCCGTCGAGGACGCCTTCGCGGGAATCTCCTCGAGCGCCCAGCGCTCCTCGATCAGCGCGCGGATCTCGCCGCCGGTCAGCACCTCGTCCTCGCGCCACGCCTCGTCGGCGTCGAGTGGCATGAACTCGATGAACCGAACGACGTACGGCTTGCGGCGGGCGAGCTCGGCCAGCGCAGGCACTTCCTCCTCGGTGAAGCCTCGGATTGCGACGCAGTTGACCTTGATCGGGCGCAGCTCCGGATAGCGCTCCGCCTCGGCGAGGCCGGCGAGGACGCGGTCGAGCGCGTCGCGGCGCGTGATCTCCGCGAAGCGCACGTGTGAAAGTGAGTCCAGCGAGACGTTCAGGCGCTTGAGGCCCGCCTCGACGAGTGGCCCGGCGAAGCGGTCGAGCAGGACGCCGTTCGTCGTCAGCGAGAGGTCGCGCAGGCCCGGCGTCTCGGAGAGGAGTGACACGAGCACGGGCAGGTCCCGTCTGACGAGCGGCTCCCCGCCGGTCAGGCGCACCTCGCCGACTCCCATCGCGGCGAGGATGCCCACGAGCCGCGCGATCTCCTCGTAGCTCAGGACTTCGTCTCGCGGGAGCCACTCGAGCCCCTCCACCGGCATGCAGTAGCGGCAGCGGAAGTTGCACTTGTCCGTGACCGAGACCCGCACGCTGTGGATCTCGCGGTCCCAGGAATCGCGCAGCGGCTCCATTCGGGGAGATTAGCCGAGGCCTCAAGGGGCGTCCTTACTTTTCGGGCCATGTGCGGTGCCTGGCACCGGACATGGCTCCCCGGGTCCTAGAATCGCAACGTGGCGTTCCTTGCGCTCCTCGTGGTCACCGCCGTCTGGGGTGTGACGTTCGTCCAGGTCAAGGATGCGGTCGAGGTCTATCCGCTCTTCGCCTTCCTCACCGTTCGCTTTGCGATCGCGAGTGCGACGCTCGCCGTTCCCGGAGCGCGGCGACTTCGTTCGCTTGGTCGCCGCGGGCTCGCTGCGGGCATCCTCCTCGGCGCGCTCCTCGCCGCGGGCTATGCGCTGCAGACCGCGGGCCTCGAGCGGACGACCGCCTCGAGCGCAGGCTTCGTCACCGGGCTCTACGTCGTGATCGTGCCGCTCGTCGCCCTGCTGCTCTTCCGTGAGCGAATCGGTCGGCCGGTCTGGGTCGGTGTCGCGCTCGCCACGGCCGGATTCGCGATGCTTTCCGGGATCAGTACGGGCTCACCGGTCGGCGACCTGCTCGTGCTCGGCTGCGCGATCGCCTTCGGCTTCCAGATCCCGCTCACAGGCCGCTTCGCGCCGCGGTACGACCCGCTCGCCTTGACGCTCGTACAGATGCTCGTCGCCTTCGCCGGGTTCGCCGCGATCGCCGTCGCGCTGGGCGACGTCCAGGTTCCCCGGGGACGAACGGTCTGGGCGGCGTTGCTCGTGACCGGCATCTTCGCGAGCGCGCTTGCGTATCTCATTCAAACCTGGGCCCAGCGCAGCATCAGCGCAGCGAGAACGGCATTGATCTACGCGATGGAGCCCGTCTTCGCGGGATTCTTCGGCTACCTGCTCGCGGGCGACCGTCTCGGCGCGCTCGGCTGGGCGGGCTGTGGGGTGATCCTGGCCGGCATCGTCGTCTCCGAGCCGGCCGCGGCAGCTGCGCTTCGGTTCACGTTCTCGCCAGGTACTCGCAGGTAACCTGCCGTGAGTGCGACGCCCAGCGCCTTGGCCGCCCACGGTCCTCGGAGTCCTTGCCGGAGCCGTCGGCGTCCTCAGCATCGCCTCGGCGCTCACGCCGAGCCTGACCAACCGCGTCGATTTGATCCAGGGAGTGCTTCCGCCCGGTCTTCCGGAGGTCGCGCGCTGGGCCGCACTCGCCTTCGGGCTCGCGCTCGTCTGGCTCGCCGGCTCGCTCAGCCGCGGCAAGCGACGCGCCTGGCAGCTCGGAGTCGTGCTCGTCGCCGGGGTTGCCATCGCGCATCTGGCGAAAGGGCTCGACGCGGAGGAGGCGGGCATCAGCCTGGCGTTGCTCGTCGCGCTCATCGGGAGCCGCAAGCATTTCGACGTCCCTGGCGACCCGGAGACCCGGCCGCTCGTGCTGAACGTGCTCGCGCTGGGGTCGCTTCTCGGCGTGCTGGTTCTCTACGAGTTCCACGAGAGCCGCGTGCCGGACGACCTGATCAACGTGCTGACAGCGACCGCGACGCTGCTTTCGTTTCGGGCGCTCTACCTGTGGCTTCGCGCGTGGCGTAAGCACGAAGCGCCGAACGCGCAGGATCGTGCCCGGGCGCGCACTCTCGTCGAGGAGCACGGCAGCGACACGCTTGCCTACTTCGCCCTGCGCCGCGACAGGAGCTACTTCTTCTCGCCCAGCCGCCGTTCGTTCCTCGCCTACGGGGTCGTCGGCGGCTCGGCGCTCGTGAGCGGTGACCCGGTCGGCGACACGGCCGAGTTCGGCGCGCTGCTCCAGAGCTTCCGCGCCGAAGCGCGGGGACGAGGGTGGCGCGTCGCGATTCTCAACGCGAGCCGAGAGCTGCTCCCGACGTATCGCGCGGTCGGCTTCCACGCGCTGAAGGTGGGAGACGAGGCCGTCGTCCGCACCGCCGACTTCTCGCTCGAGGGTCGCCCGATCCGCAAGGTGCGTCAGTCCGTGACCCGGCTGCGCCGGGCGGGATACACGGCGAGCGTGCTCGGCGAGGCCGACCTGACGGCCGAGCTGCGGGCGGAGCTGCGCGGGGTCTCGGAGGAGTGGCGCGGCAGCTGGCCCGAGCGCGGTTTCTCGATGGCCATGGACGAGCTCTTCGGCGATCCGGGAACCTTGTTCGTGATCGCGCGAGACACAAGTGGCCGCGTCGGAGGATTCCTCCATCTCGTTCCCTCACCGGCGTCCGGCGGATACTCCCTGAGCGCGATGCGCAGGCTCCGCGAGACGCCGAACGGCTTGATGGAGTTCCTCGTCGTTGCGGCTCTGGACTGGACGCGCTTGAACGGCGCCTCGGAGGTCTCCCTCAACTTCTGCGTGTTCGCCGACCTCCTCCGGACCGGCGACCGCTCGGTTCCCCGGCGGCTGGCCCGTCAGGGCCTGCAGTCGCTCGACCGCGTGTTCCAGCTCGAACGGCTGCTCAGCTTCACCGGCAAGTTCTTCCCGGAATGGCGCCCGCGTTTCCTCTGTGTCGAGCGGATCAGCGACTTCCCGCTCGTCGGGCTGGCCTATCTCCGTGCCGAGTCGCTGCTCACGCCGCCGGGCCCGTGGACGCGGCTACGCCGAGCCGCCTAGCGCTCGGGCAGCGAGGGTGCGGGCAGGGGTTCCTGCAACGACCTCGCCAGGCGCGACGTCTCGTGTGACTACGGCCCCCGCGCCGACGAGCGCTCCGGCGCCGCGGCGTCGCAAGTCGCATCGAATTCCATTCGGAATGCGTTGTAGAAACAAGCTACGCATTACGTGACCGTATGAGCCATTCTCATCTGCCTTCTTGACCTGCTCGGAGTCTGGTCCGGCAGCGCTCTCGGCCAGGCGGCCCCGAACACGCTCACGCTCCCGAGCGTGACGCTCCCGACTCTTCCGCTGCCTGTGCCTCCAGCTCCGCTCCCGGCACGGCCGGCTGTTGTTCCTCCTCCGCCTGCAGCGATGCGGGTGCCTCCTCCTCCGCGGCTTCCCGGCCTTCCTAGCAGGATTCCGGATGGGACTTCGGAGCCCAGCACGCAGATCACGCCAAGACCAATCCCCGCCGAGGAGAGCTCCTCCAAGCCGTCCAGGACCGAGCGTCGGACCACTCCGGCCAGGCTAAAGTGGCTCTGCGCCTCCCGAACGCGCGTTGCGCAAGGTCAGCGTCGTCGCCCTGCGACGCTGACCAGCTTCTGGCTGTCGGCGCCTGCCAGAGTCGCCTTCCTTGTGCGGAGCGCCGCTCCGCACTGGAGCCCTGTGGGCCGCTTCACGGTGAAGGGTCGCCAGGGGCAGAACAAGCTCCGTTTCACGGGCAGGCTCGGCGATCGTCGGCTCCGGCCGGGTAAGTACACGATCAGCCGGTGAAAAATCAAGGGATCGAGGCCGAGCCAGCCACCGCTGTTGGGGTGGCGGTCAGTGGTCGCGGGAGCATTCCGGCGAAGGTCTTGGGTACCTGCCCGGCACGCATTCACCAGGAGGAGTTCGCCACGTCCGCGAGAGTCGATGCGTCTAACCCGCCGGCGTCCCGTACGGGGCCGTCGGCCGCCTCGGAGACGGAGACGAGGAAGCGGAACAAGGGCGTTCTCGGCGTGCTCAAGAGGTCGAAGCTCACGATTCCCGAGGCGGACGAGACCCTACCGTGGCTCCTCGGTATCGCGGCTCTCTCCCTCCTCTTCCTCTCGGGTGCCGCGATCCTCTCGTACGTCGTGCGCTACCTCCGCCGCGCGAATGCCTGAGCTCGGACGCGAGGGAAACACAGCAACGCGTTGAAGGCGTTGCGTATGGGCGCGCGCTTGCTCAAACGCATCGGATTCTCGGTCCTCGCAGCTGCCGTCATCGCCATGGCGACCTTGAACGTGCTCGTCTGGAATGGCTTCCTCGTCGACGACCAATCGAAAGCAGGTAGGCCCGCCACGGCCGAAAGGGTCCCTCGGAGCAAGGCGCCTGCGAAGCGGGCGCCGGCAGCAACGACGGCGAGTACAACAGCGCCCTCGTCCGCTTCGACGATCGTCCTCACCGCCTCCCGGGGCGACTGCTGGGTCGTGGCGAGGTCCGGATCGGCTTCAGGTCCGGTGGCCTACGAAGGGCTCCTGCGGAGCGGTCAATCAACGCGTCTCAAGGCCAGGCGTGTCTGGCTCAGCCTCGGCGCGGCCGCGAATCTCGACGTCCTCGTCGACGGCAAGCCTCAAAAGCTTCCAGCCGGAACGGTCGAGCTTCTCGTCCCACGTAGTCTTGACTGACCGGCGAGGTTGCAGATCGAATGCCCGAACGTGGAGCCGTCAGACGGGCCTAGCGTCTTGCGCTGAGCGAGCTGCTGTTACCGAGTTGAGGGGCCGAGCACGGTCGCGAGAAGCGCCACCTCGTAGAAAACCTGTTTCAACTCGACCAGGCCGTGTTCTTTTCGCAAGAAGCCGCTGGCGCCAGCCGCCGCGGCATCCTCCGACCCGATCTCTTCGTCCGTTCCCGTGAGGATGAGGATCTGAGCGTCGGAGCCGGCGGCGCGGAGGTGGCGCGTTGCCTCGAACCCGTCGACCAGGGGCATCTTCACGTCCATCAGAATCACATCCGGGCGGAGCTGGAGGGCGAGATAGACGGCCTCCTGGCCGTTCTCGGCGATCCCGACGACGTCGACTCGATCATCCTCGCTGAGCACTGTCATCAGCGATTCGGCAAAGAGCCGGTGGTCGTCCGCGATCAGGATTCGGACGGCCCTCTCATAGGGTGGCGCAGAGGGCATGGCGAGAGGTTATGGCCGTGGTGGCTCCTCGTGTAGTCCAGACTTCAGCGCTTTCCTAGCCGGAAGTTCGGGGGAGCGAGTGTGGAAAACCTGCTTCGTTCTCCACCCTCGTTGACATTCCAAACGCTTAAAAAAGGTGGAATTCTGCTGGAATTCTGCTATATCCACTTACATGCGATCTGCGGCAATCGCATGACTTCATCCACGGTAGCTTTGGAGGCGGTTCTTCTCGATCCTCATCCAATCTGGCTGGAAGCAATCGAACTCGTCCTCGGGCGCGTTGGGGTCGATGTCATTGGGAAGACGAGTTCGGGCAGAGATGCACTGCGGATGGTCGAGGATCGAAGCCCGGATCTCCTTACGGTGGAGATCGACGCGCTGCCGGGTGAGCCGAGCGGGCTAGATGTGCTGCGGCAGGCTCGCGCGACCACGGCGAAGCTTCGGGCAATCGTCCTCTCGACGTATCATGACACCGGGCATATCGACAGCGCGTTGGCCGCAGGCGCTTCCGCCTATGTCGTCAAGACGGCCCACCCGGACGACGTTGCGTCGGCAGTGCGGCAGGCCTTCGAGCACTCGGTCTTCACGCTGGACTCTGCGCCCGGCCCGGCGGCACCGCCGGACAACGCTTCAATTCGGCGGGAGAGGCCCGGCGGCCTGACGCGCCGCGAGTTCGAGATTCTCAAGCTCGTCGCCGAAGGCCACTCGAACGCCGCCCTTGCCCGCACGCTCTGGGTGACCGAGCAGACGGTGAAGTTCCACTTGTCGAACATCTACCGCAAGCTCGACGTGACGAACCGAACCGAGGCCAGCCGCTGGGCCCAGGTCAACGGCTTGCTGTCGACGAAGGTCGACGAGGTCGAGGCACACACGGTATAGCCCCGGCTACCATGGGACGACTCAGCTAGGCGGCGAGCTATCGGTTCCCCTGATCCGCAATCCGCTCCAGCGGTGTGAATTTTCTCCCCGGGGGCAGGTGCTCGAGAGACGGCTTCGGTGCGCGAGTGTTCGAGGGTTAGGTCCCGCGCACCGCGCCAGAAGATCGTCATCGCGCCCGAGGCGATCGACCCCGACAATCCTGAGCTTCTCGCCGACACAGTCCTCGCGGGGCCAACGATGCGCTGCGCTCGGCGCACCCGCCGGCGCAGTCGCGCCTTGGCGGGATGGCCGGTGGTCTCGGGCTGCCCGGCCTAGCCTCTGAGGGGAACGCCGGCTAGCTCGAGCAGGTGGAGATGGGCACCGTGATGCCGTTGAACGTAAAGCCGTCGCTGCCGCCGAACTGCTTGTCCCACCAGCACCCGCCATGCAGCGTCAGTTTGTGGACCGTGCCGAGAAGGACCAGGCTCGGAGCCTCGTATGACTCAGACGACGTATTAGTTGGCGAATCGCTCATCGGATCATCCGTTGCTGCATTGCTCCTTGCTGCATCGCTCCGGCCAGACAAACGATAACTCCGTGGCGGCCGCTCGGAAACTGGCCGTCCGACCAGAAGGGAGTCGTGTTTGCTCGCCGTCGGAAGCGCCACGTCGTCCGTCCCTCCGGATCCGATGGCGCAGAAGACCGGATCCAGGTCGACGAGTGCCGGGAAAAGAAGCCCGATGTAGCGGTAGCGGGCGAAGGACCCGGCGACGTTCTCACCGTCCGCGTTGATCCCCGCGGGTCACCCTTGAAGCGTGCCTTTCTATCCATCAACCTCCTTCAGGAGCAGGCGCACGTCGTGGACGACGTCTCGCGCGCGCAACTGCGCGTCGTAGAAGGCGCGCTCGCGACCCTGAGGGTCGAGGAGTGCGGTGTAAGCGGTGTGATCGACGCGCTCGGGGTCGCTTGCGATGGCCGCGACGTGCCAGGCATCCCAGACCGGCTTGAGCTCCGACCGGGTACCGATCAGGTAGTGGAACTGGGGCAGCAGTCGGTGGGCGAGCGCGTAAGAGCGAACGGCCGCTCTTGTGTCGCCCTCGGGGTCGACGCTGACCGCGAGCACCCGAACCTGACTGCGATCCGGCCCCAGTTGCCGGAGCGCCTGGTTGAGGATCTCGGCAATCAGCGGGCAGACGTCCTGGCAATGGGTGTAGAGAAAGGTGACGAGCACGATGCGGTCGTGCTCGTCAGAGAGCCGGACCGTGTGCCTCGCTTGGTCCTGAAGGGCGAAGTTGGGGGCGTGTTCGCGGCTCGGAATCTCCGCTCCTGCGAAGCGCGAGGGGTGAGCGTCACGCGGCCCGACGTCCGGCCTGTTGCCGCCGCCGCACCCCGTCGCTGCAAGGGCGGCGAGCAGAACGAGCGCCGGCAAGCGGAACAGTCGCAGCATTGCTTCTCCTTCCGTCTTCCTGCGGAGCACCAGGCGAGGCTGCCGAGCAGGTCGAGCATCGTGAGCGGGACGCTGAGGATCGGTCATTCTGGTCACGAGGGGATCCCAGCCATGCGGATTTCGCGTAGTAACTTGGTTTCTCGTCCCTCGCTGGTTGCCGCGAATCCCCGCGCCCTGCGTTGGGGGTACGCCCTTGGTGCGACCGGTGGACACTGCCTGGCTAGATCGCATACGCCCGGACTTTCTGTCGTCTTGCGTCGAGCCATACGGCTTGCAGCAGGGTGAACGAGCGTGGATCGGGCTCGGGCGAGGCCCACTCATGCTGAAGCGCCTCGACCTCGACGAGGTCGGGATCGACGCCCGCACCATTCCAGTCCGCGGCGAACGCCCGGCTCCAGTCGCTCCAGAAAGCCTGGTCGAAGCCGGACTTGCTCGTGCGGGCGAGCACATCGTCGGGCAGGAGATCGTCGAACAGGAGGCGCATCGCAGCGGTGCGGTCGGTGTACCGGCGCGGCTTTGGCAGGAGCGAAAGAGCCGCCGCGAATCCGGCATCGGTGAAGGGGTGCACTATCCGGACCGAGACGTCGGCGGCAAGCATCGCCAGGCTCGAGAGGCCCACTTGGAGGTAACGGAAACGCCGCCGCCAGGCGAGCTGTGCTTCCCAGCCGAACGGCTCGGACGCTCGATGCGCAGCCCACTCGCCGGCGAGGGCGTGGCGGGCGGAAGACCGCAGCCACGCGTACTCAAACGGTGAGCGTCTGCGCAGCACCGCCCGGCGAATCGGTGGAGGAGCAGCGAGGAAGCCGACCCGTAGGACGTCGCGGCGCTGGGGCCTCGCCCTGCCAGAGAGGACCGCTCGGGCGCGCGCCCAGCTCGACGGGCTCAGAGTCTCGTCGCCGCCGATGCCGGTCAAGAGCGAACCGCCGGCGGCGGCCTCGAGCTGCGGTACGTGGAAATGAGCATTGAATGGCCAGAGAAGGCCGTGCCGACGAAGCACGCTCGTCGCGACCGGACCGACGCAGTCGAGCTCGTCGGCGAACTCCGGCTTCAGCCAGTCGTCGAGGCCCAAATACGCGACGACGCGCTCCTGCCAATCTGACTCGTGGCTGTCCTTTGCCGCCGGAAATCTGTTCGTCGAGGGAATCGGAAGCGGCAGACCTTCGCGCCGGGCAACGCGGGCGGCCGCAGCCAGCACCGCCGAGGAATCCCGTCCACCCGAGAAGCTGACGACGCAGGGTGGTCGCTGGAGGGCGGGGAGGATGACCCGCTCGAACGCCTCGATCGGGTCGCCGACCGGCTCGGTCGGCATCGGGAGCGTCGGAGTGAGCCCGAAGACCAGCCCCGAGGCGACCTCGAGCGGAGAGAGCTCGTAGGGCCGGGCCGCAGTCATCGCGCCGGCAGCCGCAGCAGTTCTTCGTAGGACTCGTCCATCTCC
>JBGOSR010000052.1:0-12211 GCA_041476065.1 Gaiellaceae bacterium
GACGGGGACGCCGAGCCACGCCTACGCACTCGCCACCCGCGCGAAGAACCGCGTCGAGCGCTCACTGCCCGGCCAGGTGCAGTTCGTGGACAACCTTGCGGACAATCTCAACACCGCTGCGGGCGACGCGCTCTACGCGCAGACGCTCTTCATCATGCTCGCCGTTCCGGGTGCGCTGATCGCCCTCGGGCTTGGATACCTGGCGGCACTCGGCACCGTCGAGCGCGACCGCCGCGAGCTCGCGCTGCTCCGCGCCCGCGGGGCGTCGAGGCGCGACCTGCTCGTGCTCGCGTCGATGGAGAGCGCTCTGATCGGGGTCGTCGCAGGACTGCTCGGCGCCGGCGTGGCGTTCCTCTCGGTCCGGATGCTCGTCCACGGAGGCGTCGGATTGACTGTCGGCCGCGCTCTGGTCGCAGTCGCCGCCTGCCTGCTGCTTGCGTTCTTGGGCGCCGCCGCGGCGCGCATCGGCGCAAGCCTGTCCGTCTTCAGCGGAACCGTCAGCGAGGGCAGGAGGAGCACGCGCCGTCACGAGAAGCCCCTCTGGGAGCGCCTCTACATCGACCTGCTCGCCCTCGTCGTCAGCGGGCTTGTCTACTACCTCACAGCTCGCACCGGCTTCTCGGCGGTGGTGAATCCCGACTCGAATCCGACCCTCTCCCTGTCCATCTACATGTTCCTCGCGCCCGCGCTCCTGTGGCTCGGAGCGACCCTCCTCCTCGTTCGTCTGCGAGGGCGCGCGCTGTCCTGGGTCGCCAAGCGCACGGCAGGCAACCGCGCCACGATTCCGATCGGCTTCCTGCTCGCGAGCGCCGGGCGCCGCGGCCCCGCGATCAACCGCGGGCTCGTAGTCGTCGGTCTCCTGCTCGCCTTCGGCGTCAACCTCGGCATCTTCACCGCCACCTACAACCAGCAGGCGCGCGTGGACGCCCAGCTCACGCTCGGTGCGGACGTCGTCGTCACCGCTCCGCCGGGCGTTGTCGCCACCCGGAACGTCGAGCAAAAGATCTCGAACGTCTCGGGGGTCGCGGGCACGACCGCCCTCGACCACTCCTACGCCTATGTCGGCCCGGACTTGCAGGACATCTACGGCATCGATCCCGCGACGCTCACGAAGGGGACCGGCCTGCGTGACTCCTACTTCGTCGGCGGAACGGCAAGCGAGTCGATCGGCCGGCTGCGCTCGACGCCCGACGGCATCCTCGTCTCGAAGGAGACGATCACCGACTACTCGCTTCGGCCCGGCGACCTGCTGAAGCTGCGGGCACTCGACCGGCGCACGGGCACGTTCCACGTCGTTCCGTTCCATGTGGTCGGCGTCGTCCAGGAGTTCCCCTCGGCGCCGAAGGACTCGTTCATGGTGACGAACCTGCCGTACCTCCGGAGCGCAACCCACGACCCGGGGCCGAACGTCCTCTTCGTCAAAGCGAACGGCGACCCAGCTTCGCTGGCGCGCAGGATCGCCTCGGCGACCCGGGGGGATGGGACGCTCGTCAAGAACATCCGCGAGCAGACGGTTCAGACCGTGAGCTCGATCACGACCGTCGACCTGACGGGCATCAGCCGGATCGAGGAAGCGTTCGCCATCATCCTGGCCGCGGCCGCCATGGGGCTGTTCGTCTCGGTCGGGCTCGCAGAGCGCAGGCGCGAGCTCGCGACGATGGCAGCGATCGGCGCGACACTCCGCGAAGTAGCCGCCTTCCTCTGGAGCGAAGCAGCGCTCGTCGTCGCGGCGGGCCTCGGGCTCGCCGCGGTCCTCGGCTGGCTCCTGAGCGAGATGCTGATCGCGATGCTCCAGCACGTCTTCGACCCGCCTCCCGACCGTCTCGCCGTGCCCTGGAGCTTCCTCGCCGCGCTCGCGGGCGCCGCGGTCGCCGGAACTGCGATCGCGGCGATCCTTGCCGCACGCGCAGTGAGGAAACTCCCGCTCGGCGCGATACTGCGGGAGGAGTGATCGAGCCCCGAGTCCTGATCGCCGAGGACGACCACGAGCTTCGTGGCGTCCTCGTCCGTGGCCTGCGCGAGGAGGGGTTCAACACAGAGGGCGTCTCATCGGGCGCCGATCTTCTTCGTCGGGGAACCGGAGACATCCCGGACGCATTCGTCGTCGACATCGGCCTCCCGGACGCGGACGGCCGCGATGTCTGTCAGGCCCTACGCGCGCGTGGGATCGACGCGCCGGTCATGTTCCTCACGGCGCGCGACGCTCTGCCGGACCGCCTTGCCGGCTTCAGCGCGGGCGGCGATGACTACCTGACGAAGCCATTCGCCTTCGGCGAGCTCGTGGCGCGACTGCATGTGCTCGTGCGCCGCGGCGGTGCCGACTTGACTGTCGAGGTCGGGTCGCTTCGGCTCGACCCTGTCGGCCACAGCGCATCGGTTCGAGAAGAAGTCGTAACCCTTACTCCGACGGAGTTCAGGCTGCTGGCCCACCTCGCGTCGCATCATGGCAAGGCCGTTCGTCGCAAGCAGCTCGTCGATGCCGCCTGGCCGTACGGGGCGATCGTTCGCGACAACACGCTGGATGTCTACGTCGCCCGGCTGCGCCGGAAGCTCAAGACGCTTCCGGACGCGCCGAGCATCACTACCGTTCACGGCGTGGGTTACCTGATCGCATGAGGCAGGGTCTCCTCCCGCGGGGCATTCGCGGACGGCTCCTGCTCGCGGTCGTTCTCTCCGTCGCGGTGGCCCTCGTGGCGACGATCACGGCGTTCAATCTCTTTCTCGACCGCCAGCTCGGGCGAGAGGCCGACGACATCGCGCGCACCAGGGCACGGGCGCAGCTTCCCGCCCTGCGCGTCGCGAGAGGCCGGCTCGTGGAGTCCGAGGCTCCGGACGGCGCGTCTGTGAGCCCGTTCGTCTGGGTCTTCGACTCGCAGGGTCGGGCCCTCGAGGCTCCAAGGGTCGGGGAGCAGGTGAACCAGAGGGCCCGTGAGCTCATCGGGAGCCCTGAGCGCTTCGTCGACTCGGTCTCGGAGCTCCGCCTGTTCGCACTGCCGGTGAGCTCGGGAGATCGACGGGTTGGGACCGTGGTCACGGGAGTGTCGCTCGAGCCGTACACGGAGACAAAACGCGCGGCGCTCTTCGCGTCACTCGGGCTCGCCGCGGCCTTGCTCGTGTTCCTCGTCCTTGCCGCACGCTGGGCTCTTTCCAGAGCGCTGCGGCCCGTCTCGCAGATGACGTCCGAGGCGGCAGCCTGGAGCGAGCACGACCTCGACCGGCGCTTCCGGTTCGGCGACCCTCACGACGAGGTGACCCAGTTGGCTGCAACTCTCGACGGGCTCCTCGATCGCCTCGCAGCGAGCATGCGCCGCGAGAAACGCGTCACGGCGGAGATCTCCCACGAGTTGCGAACCCCCCTCGCGCGGATCTCTGCGGAGGCCGACCTTGCACTTCGGCGCGAACGTGACGCAGAGGACTACCAGCAGACGCTCGAGGCGATCCGGCGGGACGCCGACCAGCTTACGCGGGCGCTCGAGACCCTGGTCGCGGCGGCGCGAGAGGAAGGAGGCATGCCACGCGGGACCGCGGATGCTGCTGGCGCCGCAGAGGCGGCGATCGAGGCCTGCAGCGGCCTCGCGGTCGACCGCGATCTCGATGTCGCGCTCGAAGCGCCGACGAGGCCTGCTCGTGTGGGCGTGGACTCGGACGTCGCCGAGCGCATCCTCCAGCCGCTGATCGAGAACGCCTGTCGCTACGGCCGCGGCCGAGTCCGCATCTCGGTCGACCGCAATTCAGACAACGTCGTCTTCACCGTGCGCGACGACGGGCCGGGCATCGCGGACGAGGAGCGCCACCTGATCTTCGAGCCCGGCATCCGTGGAAGCGCAGCCGAGCAGGACGGGGACGGAGCGGGCCTCGGCCTCGCGCTTGCACGCCGGCTTGCCCGGGCAGTGGGCGGTGACGTCAGCGCCGAGCCAAGCAGCTCGGGCGGGGTCTTCCGCGCGAGCCTGCCTGTGGCCTAGCCGTCCTGCATACCGACCGTGAGCTCGAAGCTCGTGGCCGTCGCGGTGTCGGCGTACTTCTGCCCGTCGGTGAGGTTGCCCGCGTACGGGAAGGTGTAGAAGGTCGGGTTGACGCCGCTCTCGTTGGGGAGCGTGATCGTGTTGCAGATCACGGGCCCGCTGTCCTGGAAGTTCTGGTGGATCAGGCAGTCGGCCGTCGAGTACAGGACGCCCTGGAAGCCCGCCGGGAGGTGGCCGTTGTAGCACGTGGGGGGCGTGTTCCCGCTACAGCTCGTGCCGCCCTGGTCGTACTCGTTGTCCTCCTTCGACATCAGGACCATGTAGTTCTGCGTCGGATCCCAGTTCTGCATGCCGGTCGTGAGGCAGCTCGGGTTCACTGTGGTCCCGCTCCCGCCGGCGCAAACGACCTCGTCGATCTCGTCGTGGCCACCGCTCATCAGAGTGGCGCGCCCCTGGTAGTGGATGACCTCGCCGTCGTCGTCGAAGCGGAAGTTGCCGTCGATGAAGACCGTGCCAAAGATCGTCATCACGTGGGTGGTGTGGTTCCAGGACATCTCGCCCTTGAGCACGCCGTTCTCGACCACCTGGCAGGTGTAGTCGGTCGTGTCCGGCGTCATCTCGCCGTTCCCCGGGAGGCTGTGGTCGGACACGCTGGTACTGCCGGCGTTGTTGTCGAAGAAGTCGGTCGCCAGGCCGGGGTTCGCGTTGGTGCAGAAGTGCTTCGGGCCCGGCTTCGCGTTCGCCCACCAGTAGTTGAAATCGACCTGCGGCATCGTGAGGGCGGGGTTCGTTCCCGCCGCCGGGCTCGTGATCGTGCCCGCGTACACGTGGTCGGCCGAGGTGCACGGGGTGTGCGCCGTCGCCGCGTTGTACTTGCACGTGCCGGTGACGTTCGCCTGCAGGATATTGGAGCCGGACGCGCCGATCCCGTTCGTGTCGCTCGAGTGGGTGACCGTGATCTCCATGTGGTCGACCGAGGCCGTCGACGTGGTGTACGTGTCGTAGTAGACGGTGAGCTCCATATGGTCGATCGACGCAATCGACGTGCTGCCGCCGTTGTTCTTGGCGACCAGCCGCAGGCCGAAGTTCGAGGCGTTCACGTCCGCCTGCGTCAGGGTCGTCCCCCAGAGGTCGCCGCTCGCCCCGTACGTGATGTACGCATCCGTGGTTGTCCAAAAAGAGGCCGAGGCCTTGTTGCTCCCCACGGGCGATCCGGCCTTGAGGAGCTGGACGGTGAGGTCCTTGATGGTGCTCGAGACGCTCGCCTTCTTCTCGATCCGGCCCGAGACGCCGGTGACGACGGCACCGGCCGGAAGCGCGAAGGCGAAGTTCGTCGCGTCGAGGGTGCCGCTCGTCACCCCGGCGCCCAGCGACTGAGTCGCGTAGCTGTTGTTGCTCGAAACGACGTTGCCCGGAGTCGTCCAGCTGGCGCCTGTGCCGGTGCCCGCGTTCTTGACGCTGCTCGAGGAAGTCGGCGCGCCCGCGTTCGTAGCGAGGAGCCGCAGGCCGAAGTTCGACGCGTTCACGTCCGCCGCCGTCCACGTCGTCCCCCAGAGGTCGCTGCCCGTGCCGTAGGTCTGATACGCGTCGCTGGTCGGCCAATTGCTGGCGCTCGCTTTGTCGTTGCCGGCCGGGGCGCCGCTCTTGAGCAGGTAGACGTTCGCATCTTTGATCGTGCTCGCCACGCTCGACGAGCGCTCGATCCTCGCGGAGATGCCCCTGATGTAGGCACTGCTCGGAACGCCCAGCCCGAAGCTCGACGAGTCGAGGGCAGGGCTCGTCGCGAGCCCGGCAATGCTCGTCGTCGCGTAGGAGTTGTTGCTCGAGGTGACGTTCGTCGAGTTCGTCCATCCCGCCCCCGTGCCCGCCGAGCGGGTCGTCGTCGTGTCCGGACCGACGATCGTCACCTTCCCCCCGACGTCGACAACGGTGTTCGCGCCCGTGATCGCGGCGTCGTTGAGGAGGCAGAGGTCGCCTCGGGTCGCGACGTTCGTCACGAACGTTTCCGTGTCGATCGTCAAGCAACTCGCGGCGCTGTCCTGGTAGAAGCGGCTCCAGGAGGTCCCGTTGGCGCCCGAGTTGATGCCCTTAACCGTCACCGTGCGATGGATCGTCCGCTTGATGGGGGCACCGGTGGGATTCGGGATCTGCCCGACCGAGGTTAGCGTCCAGACGTAGTTGCTGATCGTCCCCGAGTAGGTCGCCGTTCCATTGCCGAGATTCACAGTTGTCCCCGGCAGCAGCGTCGCAACCCGTGGGTCGCCCGCGTTTTCGAGAACCGAGAGCGCGTAGCCCATGCCTGCTTCGGCCAGCGAATAGGCGTCCCCGTCCGACGAGCTCCTGCCCGCGCTCTTGGTGTTGGAGGTCGTGTAGACCATCGCCGTCGTGCCGGCGATGGTGAGAACGCCAAGCACGCCGATCGCCATGATCAGCGCAAAACCTTCTTGTCTTCTAAATGGCCGCAGCAGACTCAATTGATCCCTTCCAGACGTAGGGTCGTGTCCTCACCATCGTCGGATGGGGGTAGGGCTGCGTCCCCCTATCGAGTGGGGAGCCCAGCTTCACTCGATCGAGTGAATGGATGAGCTAGCGCGTGGTGTTGCGAAGCACCATGTCTGCGACGAGCTTCCACTGCTTGCCCGCGTCGCTCGGCTTCACGTTGATCGGGAGCGTCACCGTCAGCTTCCCCAGGCTCACGCCCGCCACCGGAGCGGTGTAGTTGAACGCGTTCTGGAGCGTGCTGTAGTCAGCGAGGATGACGCTGTTTCGACGCAGGGTGTAACGCTGGCCGGCAACGATCTGGTTCGTGTCGTAGGTGACAGTGATCTGCGAGCCACCTGCGGTCGGGCAGCCGGCCGGGAGTGTGACGGTGATCGAGGACGAGACGCCGGTGGGCGTGATCCCGCTCGAGCAATGGATCTCGCGGCGCATCTTGTCGATCGCCACGCGGGCGGCCTGCTGGGCCTGGAAGCGGCGGTTCATGTCGAACTCGGCGTTCGAGGCCTGAACGAAGAGTGTGGTCAGCGCGCCGATGACGGTTCCGAGGATCACCATCACCATCAGCAGCTCCAGCATCGAGTAACCGGCCTGGCCGGCGAGGCGGTGGCGCAGCTTGCGAAAGACGCTCATCCTGATTTCTTGTGGACCTCCGCGAGCGCCGCTCGGGCAACCCGCTCGCTCCTGCTGCCGATCCCCCAGAAGCGCTCGACCCTACGGTCGACCGCGATCAGGGTCTCGAGGGCCTGGGCGCCGTGCCACCAGCCGAGCTGTGCGCCGGTCACGAGCCACGCGTGCTGGTACAGCCAGTAGCGAACGCTGTCGTTGCTCGGCGTGCGATGGGACGAGAGCCACGAGTCGAGGTTATGGGCCCTGGCCGTGAGCGGTACCTCGTCCAGCGGCTCGCGCTTTGCTCCTGGTACGACGAATGCTGGGGGCCGAGCCGGCTTGGCCTCGGGCTTCGGCTTGGCAGGAGCCTTCGGCTTTACAGCCGGCTTGGGCTTCGCCTTCGGCTTGGCCTTCGGCTTGGCCTTCGGGCTGGCCTTCGCTTTGGCCTTGGGCTTCGCCTTGGCCGTGCCCTTCGTCTTCGTCACGACGTCGACGACCTGGATGACAGTGCCGCGGAAGGACGAGACGTTCTCCGGCGAGCCGCCCTGCGGATAGCTCGTGTTCATCTTGAGACTGACAGTCACCGTCGGGGCGCCCGTGTCGTAGACCCGGGTGCCGGGCGCAGGCGACTCGCTCACGACGGTGTTTGCCGCATAGCCCTGAACGCTTCCGGTCACTCGCCAGGCAAAGCCGCTCTCTTCGAGCGTGCTCTTGGCGAAGACGTAGGCCAGGCCGCGGACATCCGGAACGAGCAAGATCGGCTTCACAGTCGACTGCGCGGGCGTGTTCGGGGCAGGCCCGCTCTTCGTCGAGGCGGCGAACGTGATCGTCGCAGTCGTGAGTAGCGCAACCACGACGACGACGAAAACCCTGGGGAGGATCGTGCTGAGCCGCAACGCCATGGTTCGTTCTTCGGCAGGCACGGCCAATGAGTTAAGGCTTGACCACGGTGAACGTGATCACGGTCGAATCGACTGACGGAGCCGGAGGCGCACCGTTGACCACCTCGAACACAGGCCCGACGCTCATCGTCGGGGCGTCCTGCCAGCTGAAAGCGGTACCGGCAAAGGCCTGGAACCAAGACTCGGCCTGCGGATAGGAGCTCGCCGGGTGAAGCTGGAGATGAAGGTGCGGGCCGGTCGCGTCGCCGGTCTGGCCGACCAGTCCGACGGGCTGTCCAGCTGAAACGGCGCCACCGGCCTGGATGCCCGGCTCCTCGAAGGACATGTGGCAGTACGTCCACTCGCGGCCGTCCACCGCGGCGCGCATGGTCAGGCCGATCCCGCAGTTCCCGTTCGGCATGTGCCACGCGTCGACGATGAAGCCGTCGGTCAGCGCGTAGAGGGGCGTCCCTTCCGGTGCGGCGATGTCGGCGGCGGGGTAGTCGTGATGACGATGCCCGACGGAGACGACCGAGGGACCGCCGCCGACCGGAAAGACGTAGCCGCCCTGGTAGAGCGGAGCGGCGAGCAGGCTCGCTCCGCCCGGCGCGAACGAGCTCGTCGAGGAGCTCGACCGGGCCTTCTGCAGGGTTGCTTCAGCAGCCTTCAGCTTCCGGTGCGCGGCGGTCACGCTCTGTGCCGCCGCAGCGCGCCTCGCGTCGACCTGGAATGCGCGTTTCTGCAGTTCGAGGCGGTTGGAGAGCAACCGGGCGGCATCTACCTTCGCGTACATGGCTCGCGTCCGCCGCGCGAGCCTGCGCTCTTCGAGCGTGGCGCGGATGACGACGCGGTTTTGTTCGGCAACCGTCTTCTCCGCGGCCTGGAGGTTGACCTGGAGCTTGTCGTACGTGAAGGCAACGTCGACGCCGTTCTGCCCGTAGAGGCGCGCGAGGCCGAGCACCTCGTCCACGTACCACTGCGCGTGGTTGTAGGCGAAGATCCCGCGCGAGATGTCCGTGCGGCCGCCCGCAGCCGCGAGATACCGGGCAGCTGCGAAGATCGCGTCCTCCGGGTTCCACGGATCGGCTACTCCGTCTCCGTTCGCATCCATCCCCCAGCGGAGCCACGTCGAGGGCATGAACTGCATCCAGCCGATCGCGCCGGCCGAGCTCGGCCCCATGTTGCGTCCGAAGTTGGACTCGACCTTGTTGATCGCGGCGAGCACCTGCCAGGGGATTCCGTACGTGGCACCCGCCTTCTGCCAGATCCCGTGGAGGACGGGAAACGGCAGTCCGGCCGAGTCACGCTGGGAGAGGTAGGCCGGGGGAAGGACGAGCCCGACACTGGAGTTGGGGGTGTCCGCGCTCGCGAGCGGCGCGAGCTGCGAGGTCGAGGGAACGACGGTGAAGACAGGCCCGGACGCGCTCGCTGCCGCCGCCGCTCCTCCGAGTGCGACGACGAGGGCGGCGAGCGAGGGTAGGAGCCGCCTCATCCGCTTTCGGCCGGACTGGCGAACCGAAGCTCGGGCTCGTCCAGGGCCGTCTCCGCCTCGACGGCTTCGCGCTCGGTCGCGTCGCGGTGCTTGATCGCGTGCTCGAGCGAGACGAGGAAGTCGTGCTTGTTCGTGGCAGCGTTCGCCGCGATGTCCCGCTCGATCTCGCCCGAGCTGACGAGCGCGATCAGGGCCTGGCTGAAGGTCTGCATGTGGAAGAACGAGCCTTCCTCGATCGCGTCGTGCATCTCGTCCGGCTTGTCGTCGCGGATCAGGTCGGCGATCCGCGCGTTGTTGACCATCACCTCGAAGGCGCCGACGCGCCCACCCGCCGCGCGCGGCAGCAGCCGCTGGCTGACGACTCCTTGCAGGACACCCGCGAGGATCGAGCGGATCTGCTGCTGCTTGATCCCGGGGAAGAACTCGATGATGCGGCCCACGGTCTCGGCAGCGTCCACGGTGTGCATGGTCGAGAGGACGAGGTGGCCCGACTCGGCCGCCTGCATGGCCGTCTCGGCCGACTCGGCGTCACGGAGCTCGCCGATCAGGATCACGTCGGGGTCCTGGCGCAGCGCTCGCCTGAGCGCCTGAGAGAACGAGTCTGTGTCGAGCCCGACCTCGCGCTGGTTGACGATGCAGCTGTGGTCGGAGTGCAGGAACTCGATGGGGTCTTCGATCGTGACGATGTGCTGGCGACGCGTGCGGTTGATGTGGTTGATCATCGAGGCGAGCGTCGTCGACTTCCCCGAGCCGGTCGCGCCCGTGACGAGGATGAGGCCGCGGCGCTCCTCGGCCAGTCGCCGGACCCCTTCGGGCAGGCGCAGGTCATCGAAGCCGGGCACGTCGGTCGGGATGACTCGAAATGCGAACGACGTCGTCCCGCGCTGCTTGAAGCCGTTGACCCGGAAGCGCGCGAGGTCGGGAGCCATGTACGAGGTGTCGAGCTCGCCTTTCTCACGGAACAATTCGAGCCGGTGCGGCGTCCTGACGGTGACGCTCTGGAGGACCGTCTCGAGGTCGGCCTCCGTGAGCGGCTGCCAGCCCGTGAGCGCGCTGAGGTCGCCGTCGCAGCGGACGACCGGTGGCAGGCCGAGCTTGAGGTGCACGTCTGTGGCACCGCTGTCGACGACCGCTTTGAGGAGCAGGTTGAGATCCATGGCTGGGCCACGCTGAGCATCGGCACGGCTGCGGGCCGTCTTTAGGTTTGAGCAGTGCGGTACGCGCGGCCCGGGTCGCCCGACGCGCGGGCGATCGCCTCGATCATGCGGAGCGAAGCTCGCCGGAGGCCGCGCATCGCGCTCGGGCTGGGAACCTCGCCGCCGATCAGCGAGACGACGGCCTTCCACACGTAGGGAGAGCGGACGGCCGCGTACGTCAGGCGAGGGAACCGGTCGAGCGCGACCTTCGCGCCCCAGGCCGCGGCGAGCTGGGACGAGAGGGCTTGCCGGAGCTCCCGGTCGTAGCCGAGCAGGTCGTCCCTGGCGCCCGCGAGCAGATCGAGTGTCTCGGCGGCGGCGAGCTTGGCCGAGAGGAGCGCCTCGTAGATCCCGTCGCCCGACAGCGGGTCGACGAGCCCCGCCGCGTCGCCGAGGAGGGCAAGGCGCCCCTTGGCGAGACGCGCGCGCGCGTGGAGAAGGGGCAGCCGGTAGCCGCGCACGTCCTCGAGGCTGGATTCGGGGATCGAGTACTTGCGGCAGAAGCGAGCGAGATGCTCGCGCATCCGCGGTCCTTCGCGCTCCCAGCCTCCGACCCCGACGTTGACGTGATCGCCCTTCGGGAAGACCCAGCCGTAGCCGCCGGGCACGTTCGCGAGCTCGAGACAGAGGCGCCCCTGGTACCGCTCCCGGGAGACGGCGCCGTACGGAACGTTCGCCTCGAGCGCGACCCCGTAGTCTCGCCCGTCGTCGAGCCCGGCTGCTCGGGCGCCGACTCCGTTCACGCCGTCCGCGCAAAGTGCAGCGTTTGCAGCAACTTTTGTCCCGTTTACGAGCACCTCGACTCCGGTGGGCGTCAGCTCGAGGCCGGTCACCTTCGCGCCGTCACGAAAGTCGGCCCCGGCGTTCGCCGCCCGCTCGGCGAGGAAGGCGTCGAGCCGCTTCCGCTGGGTCATGAGGACGAGCGGCTCGGCCGTCCGCCGCTCGAAGCGCGAGCCAAAATTCAGGCCGAACTCGACGACGGTCGCCCGGTCCTCGACGACCGGATCGACGGAGAAGGGGAGAAGCCGGGCCGCGCGCATCGTCAGGCCTCCCCCGCACGGCTTGTCCCGCGGGAAGCGGGCCCGGTCGGCGAGGAGCACGGAAGCACCCTCGCGCGCGAGCCGGTACGCGGCTGTCGACCCGGCCGGCCCTGCGCCGACTACCAGTACGTCGAAGCGCTCCACGACTCAGGATCCTACGGGCGCATCGCTAGAATGGCTCGCCCCGGGGGAGTTCCCGAGCGGCCAAAGGGGACGGGCTGTAAACCCGTTGGCTCAGCCTTCAGAGGTTCGAATCCTCTCTCCCCCATCTCTCGCTTCCCTGACCGGCGGGCCCTCCCGCCGGGCAGAGCCCGGCTCCGGGCCCGCCTCGCGCCGCTGAGCGCCCTCCTGCGCGCGGGCCGTGCGGCCTTGCACTGTTCCGCGCGCAAACAGGCGCTCAGCGACACGTCAGGAAACCGAGAGGCGAGGAGGCAGCATTTCGTCGGCCAACGAAAGAGGGGCGCCGTTTGGCGCCCCTCTCGATTCGCTTGTTGATTTTGGGTTAGCGCCGGCCTACGACCAGGTTGACCTTGAA
>JBGOSR010000053.1:0-11599 GCA_041476065.1 Gaiellaceae bacterium
ATTCGATCTCCGTCGGCGTCGTCTCGGCCGTTTCGCGCTCGATCTCGTCGCTCACCTCGTTGTACAAGGTCGTGGACGCAATCCAGATCGACGCGCCGATCACGCACGGCAACTCCGGCGGGCCGCTCTTCGACGCTCGCGGGCGGGTGATCGGGATCAACGCTCAAATCCGCACCGACACCGGGACGGCCGAGGGCGTGGGCTTCGCGGTCCCCATCGACGCGGCGGAACGGTCGATGCGACAACTGGCCGCGATCGGCCACGTCGTCTACGCATACCTCGGCGTCACGACCGAGGACCTGACGCCGACTCTCGCGCGCCATCTGGGCTACGACACTCGCCGCGGTGCCATTGTCAGCGCGGTTCGGGGCGGTAGCCCCGCAGCTCACGCCGGCATCCGAGGCGGAAGCGGCGGCGAGACGTTCAACGGCCAGACGATCTCGCGCGGCGGCGATCTCATCGTCGGGATCGACGGTCACCCGGTGCAGAGCGCCGACGACGTCGTCCGCCAGGTCGCAGCGAAGCTTCCCGGCGAGCGCGTGTCACTGACGATCATCAGGGGCGGCAGGCGGCAGGTCGTAACCGTTCGGCTCGGCTCCCGGCCCGTAGCCCCGGAGACAAGCCGATGAGCGAAACGGACTGACGCGATGTCCCCGCATGCACAGCCCGCACCGAATGTGGACGGGCCCACCGTCCGGCTGACGATTCCGGCCAAGCCGGAATACATCACGCTCGTCCGCCTGGCCCTGATCGGCCTGTCCCGCCTGCGCCCCCTGAGCGAGGAGACGCTCGGCGACCTCAAGCTCGCGGTCACCGAAGCCTGCTCCAACTCCGTGCGGCACGGATACGGCGATGCCGGAGCAGGGACGGTCGAGATCCTCTACGAGCTCCAGCCGAACCGGCTCGTCGTGGAAGTCGCCGACGACGGCCCGGGGTTCGACGTGCAGGGAGACCGGGCCGGCGAGGAGAATCCCGGGGAAGGTGGCCTCGGAATCGCGATCATCAAGGCGGTCTCGGACGAGTTCGAGGCCGGCGATCGAAGCACGGGCCACGGCTCGCGGCTGCGTTTCGTCAAGTTTCTCGACAACTAGCCGATCGCCCTGGGTATCGTGCTGAACCGCCCGGGATCCCCATGCTCCAGCTTGTAGACGTCGGAAAGAAGTCCATCGCGGACTATGCGTCGCTCGCTTCGCGTGGCGTGATGGACGAGATCCGCAAGCTTGCGGAACCGCTCGCGGGGAAGCGGGTCGTCCATCTGTCCGCCACGGCGTTCGGCGGCGGTGTGGCAGAGATCAACTACGCGCTCGTGCCGCTGATGAAGGACGTCGGTCTCGACGTCGAGTGGCGCATCATCAAAGGGGACGACGAGTTTTTCGGCGTCACGAAGGCGATTCACAACGCGCTCCAGGGCGACCTGCACGGGCTGACGGGCGCCCAGGAAGACATCTTCCGCCGCTACAACGCGCTGAACGCCGAGGAGTTCGAGGACGACTACGACTTCGTGCTCGTGCACGACCCACAGCCGGCGGCGATGGTCGGCCACTTCCCGCAATCGCAGTCGAACTGGATCTGGCGCTGCCACATCGACCTCTCGACCCCGAATCGCTCGGTGATCGACCTGCTCGCACCGTCGCTGGAGCTCTACGACGCCGCCATCTTCCACATGGCCCAGTACGTCCCGGACGAGGTCGCTCTCCGAGAGGCCTTCATCTGGCCGCCGGCGATCGATCCCTTGACGCCTAAGAACATGGCTCTGTCAGCCGAGGACGCGGCGTACGTCGTCGACCAGTTCGGCATCCATCTCGAGCGCCCGCTGCTGACGCAGATCTCGAGGTTCGACCCCTGGAAGGACCCGCTCGGCGTGATCGACGCGTACCGCATCGTCAAGCAGACGCACCCGGACGTGCAGCTCGCGCTGGTCGGCTCGATGGCGCACGACGACCCAGAGGGCTGGGACTACTACAACCGAACCGTCGCGCACGCTGCCGGCGATCCGGACATCTTCATCCTCTCGAACCTCAACAACATCGGTTCGGTCGAGGTCAACGCCTTCCAGGTGCATTCGGCTGCCGTCATCCAGAAGTCGATCCGCGAGGGGTTCGGGCTGACCGTCACCGAGGGCCTCTGGAAGGGACGGCCGACGGTCGCGGGCCGCGCGGGAGGAATCGTCGCGCAGATTCGCGACGGCGAGACCGGCTGGCTCGTCGACTCCGCCGCGGAGTGCGCAGACGCATGCCGCGAGATCCTCGACGATCCCACGGGCGCAGCAGCCCGGGGGCGGCGGGGGAAGGAGGACGTGCGTCAGCGCTTTCTCATGCCACGCCTCCTCCGTGACTGGCTCGCCCTGTTCAACCGCCTCGACGGGAACGATGTGGGAGCGACCGCTCTCGTCACCGTCGGCACAGCGACCTAGCCTCGTCAGAGCGCTAGGGTCCCGCCGATGGTTGAGCGTCGACGGCTGATCGTCGTCTCGAACCGCGGGCCCGTGTCGTTCTCGCGCGACGAGGACGGCAACCGCGTGGCCCGGCGCGGCGGCGGGGGCCTCGTCACCGCGCTGCGTAGCCTCGTCGCCCACCACGACGTGACGTGGATCGCGAGCGCGATGACCGAAGAGGATCGCGCGGTCGTCGACGAGGCAGGCGGCGAGGCGATCGACGAGGTCGCGCGCGACGGCTCGCCCTACAGGCTGCGGCTCGTCGCCCACGACCCGGCGGCCTACGACTGGTTCTACAACGTCGTCGCGAACCCGACGCTCTGGTTCCTCCAGCACTACCTGTGGGGGCTCGCATATGCGCCGGACATCGACCAGGGCCTCTACCACGCCTGGGACGAGGGCTACGTCCCGGTCAACCGGGCATTCGCGGACGCGACGCTCGCCGAGCTGGAAAGCCGGCCCGACGCGGCGGTCTTCTTCCACGACTACCACCTGTACCTGGCGCCGCGTTACGTCCGGGACGCGAGCCCGGATGCTGCGCTCGCGCAATTCGTGCACATTCCATGGCCCGGGCCGAACGTCTGGCGGGTGCTGCCGGAGCCGATCCGGAACGCCCTCCACGACGGCCTGCTCGCAAACGACGTGGTCGGCTTCCACGCGCATCGCTGGAGCCGGAGCTTCTTACGGTCGAGCCGCGACCTCCTCGACGCCGACTGCGACTTCGACCGGAGTGTGGTCACCCACGGAGAAGGGCGGACGTTCGTTGCCGCACGGCCGATCTCGGTCGATCCGGCCGAGTTCGAGGAGCTCGCGGAGAGCGAGTCGGTCCGGCGCTGTGAGGCCGAGCTCGAGGCGCGCCGACCGGAGTTCCTCCTGTTGCGGGTCGACCGCACGGACCCCTCGAAGAACATCGTGCGCGGGTTTCGAGCGTTCGAGTTCTATCTGGACGCGCACCCGGAGATGCACGGGCGAGTCGGGATGCTCGCGCTCCTCGACCCTTCGCGGCAGGACATCCCCGAGTACGCGGAGTACCTGGGCGCGATCCAGCGTGCGGCGAGGGTCGTCAACGACCGCTTCCAGCGCAACGGCTGGACGCCCGTCGAGCTCCGCATCGAGGACAACTTCCCGCTGACGGTCGCCGCCTACAAGCAATACGACGTGCTGCTCGTGAACGCGATCTACGACGGCCTCAACCTCGTCGCCAAGGAGGGGCCGCTCGTGAACGAGCGCGACGGCGTCCTGATTCTGTCGGAGAACGCCGGCGCGCACGAGGAGCTCGGGCCCTGGGCGCTTTCCGTGAACCCGTTCGACATCGCGGCGCAGGCCGAGGCGATCCACGAGGCGATCCAGATGCCGGGCGCGGAGCGGCGCGCGCGGGTGGAGGCGATCCGCGAGCAAGTGCGCTCGCACGACGTCGCGGCCTGGCTCGAGACGCAGCTCGAGGACCTCGATACGTGGTCGGCCCGCGCAGCGACGTGAGCGACCTCTCTCACGTCGACGAGACCGGCCGCGTCCGCATGGTGGACGTGGGCGGCAAGGACGTGTCCCGGCGACGCGCCGTTGCGCACGCCAGCCTGCGCATGGCGCCTGCGACGGCGCGGCGTCTACGCGAGCTGCCGAAGGGGGACGCACTGGCGGCTGCGCAGCTGGCAGGGATCATGGCTGCGAAGCGGACGAGTGAGCTGATCCCGCTCTGTCATCCGCTTCCGCTGACCCACGTGGACGTCGCGCTTTCCGTGGAGGAAGGGTCGGTCGAGATCACCGCCTCGGCCGAGACGACCGCGCAGACGGGGGTCGAGATGGAGGCGCTCGTCGGCGCGACGGTCGCCGCGCTCACCGTGTACGACATGGCGAAAGCCGTCGACGACGGGATGGAGCTGGCCGAGGTGCGCCTCGTCGAGAAGACGAAGGAGCCAACGTGAAGGCCGCGGTCCTGACGGTGTCGGACGGCGTGGACATGGGGACGCGAGAAGACGCGAGCGGCGATCTGCTCGACGAGCTCCTGCGCGGCGAGGGCTACGAGGTCGTGCGGCGCGTCGTGCCCGACGAGCGGGACGCGATCGCCGAGGCGATCGAGGAGCTCGCGGTCGAAGCGAGCCTCGTCCTTACCACCGGGGGCACTGGGGTCGGGCCGCGCGACGTGACGCCCGAGGCGACGATGACCGTCCTCGAGCGCCTCGCACCGGGTATCGCCGAGGCGATCCGCGCTGATTCGATCACGAAGACCCCGCACGCGCTTCTGTCCCGTGGAGTCGCCGGTGTGCGCGGCCAGACGCTCGTGGTCAACCTGCCCGGCTCGACGGGCGGCTGCCGCGACGGGTTCGCCGTCCTCCAGCCGGCGCTCGAGCACGCGCTCCATCTGCTCGCCGGCGAAGAGACGGCGCATCGCCAGACGTGATCGCCGCCGTTCCGTATCGAGCGGGCAGGCAAAGCCCGCCCGCCCTCTGATGCGGAGCCGCCAAGTCGGCTCCTTCGCGAAACGGTTCGCCTCGCTCGTCAAGATCGAGCACACCGTCTTCGCGCTCCCGTTCGCCTACGTGGGCGCGTTCCTGGCCGTCGGCGGAGTGCCGAGCGCGCACGACCTGGTCTGGATCACGGTCGCGATGATCGGCGCCCGCTCTCTGGCGATGGGGCTCAACCGGCTGGTCGACGCCGGCATCGACGCCCGCAATCCGCGCACCGCGACCCGCGAGCTTCCCGCGGGGCGGCTGACGGGGTGGCAGGTCGCGCTCTTTTGCCTAGCGTCGCTGGGCATCTTCCTGATCGCGGTCTACCAGCTCGACCCGCTCGTGCGCTGGCTCTGGCCGATCCCGGTCGCGGGCTTCGTGATCTACCCGTACCTGAAGCGCTTCACCTGGCTCTCGCACCTCTGGCTCGGAGCCGTGGACGGGCTCGCGCCGGTCGGCGGCTGGGTTGCGATCAAGGGCGACTTGCCCTGGCAGGCCTGGGCGCTCGGAGGGGCGGTCGCCTGCTGGGTGGCCGGGTTCGACCACTTCTACTCGCTTCTCGATGTCGAGGTCGACCGGCGAGAAGGGCTGAGCTCGGTCGCGACCCGATTCGGGGAGAGTGGCGCGTTCTGGGGAGCGCGGTTGCTGCATGCCCTGACCGTGGCGTTCCTCGTAGCCGCGGGGCTCGGTCTCGAAGTCGGTGTCTTCTACTGGCTCGGCGTTGTGGTAGTCGCAGCGCTTCTCTTCTACGAGCACTCCCTCGTCCGGCCGGGAGAGCTGCGCCGGCTGGACACCGCGTTCTTCACCATGAACGGCGTCATCAGCGTGGCGTTCTTCGCGTTCGTCCTCGCCGACTCTCTCTAGAGGCAGCACGCTCCACTCCGGACACGTCTTGGTGCCAGGCACGAGGACATGTCCCCGGGGGCGCGCCGCGTTGCAAAGACGTTGGAGCTGGCCCTCGGAACGCAGTCGGGCCATGTCCCGGTGCCTGGCACTGGGACAGGGCTGGCGGTGACGCGGCTCGGGGCTAGGGCGGCACAACTCTCAGGACTAGACTCGATGCCGTGATTCGGGCACAGAGCCTGTCCAAGCGGTTCGGCGACAAGCGCGTCCTGGACGGGCTCGACCTCGCGGTGCCCCGCGGGGGGTTCGTGCTCGTGACGGGGCCGAACGGGTCGGGGAAGACGACGCTGCTTCGCCTCTGCGCGGGCCTGGCGGCGCCGACCGACGGTGAGCTCGAGGTCGACACGCCGCGCGGGGCGATTGGCTTCCTCGGCCACGAGCCGCTCCTCTATCGGGAGCTGACCGCGCTCGAGAACCTCGACCTCTACGGGCGCCTCTACCGGCTGCCCGAGCGGCGCGAGCGCTCAGGCGCCATGCTCGAGCGCTTCGGGCTCTGGCGGGCGCGCAACGAGCGGGCCGGGACGTTCTCCCGCGGGATGATGCAGCGACTCGCCCTCTGCCGGACCTTCCTGCACGAACCCGACCTGCTCCTGCTCGACGAGCCGTTCGACGGACTGGATGCAGAAGGAGCGGAGCTTCTCCATGCCGAGCTGGTCGAGCGCACCGCCACGGCGCTCGTCGCCACTCACGATCCCGAAGCGCTCGCTCGTCGCGCGACCGCGCGGATCGCCCTCGCATGAGCGGCTATGCCGCAGACGTCGCTGCCCTGGCGCGCAAGGACCTCCTCCTCGAGCTCAGGTCGCGCGACACGCTGCCGGCGATGCTCCTCTTCGTCGTCTCGGCGCTGACGGTCTTCCGTTTCGCGCTCCCGGCCGGCTCATCGGCCCGGGCCGAAACGGGACTGCTCTGGATCGCGATCGTCTTCACCGCGCTGCTCGGGCTCGGCCGCGCGTTCGCCGCAGAACGCGAAGAGGGAGCCCTCGACGGGCTCGTGCTCGCACCGTGTGACCGGAGCGCCATCTGGCTCGGCAAGACGATCGGCGTGACCGCGTTCCTCGTTCTCGCGGAGCTCGTCGCCCTGCCGGCGTTCGCGCTCTTCTTCCATCCGCTCTCGTGGGAGCTGGTAGTCGCAGTCGCGCTCGCGGACGTCGGCATCGCCGCCATCGGCACGCTTCTCGCCGCTCTGGCGGCTGCGAGCCGCGCCCGGGAGCTGCTGCTCCCGCTCATGTTCCTGCCGCTCGTGGTCCCGGTCGTGATCGGCGGGGTCGGCGCGAGCGTGGCCGTGAATCCAGCCTCTTTCCTGGGCTTTCTCGGTCTCTACGACGCCGTTTTTGTGATTCTCTGCTGGGCGAGCTTTGAGTACGTGGTCACGGAATAGAAACGCTGCGCTTGCGATCGCGGCGACCGGCCTCCTCGTTGGCGGGCTCGCACTCGCCTTCTTCTGGGCGCCCGAGGACGCGAACCAGGGCTTCAGCCAGAAGATCTTCTACATCCACGTCCCGATCGCGCTCACCGCGTACGCCTGCTTCGCCGCGGGCGCGTGGAAGGCGTTGCGGCTGCTCTGGACCCGTGAGCGGCGCTACGACCTCGAGAGCTACACCGCGATCCACATGGGCGTCATCTTCGGCCTGCTCACGCTCGTCACCGGCTCGATCTGGGCCAAGGTCTCCTGGGGCCAATGGTGGACCTGGGGTGAGCGCCAGCTCGTGCTCTTCCTGATCCTGTTCCTCTTCTACTCCTCGTACTTCATGCTCCGCTACTCGACCGACCCAGGCCCGCGGCGGGAGCGCAATTCTGCGGTCTACGCGCTCTTCGGGGTCGTCCTGATCCCGGTCAGCTTCCTCGCCGTTCGGATCGCGGGGACGATCCTGCACCCGACGATCTTCACGCACAACGGCGCGAACCTCCCGGGCACGATGCTCGTCTCGTTCTGCGTCTCCCTCGCAGGGATGCTGACGCTCGCCGCCACCCTGTACCACGTCGAGCTTGCCGGGAAGCGCATCGACGCGAGCCTGCGTGAGCTCAGGGAGTTGCTCGCGTGACGACGTCCGAGAAGTACGTGACGGCGGCCTACCTCGTGCTGCTCGGGGCGCTCCTCGTGTACCTCTTGATCATCGCGCTCAAGGTCGGGCGGCTCGAGCGGGAGCTGACCGACCTGACTCGGCTGGCAAGAGAGAAGAAGGATGGCTGAGCTCCTCTTCTGGCCGGCGCTGCTCGCCTACGGAGAGGCGGCGTTCGCCTATGCGGGCGACGCGCGGCACCCGGGCTCGATGGGACGACTCGCGACCTGGGGCGTCCGCGTCGGCTGGCTCGTCCAGACGGCGCTGCTGATAGCCCAGGCCGCGCGCGCCGACGGCTTTCCATGGGACACCTGGGCCGGCTCGCTGAACCTCTTCGTCTGGCTCGTCGTCGGCGCCTACCTGATCTGGGGCTGCAAGCCCCGGTACCGGCTGCTCGGCCTCGTCGTGATGCCGGTCGCCGCCCTGCTGCTGGCCGTGTCCTACGCAGCAGGAGGAGTCGCCGCATCGGGCAAGTCTGGGTACTCGACGCTCTTCCTCGTCCTCCACGTAGGCCTTCTGCTCGCGGGCTTCGCGGGCCTTACGCTCGCCGCCGCGCTCGCTGCGCTCTACCTCTGGCAGGACCGGCAGCTCAAACGGCGCAGCTCGACGGTGCTTCGCTTTCGTGCGCCCTCGCTCGTCACCCTCGAGGCGCTCGTCGCGCGGACAGTCGCCTTCTCGCTGCCGGTGCTCACCCTGGGCATGGCCGCCGGCTTCGCTCGCGTTCGGCACGGCTCCGACCTCGACCCGCTGGTCGGGCTGACCGTGCTCACGTGGGCCGTCTACGGGGCGTTCCTCGTGCTCCGGTACGGGATGGGTTGGCGGGGCCGGCGGGCGGCCTACACCGCGTTGGCGGGCTTCGTGCTCGTGCTCGCGCTCCAGCTCACCCTCCAGACGGGGCATTTCGCATGAACCTCGTTCTCGTCGGCACGTCGCACAGGCTGGCACCGGTGGAGGTGCGCGAACGGGTCGCGCTCGATCTCGCCGGGGCGGCCGAGCTCGCAAGGCGCATGGCCGACGGAGGCGAGGCCGTCTGCCTGTCGACCTGCAACCGCACGGAGGTCTACCTCGCCCACCCTGATCCGGAGCGAGCGGAGCGTCTCGCGGGCGCTGCTCTCGCAGAGGGGGAGATCGAGCTCTACCGGCTGCGCGACGAGGCGGCGGCGCTCCACCTCTTCCGGGTCGCGGCCGGGCTGGACTCGCTCGTTCCCGGCGAAGGCGAGATTCTCGGTCAGGTGCGCTCCGCGTACGAGGCGGGCGCGTGCGGCCCGGTTCTCGACCGGCTCTTCCGACAGGCGCTGCACGCGGGCAAGAAGGTGCGCGCCGAGACCGCGATCGGTGAGAGCCCGGCGTCAGTCTCGTCGGCGGGCGCGGCACTGGCCCAGCAGGTCTTCGGCGATCTGGAAGGCTGCCGCGTGCTGCTCATCGGTGCGGGTGACGTGAGCGAGCTCGCAGCCCGGAGCCTCGCAGCGCGCGGCGCCTCGATCTCGGCGGTCACGAGTCGAACGCAGGAGCGGGCCGAAGAGCTCGCGGAGCGGTTCGGAGGGCACGCAGTCCCGTTCGACCAGGTGGAGGAGGAGCTCGCCCGCGCAGACGTCGTCGTCTCGTCGACGAGCGACCCGGGCTACGTCCTGACCGCCGATCGAGTGCCCGACCGCAAGGGCCGACCGCTGTTCCTCATCGACCTCGCCGTCCCGCGGGACGTGGAGCCGGCAGTCGCGGACCTAGACGACTGCTACCTCTACGACATCGACGACCTCGAGGCAGTCGTCAGCGAGAGCCTCAGCGGGAGATGGCGCGAGGCGGCGCGCGCCGAGTCGATCGTCGCGCACGAGGCGGACCGCTTCCGCGACTGGCAGGCCTCGCTCGACGTCGTCCCGGCGATCGCATCGCTACGCGAGCGGGCCGAGAGCATCCGGTCCGGCGAGCTCGCGAAGGCCGAGAGCAGGCTCGGTGGCCTCTCCGAGAGCGAGCGGCGGACGGTCGAGTCGCTGACGAACCAGATCGTGAACAAGCTCCTACACGTCCCGATCGTCCGTCTGAAAGAGGCTGCCGCAACCGACGGCAGCGGCTATGTCGACGTCGCCCGGCATCTGTTCGGTCTCGGGGAGGACGAGCATTCAGATCAGAGTCGGAAGCCGAGGTAGCCGGCTCGCGCTGACGCAGGCTGGACTGGCCTGCGACCGGTTGCGCGGGCCCGGGATCGAGATCGCGCTCATCCCGATCACGACCGCCGGCGACCGCGACCGGACGAAGCCCTTCGGCGAGATCGGCGAGCGCGGCGTCTTCGTCAAGGAGCTCGAGGAGGCGCTTCTCGGCGGGCGGATCGACGTTGCCGTCCACTCGGCCAAGGACATGACCTCGACCGACACGAAAGGCCTCGTCGTGGGCGCCTTTCCGGCGCGGGAGGACCCGCGTGACGCGCTCTGCGGAGTGGATGCCATCCGTCCCGAGATGCGGATCGGGACGGCCTCTGTGCGCCGGCGGGCCCAGCTGCTCGCGCTCGAGCCGACGCTTTCGATCGAGCCGCTGCGTGGAAACATCGACACCAGGCTGCGGAAGCGGGGCGAGCGAGGGCTCGACGCAGTCGTCCTCGCCGCCTGTGGGCTCGACCGTCTTGGCCTCGGCGACGAGATCGGCCACCGCTTCGACCCGGATGAGCTGCTTCCCGAGGCGGGCCAGGGGGCGCTCGCGCTCCAGGTCCGGGCCGGAGAAGAGGAGCTTGTGGCCGAGGCCAACGATCCGGAGACGGAGCGGCGTGTCGCTGCCGAGCGGCGCTGCGTCGCCCTGATCGGCGGCGGGTGCCTGGCGCCGATCGCGGCCTACCACGACGGACACGCGCTGACCGGCCTCGTCGCAGACCCTGACGGCCGCTGGATCGAACGGCGAAGCGGTGATGATCCCGACGCACTCGCCGCCGAGCTGCTGTCCCTGGTTCCTGCGTGAAGGTGATCGTCACGCGGCCGCGCGAGCAGGCAGGTCCGCTCGTCGCCCGCCTGGAGGAGCTCGGTCACGAGGTCGTCGAGTGCCCGCTGATCGAGATCGAGCCCCTTGCCGGGCCGGTCGACGTCGACGGGTACGAGTGGGTGATCGTCACGAGCCCGAACGGCGCGCGCGAGCTCGTCTCCCGGGCGCACGGCGACTTGCCGAAGGTCGCCGCGGTGGGGCCCGGCACCGCCGAGACGCTGCGCGAGCTGGGCGTCGAGCCGGCGTTCGTGCCGACCGTCTCCTCCCAGGACGGACTTCTCGCCGAGTTCCCTCGGCCCGAGGGACGCGTGCTCTTCGCGGCTGCCGAAGGCGCGCGCCGAGGGCCGATCGAGGACCTCGACGCCGACTTCGTTGCGCTCTACCGAACCCATCTCGTGCGCCCCTCCGCGCCGCCGGAGGGAGACGTCGTCGTGCTCGCGTCCGGTTCCGCGGCCCGCTCGTTCGCCGAGCTCGGCGCCGACATCCCCGCCGTCTCGATCGGCCCTCAGACGACACGAGCGGCCGAAGCCGCCGGCCTCCGAGTCGTCGCCGAGGCGGCGACGCACGACCTCGACGGTGTCGTCTCCGCCATTGGTGGGTTAGCGTCGCCCTGACGTGTTCGTCACCTTCCTGACCGACTTCGGGCTCGAGGACGACTTCGTCGGCACCTGTCACGGCGTGATGAAGCGGATCTCGCCCGAGATCGAGATCATCGACATCACGCACGGGATCCAGCCGCAGGGCGTGCTGCAGGGGGCGCTCGTGCTGGCAAACACGCTTCCGTACCTTCC
>JBGOSR010000054.1:0-11586 GCA_041476065.1 Gaiellaceae bacterium
AGCTCGGCACGATCCAGCTGGACGCGCAGATGCCGACACGCTTCGGCCTCACATACGTGGGCGCCGACAACCGCGAGCACCCGGTCTTCGTGATCCATCGCGCATTCTTCGGCTCGTTCGAGCGCTTCATCGGGATCCTGACCGAGCACTACGCCGGCGCGTTCCCGTCCTGGCTCGCGCCGGTGCAGGTGCGCGTGATCCCGGTTGGCGAGGATCACCGCGAGGCGGCAAAGGCGCTGGCCGGGAAGCTGGGCGAGATCCGCGTCGAGGTCGACGACTCCGACGAAACGGTCGGCAAGCGGATCCGGAACGCGGAGGTCGAGAAGATCCCGTACGTCGTCGTCTGGGGCGACAAGGAGTCCGAGGATTCCCTCGCCGTGCGCGAGCGCGGGGGAGAGCAATCCACGAAGGGCCTGGACGAGTTTCTCGCAGTCCTACGGAAGGAGTCCTCGGTTTCCTGACGGGTCGCTCCGTGCCCGTATGCGAGTGGGACAGTGCCACGTCGCACGGCCCGCTCGCTGGAGGGTACGGAGCGGCGCGAGGCGCCGGGCGGAGCCGGACTCTGCCCGGCGGGAGCCCGCCGCCGGTCAGGGAAGCGAGTGCTAGAGTCTGAGACCTGCAAAGCAGGGGCGACACGTTCCTCACCTCCGGGGCCACAGAGCCTGTCGGAGGTTCAACCCAGGAGGTTGGAAAGGATCGAGCCGCTGCTGCGCAGCGGTTTTGTCGTTTCGAGAGGGAGGAGCTAGCAGCTTGGTGAAGCGCTTTTGAGGCCACGACGTCGGGTTGAGCCCACGCGGCCGGTCATCCCGCACAGCCGGATCAACGAGGACATCCGAGTACAACAGGTGCGGCTCGTCGACGAGAACGGCGGCCAGCTCGGGGTGAAGCCGATCCAGGAGGCGCTCGACTACGCACACGGCAAGGATCTCGACCTCGTCGAGGTAGCGGCTCAGGCCGATCCGCCGGTCGCGCGGGTCATGGACTACGGCAAGTACCGCTACGAGCAGGAGCAGAAAGCCAAGGTCGCGCGCAAGCACCAGGTTTCGATCAACGTCAAGGAGATCAAGCTCAGGCCAAAGATCGGTATTCACGACTACGAGACCAAGAAGGGCCACGTCGCCCGGTTCCTCGGGCAGCGGGCCAAGGTCAAGGTCACGATCATGTTCCGTGGACGAGAGACGACGCACCCAGAGCGCGGGCGCGACTTGCTGATGAAGCTGGCGGAGGATGTGAAGGAGCTCGGACAGGTCGAATCGCCGCCGCTCCTCGACGGACGCAACATGGTCATGCTTCTAGGGCCGACGAAGAACGCAGGAGTGACGAGAGATGCCAAAGCAGAAGACACACAGCGGAGCGAAGAAGCGGTTCAAGCTGACGTCAGCGGGGAAGCTCCTGCGCCGGCAGGGGATGAAGAGCCACCTGCTGAGCAAGAAATCCGCGAAGCGCAGGCGTAAGTTCCACAGCGACCAGCCCCTCCACAAGTCGAACGAGCGCGCCGTGAAGCGCCTGCTCGGGAAGTGAGGGGGGCTAGATGCCGCGCGTAAAGAGGTCCGTCGCAGGCCGCAAGCGCCGCAAGAAGGTGCTCGACGCCGCGAAGGGCTTCGTCGGCACGAGGCACTCGCGCTACAAGGTCGCGAACGAGGCCGTCGAGCACGCGCTCGTCCATGCCTACCGCGACCGGAAGCGGCGCAAGCGGGACATGCGCCGGCTCTGGATCATCCGCATCAACGCGGCCGCGCGCGCCGAGGGGCTCTCGTACAACCAGTTCGTCTCCGGCTGCCGCAAGGCGGGCGTCGAGCTCGACCGCAAGGTGCTGGCCGACATCGCGGTCGACGACCCTCAAGCCTTCGGCAAGATCGCCGAGCAGGCGAAGATCGCGCTCGGCTCTAGCGACGGCGCCGGCGACGGCCACGGCGCTGGCGAATAACGCCTCGGTCTTCGAAGCCCAGGCGACTCAATGCGAGTCGCGCTCGCCGCTTTACGCCGATCTCTGCCGGAGGTTCGCCGCCGACCCGGTGGCGGCGGAGCTGGTCGGGGCCGAGCCGGCGTGGGACGCGCCGCTCCGGCTTCTCGGCGGACTGCACTATCTCGTGCTGGCGGGAGCGGCGGGCTGGGACGATCCTCTCGCCGAGCATCGCGGGTTTCTGCGCGCGTTCATCGCGGAGCAGGGGGTCCAGACGAACGAGGTGCAGCGCTCCTGGGTGCTGCTGCCGCTGCTCCTGCGGATCGCCCAGCACACGGGCGCGGAAACGTTCGACCTCGTCGAGCTTGGGCCGAGCGCGGGCCTGAACCTCGTCTGGGATCGCTATCGGTATCGCTACGAGGCGGGCGGCTGGGGACCGGACGAGGCGCGGCTCCTGCTCGAGGGCGAGGAGCGCCGGCCGGTACCGGCGGACCTGCTCGAGCTCTCGCCGCGCGTTCGCGGCCGGCTCGGAATCGACCGCTCGCCGATCGATGTCAGGAGCGAGGAAGACGCTTGTCTCCTGCGCTGCTTCGTGTGGGCGGGCCAGGAGGAACGAATGGAGCGGCTCGACCGGGCGATCGAGGCGCTCCGCAGCGAGCCGCCCGAGCTCGTGCGCGGCGATTTCGTCGAGCTGCTGCCGGAGGTCCTCCACGCGCAGCCAAGCGACGGGCTGACCGTCGTCTTCCAGACCGCGACCTGGGGCTACCTCGACGAGGACAGCCGTCTGCGGCTTCGCGCCGCCCTCGAGGAGGCAGGAGGCTCACGGGCAATGGCGTTCATCTCGACCGGCAAGCCGCGGGTTGACGAGCACTCGTGGGGCTTGCGGCTCGTCTACTGGCCGGGCGCGGAGCGGGAGTTCGCCGGACACGCCGATTTTCACGGGTCGTGGCTCGAGTGGGAGCTGTGATCACGTCGGGCTCGAATCCGAAGCTGCGGCTCATGCATCGGCTGCTGGAGTCGCGGCGCCAGCGCGAGAAGGAGGGCCTGTTCGTCGTCGAGGGCGAGGATCTCGTTCAGGCCGCCGACGACGCGGGCATCGAGCCGGTCGAGCTGCTGCGTGCGGGCGAGGACGTTGCGCCCGATCTGTTGGCCAAGGTCTCGACGATGGCGCACCCGCCGCGGGTGATGGGCATCTACCGCCGCGACGCCTTGCCGCGAGGAGTCGAGCCGCTGTCGGTCTCGCTCTGGCACGTCGCCGATCCGGGGAACCTCGGCACGATCCTGCGCAGCGCGGACGCGTTCGGCGCCTCGGTCGCCCTCTCGGCGGGCTGCGCCGACCCGACCGGGCCGAAAGCGGTGCGGGCATCGGCCGGAGCGGTCTTCCGAGTGCCGATCGCGGCCTTCGACGAGCCCGCCGGCAAGCGGATTGCGCTCGTCTCGGCAGGCGGGATGCCGCTCGCCGAGATCGAGCCGGGCGTGCCTGTCACGTACGTTCTCGGCGCCGAGCGGGAGGGTCTGCCGGCGGACGTCGTCGCCGACTGCGACGAGTCTGCGACGATCCCGCTCGCGCCCGGAGCGGAGTCGCTGAACGTCGCCGTCGCCGGCGCGATCGCGCTCTACGAGCACCGGCGCGCCCGGTAAAGTCGCAGCGTGGCGAAGATCGCGGGAGTCTGGACCTCACCGGCGCGCAAGAGCGGGCGCATGGACGGCCACGAGCGGCGGCAGGCGATCGCCGGGCAAGGCCTCGAAGGCTGCGCTCACGCGAATCCGCCGAAGCGCGAGGTGCTCTTCGCCTCGAAGGAGCACCTGGACTCGGTCGGCGTGGAGCCGGGCGCGATCCGTGAGAACCTGACCGTCGAAGGGGACGACGTCGAGCGCTGGCCGATCGGTCAGCGGGTTCGGGCGGGCGGGGCCGTCTTCGAGATCACGATGGTCTGCGATCCGTGCCACCGCATGGACGAGCTACGCGAGGGTCTGCGGGCCGAGCTCGAGGGCAAACGCGGCATGTTGGCGCGGGTCGTCGAGAGCGGCGAGGTCGCCGTCGGCGACGAGATTACGCTGCTCTAGCTAAGAGCCCTCGGCGGATCGCTCTTCTCGGAGCTTGCGCTTGTGGAAGGCAATCCGCTCCTGCAGCTTGCGGGTCAACCGATCGCGTTCCGGCTGCTGAGCTCTCAACTCGTCGAAAATCTGCTTCTTACTCTTACTCTTCCTCTTCGCCATCGCCTTCTTCCTCGAGCAAAAATAGGATGACGTTGACGCGCGCGCGGATGTCGAACAGCGCCTCCATGATAGAGACGACGTCGTCGCGGTCGAGCGGGAGCTCAGGCGAGGCCGAGGGCACCTCTGACGATCATCGCGGCAGCGCTTGTCTCTCGCAAGATGGCTGGATCAGACAGCCCGAGCGACGAAGACCATGTCCTCGCCTTCGCGGAACGGCGTGCGGTCGAACCAGCCGTAGCAGGCCTCGACTGTGAAGCCGGTCTCCTCGAGGAGCCGCTGCCACTCCTCGCGGGAGATCCAGGAGAGGGCCATCGTCGCTTCGCTCGAGGGGCCGCGGACCGAGAGAGTGAGCGTGCGCGCGGTCTCGTCCCAGTCGGCGAGCTCGTAGATACCTGGCTCGCGCTCGAGCCAGCGGCCGTGGGTTTCTGCGATGTCGTCGGGCTTGGGGGCAAAGACGTCGAAGACGAGGTGCCCGCCGGGCGCGAGTGCTGCGCGTGCGGCCGTCAGGGCCTCGACGCGCTCGCCGTCGTCGGCGAGATGGAGGTAGGAACGGAACGGGCAGACGATCAGCGGTACGTGCTCGTCCAGCGGCGGCCGGCGCAGGTCGCCGAGGCGTAGGTCGAGCAGCACGGTGACGCCTTCGGCTTCGGCGCGGCGGCCGCAAGTGGCGAGCATCACGCGCGAGGAGTCGACTCCGATCACGCGGATGCCCTTCTGGGCGATCGGGATCGCGATGCGTCCGGTACCGATCCCCAGCTCGACGACGGGCCCGCCGGCCCGAAGACCCTCGGCGACGTAGAAGTCGACATCCTCGGTGACGCTTCGGCTCCAGGGATCGTAGAGCTCGGCAATCGTGTCGTAGGGGCTGGCCCCTCCGCGAATCTGGCGCAGATCTGTCACAACGGCGTCCAATTCTCCTCGATACGCTCGAACCGGCGGCACGCGGTCCCCCACCCGGGTGGGTGGTACGGGTGGGAGGGGGCTAGCTGATGGGCGCCTGCATCCGGCCGGCGAAATCTGCTCACTTGGGCTTCGGCGTGGGCTGTCAGTGCGGCTTCCGGGCGACCCAGACGAATTCCCGGCTCTCCTCGTCGAACGGCCGCCGATCGAAATCGCCGTAGAGGGCTTCGACCTCGAAGCCTGCGACGTCGATCAGGCCTTCCCACTCGGCTCGGTTGACCCACCACAGCGAGAGTTTCCGCTCGCCTTCGCCGGGCCGGTCGACCCAGGCGGTGATGTCGATGCGGCTGTCGGTCGGGTCGTACTCGACGCGCTCCCAGATCCGGCTGTTTTCCGAGTGCTGACGGACATCCTCCCGGGAGAGCCGTGCCGCGATCAGCGGATCGAAGACGAACGCGTTCCACGCGAACCGGCCGCCCGGCTTCAATGCGCCCGCGACCCGCTCGAAGACGCGCCGGCGGTCGTGCCAGTTCGGCAAGTGGAGCAACGACCGAAAAGGCGAGTAGACGAGGCCGGCCGGCTGCGCCAGTTCGAAGTCGCGCATATCTCCCTGCCGGAGCTCGAGATCGACGTCCGCCGCGTCGGCCCGCTCCCGCGCCTGCTCGAGCATCGCCGCGGAGAGATCCATGCCGATCACCTTCCGCCCAGTCTCCCGCGCGACCGGGATCGCGACGCGGCCGTTACCGACCGCAAGCTCGACGATCGGGCCAACCGCTTCGCGCGCCAGGCCGACGTAGAACGAGACATCCTCCGTCATGTGGTCCGACCACTCGTCGTAGATCTCCGCAAACGGGTCGTACTGGCTCATCGGCCCATTCTCGCTATATCGTGTGGACATGGCGGCGACGCGTTCACGTTCTTTCTTTACCGGGCCTCGGCTTCTCGCCGGGGACCGGCGCTGACGCGCAGCCGATCCTCACGAGCTAGCCGGGGCCGCGACGGGCGATGACTGAGCCAGGCGATACAGTCGGCCGCGTGGACGCCGACGCGCTCCAGCGCGAAGCCCTGAGCGCGATCGAGGCTGCCTCGACCGCGGCGGAGCTCGACGAGCTGCGTGTGCGCTATCTCGGCCGCAGCAGCGACCTGAAGCTTGCACTTCGCCAGGTACGAGATCGCGAGACCGGCATGGCGCTCAACGCTGCGCGCGAGGCGATCGAGACAGCCGTCGAGGCGCGGGAGGCCCAGCTAGCGGGCATCGCGCTCAACCGCACGCTGACCGAGGACGTCGTCGACGTCACGTTGCCGGGCGACGAGTTGCCGCTCGGGCATCTGCATCCGATCACCCAGGCTCGGCGGCAGATCGAAGACGCGTTCATCGGGCTCGGGTACGAGGTGCGTGACGATCGCGAGGTCGAGACGACCGAGTACAACTTCGACAAGCTCGCCTTCGACCCGTGGCACCCGGCGCGGTCGCCGCGCGCCTCCTTCTTCTTCGACGAGCGCCACGTGCTGCGAACCGAGACGTCGCCCTCGCAGATCCAGGCGATGGAGCAGGGAGCGCCGCCGATCTACATGGTCTCGATCGGCCGCTGCTACCGGCGCGACGCGATCGACGCGACGCACTATCCAATCTTCCACCAGTTCGAGGGCCTCGCAGTCGACCGCGGCCTGACCCTCGCCGACCTCAAGGGGACGCTCCTGCACGTCATGCGGGCGATCTTCGGGCCGGAGCGGCGCGCCCGGTTCCGCACGCACTACTTCCCGTTCACCGAGCCGTCGATCGAGCCCGACGTGTCGTGCGGTATCTGCGGCGGCGAAGGGTGCCGCACGTGCCGGTATTCGGGCTGGCTCGAGATGGGTGGCGCGGGCATGGTCGATCCGAGGGTCTTCGAGAACGTGGGCGTCGACGCGGAGGAGTGGTCGGGCTTCGCGTTCGGCTGCGGCATCGAGCGCGTCGCCCAGTTGAAGTACGACTTCCCGGACATCCGCGCCCTCTGGGAAGGCGATCTCCGCGTGCTGAGGCAGTTTTGAGAGTCCCCGTCTCCTGGCTGCGCGACTACGTCGCGGTCGAGATGCCTCTCGGGGAGCTGGCGACGCGGCTCTCGATCTCCACTGCGGAGGTCGAGGGGATTGAGCGGCGTGGGGTTCCGGACACCGACGGGAATCTCGGCCTCTTCCGGGTCGGCAAGGTGCTCGAGGCCGAGAAGCACCCGAACGCTGACCGCCTCCAGCTCTGCCGTGTCGACGTGGGGGAGAGCGAGCCGCGCCAGATCGTCTGCGGCGCGTGGAACTTCGGGCCCGGGGCGACTGTCGCTGTCGCGCTCCCCGGGGCGGTCTTGCCGGGCGGCCTCGAGCTGGAGCGGCGCAAGGTGCGTGGAGAGCTCTCCGACGGGATGATCCTGGCCGAGGACGAGATCGAGCTCGGCACGGATCACTCCGGGATCATGGTGCTGCCCGAAAGCGAGCCGGGGACACCGCTCGCCGACGTGATCCCGCTCGTCGAGGAAGTGCTCCTCGTCGAGTCGCCGGGCAACCGACCCGACCTGCTCTCCATCTACGGGCTCGCACGCGAGGTCGCTGCGCTCTACGAGCTCGAGCTACAGCCGCCTCCGGGGATCGATCCGGAGCCGGCAGGAGACGAGCCGGTCGACATCACCGTCGACGACCTCGAGGGCTGCCCGCGCTACGTCGGCCGCCTCTTCCGGAGCGTTGAGATCGGCCCTTCGCCGATCTGGCTCAAGGCGCGGCTGCTTGCGGCCGGGATGCGTCCGATCTCCAACGTCGTCGACGTGACGAACTACGTGATGCTCGCGCTCGGGAATCCGCTGCACGCATTCGACCTGGCAACGCTCGGCGGCGGGAAGATCGTCGTCCGCCGCGCGAAACCGCCAGAGACGATCCGAACCCTCGACGGCGTCGAGCGCCGTCTCGACGAGAACGATCTCGTGATCGCCGACGCGGAGCGGGCAGTCGCGCTCGCCGGGATCATGGGCGGCGAGGACACGGAGATCGGCGAGTCGACCACCGACGTCCTCCTCGAGGCGGCCAACTTCGAGCCGACGGGGATCTTCCGTAGCTCCGAGCGCCTGCGCCTTCGTACCGAGGGGTCGAATCGGTGGGAGAAGGGTGTCGACCCGTATCTGGCCGACCAGGCGGCGATGCTCGCGACGCAGCTGATCGTGGAGACCGCGGGCGCGCACTGGGTCGGCCACGTCGACGTGCAGGGGGAGCTCCCGGAACGGCCGGTCATCACCTACCGGCCCGAGCGCGCCGACGAGGTGATCGGCTTGCCGACGCCTCCCGACGAGCAGGCCCGCTGGCTGGAGCGCCTCGGCTTCGAGCATCGGGAGAACGACCTCGTCACCCCGACCTGGCGGACTCGAGACGTGACGCGCGAGGTCGACGTCGTCGAGGAGGTCGCACGGCTGCGGCTCGAGGACGTGCCCTTCACGCTCCCTGCCCGGCGTGAGATGTTCGGCGCGCTGACGCCGCTCCAGCGGCTGCGCCGGCGCGTTGAGGACGTGCTCGCGGGGCTGGGCCTCACCGAGACCTACACGCCTTCCCTGCGACCGAGTGACTCGATCGCGAACGCGTGGCGGCTACTCGAGCCGATCTCCGCGGACCTCGCCGTGCTGCGGACACGCCTGCTTCCGAGCCTGGTGGAGGCAGTGAGTCGCAACGTCGAGCTCGGCTCCCAGCGCATCGCCCTCTTCGAAGTGGCGCGTGTCTACCTCCCCGACGGAGAGCTGCCCGATGAGCACACGCACATCGCCGGGATCGTCGAGGGAGGCTGGAGCACCGCTAAGGGGATCGTCGAAACCGTGTACGCCGCGCTGAAGGCGGAGCCCGTCTTCGAACGGACGACCGACGACCTGCTTCATCCCGGCAAGGCCGCTGCTGTCGGGGCTGGGCTAGTCGGAGAGCTGCATCCTGCCGTGATCGACGGCGTCTGGGGAGCCTTCGAGCTCGACCTCGGCCGGTTGCGCGAAGTCGCCAACGAGGAGGTCAGGTACAGGGACGTGATCACGTACCCGGCTGTTCACCAGGATCTCGCGTTCATCGTCTCGGAGGATGTCGCGGCCGGCGAGCTCGTGGACGCGGCCCGCGAAGCCGCAGGCCCGGAGCTGCGCGAGATGCGGGCCTTCGACGTCTACCGGGGCGACCAGGTCGGCGAGGGCCGCAAGTCGCTCGCCTTCGCCGTCAGCTTCCAGTCATCCGAGCGGACGCTCTCGGACGAGGACGCCGCCGGCCTGCGCACGAAGATCGTGGACGCGCTCGGAAAGCGCTTCGGCGCCGAGCTCCGGGCCTAGAGGGCTGCGGTCGCGAGCCGCTCTGCCATCGAGAGGAGCACCTTGCGCTGGATCTCCGGCGAGCGCTCGAGCAGGCCGCGGAAGTTTCGCGCCGTGATCACGAGCACGCGGACGGGCGAGGTTGCCTTGACCGTCGCGGTGCGGGGTCGACCCGTGATCAGCGCGATCTCACCCAGGAAGTCCCCCTGACGCACCGAGTTGATCCACTTCTTGCCCATCAGGACGTCGGCCGCGCCTTCGACGATGACGAAGAACTCGCGGCCCGCCTTGCCCTCCCGGGTGAGCTCAGTCCCTTCCTTCAGGTCGAGCTCGTCGGCGATCGCTGCGATTTCACCGAGCTCCCGTGCCGTGCAGTGCTTGAACAGCGGGATCTTGCGAACCAACTCGACCTTTGCGTTCTTGTGCAGCTTCATTGCCGCAAGAGTCTAAAGCGCGGCAGCGGGTAAGAGTTGGTGGTAAGAAAGGAGGCGCCAATGTTCCGTTTGCTAGTACCAGCCGCCGCCGTCCTCGCCGTCTCTCTGCCGATGACCGCAGGCGGCTACGCGATCCAGCCTCAGCTGGACGCGAAAGTGTCCACACGCTCGCTTTCGCTACTCGATTCGAAGGGCCAGCGGGTACACGTGCTGCTCCAGAACTCCTATCGAATCGTCGTCAAGGACTCGGCGAAGACCCAGAACTTCCACCTCGTCGGACCCGGCGTGAACCTGAAGACGAAGGTGGCCGCAACTGGTGTCCGCGTCTGGGTGGTGAACCTCCGTCCCGGCACCTACGTCTATAAGTCGGACCGGAGCGCAAAGCTCCACGGAACGTTCAGAGTCAGAGACGTCCCGCCGCCTGCGTAGGGAAAACCGGATCGAACGGACGCGAGTAGAAAGGAGAGTAAAGGAGGGTCACATGCGACGACTGCCGCTCATCACCGCGCTTGCGGCGGCTGCGATCTCGATGCCCGCCGCCGCCACGGGAGGATTGGCCGCCGCTCCGGTGCTCACCGGAGTCGTCGGCCCGAGCGCGAACATCTCCCTGAAGAACGCGGACGGCACCGCCGTCAGGCATCTCGACCCTGGCACGTACACGGTGAACGTCGCCGACAACTCGATCGATCACAACTTCCACCTCTTCGGCACGGGCGTCGATCAGTCGACAGCCATCGAAACGACCGGGACGGCGACCTGGACCGTCCAGTTTGTCGACGGCACCTACACCTTCCTCTGCGACGCTCATCCGAGCACGATGAAGGGCAGCTTCACGGTCGGCAACGTCCCGCCGCCTCCGCCACCGCCGGGGAGACTGAACGGCAAGGTGACGACGAAGACGATCTCGCTGATCGACACGAGCACGGGATCGAAAGTCCGCTCGGTCGTCGCTGGGACCTACAAGGTCGTCGCCAACGACACCTCCAAGACGCAGAACTTCCACCTCAGCGGCCCCGGCGTGAACCGTAAGACCGGCGTGGCGGCGAAGACGAAGAAGACGTGGACGGTTGCGCTCACCCCCGGGAAGTACACGTACCGCTCGGATAAGAAGTTGCGCCTCCGCGGGACCTTCCACGTAACCCCGGAGCCACCGAACTAGGGGACCGCTGGACGCGGCGGGTCGGCTGGACGGGGCCGGCGTTGGGGCCGCCTGCTGCACGGATGTCGGCCTGCCGGTCGAGCTCGAAACCGGCCGACCCGGGCCGTCGTTCGTCCTTAGCGGCCCCGCCGGGCGAGGAGGCGCATTGTCGCTTTGACTCCGCCTGCGGCTACGAACCCGACACCGAGGGCTCCCGCCGCGAACACGGGGACCTTCGCGCGCAGCTTGGCGCGGACGTTCGTCGCCTCGCCGCGCAGCGAGTTGACCGCTCCGGCGAGCTGCTCCCGCTCCGCCTCGATCTCCTGGCGGACCTGCTCGAAGTTGCGGCCGTTACGCGCCATTGCTCTTCAACGCGTCCGTCGTGAGCTTCGCTTCGCGGATCGCCTGCTCGGGGACCGGCGGCGTTCCCTTCTTGATCTTGGTAATACCCACGAGGCCGAGAACCGCCGCGAGCACGAAGAGACCCAGGGCGACGATGAGGAGCGCGAGCCACGTGGAGAGGAAGGTCGCGAGCGCTGCGGCCACCGTCGCGAACAGGAAAGCAAGCGCGAAGACGGCGACGACCGCGGCTCCGACGGCGAGTCCGATACCGACACCGAGGGAGGCGACTTTCCGCTTGACCTCGAGCGTCGCCAGCTCGAGCTCGAGCCTGACGAGCGAGCGTGCGTGCTCGGCGACGTG
>JBGOSR010000055.1:0-11233 GCA_041476065.1 Gaiellaceae bacterium
CAGAGCCCGGCTCCGGGCACGCCTCGCGCCGCTGCGCACCCTCCAGCGAGCGGGCCGTTTGTCCCAACACTGTCCCGCTCGCTAACGGGCACTCAGCGACGCGTCAGGAAACCGAGAGGCACCTATTCAAGGGACCGCGGAACTCGCTTCCCTGACCGGCGCCGGCTCCCGCCGCCGCCTCGCGCCGCTGAACTCGCTCCAGCCGGCGGGCCTGCCGTTGCAGTCCCGGGTACTGCGGGCTGGCCCACGGACATCTACCGAGCCGTCTGTTACCTTCAGGATTGTGAAGATGTCAGACACGAAACGCGCTGCTGTGATTCCCCTCGACCGATGCGAGATCGAGTGCGTCGATCCCGAGCGCGTTGCAGCGGTGCTCGAGCGGCTGCCTGATCCGGCTGTCTTTCAGGATCTCGCCGAGACGTTTCGCGTGCTCTCGGATCCCGGTCGCGTGAGGCTGATCTCGGCCCTGCTCGAGACCGGCGAGCTCTGCGTCTGCGATCTCGCCGCTGTTACCGGGCTCTCGCAGACTGCCGTCAGCCACAACCTCCGACTCTTGCGCTCGAGCAGGCTCGTGCGCTACCGCAAGCAGGGGCGGAACGTCTACTACTCGCTCGACGACGCACACATCCGACTGTTGCTCGATGTCGGCCTCCAGCATGTCAGCCACGAGGCGGCCGGATCTTGACCGAGCTGCCGCTCGTCCGGTCGCTGGTCGTACCGGCACCGCTACTGCCGGACGAACGGATGCGTCTCGTTCGCCGGGCGAAGCTCCTGGCTTGGGGCGGTAACGGATGGCACGTCATCGAGTTCGTGATCGCGGTCGGCGCGGGGCTCGCGGCCGGCTCGATCGCGCTTGTCGGCTTCGGCTTCGACTCGCTGATCGAGGCGCTCGCTGCGTTCATCATCGTCTGGCGCTTCGGCGCAGCTCGTGCCGACTCGGCGAGCGCCGAGCGACGTGCACAGCAGCTTGTCGCTGGGAGCTACTTCGTGCTCGCCGCCTACGTGGGCGTCGAGTCCGTTCGGACTCTCTTCGGTAGTGGGCACCCGTCCGTCAGCTGGATCGGAATCGGTCTCGCTGCCTTCACTGCTCCAACGATGCCGCTGCTCGCGCGGGCGAAGTCGCGGGTCGGCAATCGTTTGAACTCGAGTGCGACCGTCAGTGAAGCGACGCAGAACATGATCTGCGCATACCTCTCGGTGGCGCTCCTCGTCGGCCTCGGATTGAACGCGCTCTTGGGTTGGTGGTGGGCCGACCCCATGGCCGCGCTCGTAATCGCGGCCATCGCTCTGCGCGAGGGGGTCGAGACGTGGAAGGGCGAGGCATGCTGCGATGCGTGCTAGTGGAGCAAGCGGATGAGGGTTAGCGGCTTCCTCCGGCGTCTTTTCGGGCGGCGCGAGGCGGCGACGATCGGGTCAGCTCGCCGAAGTCATCCACACGAGGAAGGACACGAGTCGCAGGTGGGGTACCTCGGGAAGAAGGCCCGTGCACGCGAGGCCGACCCCGCCCATAAGCATCACGAGCACGGAAGCGACAAGACGTGACCGCACTCGACCGCCACGATCGCGCGTCAAACCCGCACTCGGGCCACTCGCACGCCGTTACGCCCGATACGAACAAGCGCCGGCTCGCTTTCGCGCTGACGCTGATCGCCGTCTTCATGGCAGGAGAGGTGACGGCCGGGATCTTCGCCAATTCGCTCGCGCTCCTCTCCGACGCGGCACACATGCTCACCGACGCCGCCGCGATCGGCTTCTCGCTCGTCGCCGTCGTCTTAGCCGCTCGGCCCGCGAGCGGGAGCATGACCTATGGCCTCAAGCGAGCCGAGATCCTCTCCGCCCAAGTGAACGGGGCGACGTTGCTCGTACTGGCCGGCCTGATCCTCTACGAGGGGGTCCGGCGCCTCCTCGAGCCGCCGGCCGTCGAGGGCTGGGTCGTCTTGATCGTCGCGCTCGTCGGCATCGCCGTCAACCTGCTCGCGACATGGCAGCTGGCCAAGGCAAACCGGGAGAACATGGCCGTCGAGGGAAGCTTCCAGCACATCGTCACCGACCTGTACGCATTCATCGGCACGCTCGTCGCGGCGGTGATCATCCTCACGACCGGATTCACGCGCGCGGATCCGATCGCATCGCTGTTCGTCGCGGCCCTCATGCTGCGCGCCGCATACGGCTTGCTCCGCAAGTCGGGCCGCGTGCTGCTCGAGATGTCACCTGAGCATGTGAACGTCGACGAAGTCGCGCGGGCGATCACTGCTCATCCCCATGTCGCGTCGGTGCACGACCTACACGTCTGGGAGATCGGTTCCGGCTTCCCTGCACTGTCCGCACACGTCCTCGTCCATCCGGGTGATGACTGTCACGCGATCAGGTCAGAGCTCGAGCGGTTGCTCGAAGAGCGCTTCGACATCGACCACACCACGCTCCAGGTCGACCACCAAAGATCGGACGTAGTCCAGATCAGCACGACCTCCGAATCGATGGGCGGATCCCAATGAAAAGGCTCTTGGCTGTGGCGATCTTCCGGCGGCCACGCCTGGCGCCTGGTCGAATTCGCGAGCTCTCTAATGCTGGTGGGAATCGCGGTTAGCGAGCCTGACCGCCGCGTAGACGACGACGCCAAGCAGAATGATCCAGGTGAACACCATCGGGATCATCCAGAGCCAGGGCGAGCCGTCGTGCCAATCCATCACCGTTCATCACCTCCTCAGTGCGCGAGTCGTAGGTGGCCCCTCAAAAGCTGATGACCTTGTCGGCCCAGAGCGTCCAGTCGGTGAGCTCCTCGAGCGTCGAGCGGCGGGTGCCGTCGACGAGCTGGTCTTCGCGAATTGCGCGGGCGTCCATGCAGGTGCCGCAGAGGCCGATTTCGGCGCCGTGGTGCAGGGCCGCGCCGAGCATGCGTTCGAGGTTGTAGTAGCCGTTCGGTGTCTGTTGGCCGGCGATGGCGCAGGTGACGGCGTCGGCGAGCAGGAAGATCCGCACCTCCTCGCCGGGACGCTTGGCAAGCGCATGCGCAAGACGGAGTCCGTTGTAGGAGCGTTCCGTCCCGTAGGCAGGATCATTGAGGACGAAGAGTGTCTTCACGTCGCTGCGATCGTGTCCTACAACCGTCGCCACGGCATCGGGTTTGGGCCGCATCTCGTCCGTAGGAAACCGCAACGATGAGCGAGGGGGCAAACCGAGAGCAAAGTTGCAGAGTTGGCACAGACGATGCTTGGCAGCAATCGGGGTTCGAGACCGGGGCCCTGACCTGCGCCCTCTGGCCGAGCGCGCTGGCGCGTGTGACGTTAGCGCTGCGCGACGGCCGGCTGGGCGTGGGAGACGCCGCAGCCGGCCGCGTATGCGTACGGGTGGAGGAACGCGTCGAGGGCGAATGCCGCTTCGACTTCCAGCTCGAACTCTTCGTCCGTCCTCATGTCGCGGACGGACACGCTGACCTTGTCGGCCCCGTGCCAGTAGAGCACGACCTCGAGCCCGCCGGTGATTCTCTTGTTGAGCTCGCGCTTCGTCGTCATCACCCTTCCTAGAACCTGCCGGACACGATCACCGTGCCTCGGACCGTCTTCACCCTGACGACGGTTCCGGACCGCACAGCCGGGACGCTCGCGCCGCGGCGGGTGATCTGGGCTGCGCCGAGTCCGCTGATCCGCGCTGAACCGATCTTCGTGTTGTTCACGAAGAAGCTGACGCGCTTGCCGGCCAGGGAGCGGACGTGCTCCACTTCCATCTCGAGCTCGCGCTGCCCGGCGGACTGGAACTTCGCCTTTCCGCTGGCGCCGGGATAGGCCTTCGACGCCTTGAGCGAGATCTGGGTGCCGCCCTTGGCCTCGACGGCCGGGGCAAGAACGACCGCTGCGAGGAATGCTGCAAGCAACGCCGGGACAAACCACGAGCGCTTCATTTCGTACCTCCCGTTCGGCTTTGACATCTGCGCCTCCGACGCTATTGGAGGCTTGCCCAAGAACGGGCCAAGCGAGTGCAAAGCTTCGGGTCGGCCCGGGTAACGGTTCGGCTAGCCGGTCACGGCGCGACGTGCGCGGCGCCGCGCGGCCTTCGAGCCGTCCTGCAGGCCGAAGGCTCCGTGGAGGAGCCAGTTCACGAGCCAGACCACGATCGTCGCGCCGACGTACGTCCAGAAGCCGTCGATCGAGAAGCGCGGCGCGATCCACTCGGCGAGGGCGAGCATCGCGACGTTGATCGCGAAGAGTGCGAGGCCGAGCGTCAGGATCACGAAGGGCAGCGTGAGCAGCGTGACGATTGGCTTCACGACCGTGTTCGCGATTCCGAGGACCGCCGCACCCAGCAGCAGGGGCAGCCAGTGCCCGATGCGCACGCCGCCGAAGAGCCAGTCGGCGACCGCCAACGAGAGGATGTTGGCCAGCCACGAAAGGAGCAGGAACCCGATCGGCATCGCCGGGTTAGTAAATCAACTACCGGTGCCGGTAAACGATGCGACCGCGATCGAGGTCGTACGGCGATAGCTCGACGTTGACCCGGTCTCCCGGAAGAATCTTGATCCGGTAGCGCCGCATCTTCCCAGCCGTATAGCCGAGCGTCTCGTGGCCGTTGTCGAGGAGGATCTTGTACATCCCGTTGCGGAAGGCCTCGACGACCTCACCTTCGAACTCGATCTTGTCTTCCTTGCCGGCGATTGTCGTCATCTCCTCTAAGTGAGACCGCGCCGCCGCTGCGAAAGCCGGCGGCGCGGGAACTTCGGTTTCTTCCTTACCCAGTTACGACTACGTTGGTCGCCTCGGGGCCCTTCGCGCCTTCGCGGGCCTCGTACTCGACCTTCGCGTTCTCGGCGAGGGTCTTGAACCCTTCGCCCGCGATGTTCGTGTGGTGCACGAAGAGATCCTTCCCGCCGTCTTCCGGCGTGATGAATCCGTACCCCTTCGCGTCGTTGAACCACTTCACGGTTCCGGTTGCCATCAATTCCACCTCCCTTACTACTCACGAACGCACAAGGAGGCAGAGCGCCACCGGTACACGTTCTGGTTCTTACGGGTGAGTCTAGCGGGCCAGGTGCCCAAAAGGGTGAATTTCTCTGCCGAGCGTGACCTTTTCTTCCGAAACCCCTCTTACCGAGTAGACGACCGTTCCGGACGAAAGGACGTGATGTACAGAAAGAAGCTCATACCGACGCTCGCCGCTGCCGGTCTCATCATCTTCGGCATCGGCGTGAGCGGTGCGACCGCGGACGACAATCCGCCGGCCGTGCCGCCTCCCTCGTGCGCCACGCTCGCTACCGGTGGAGACGAAGGAGACGCTGCCGCCGCCGTCTCGAATGCCGCCGGCAACGTCAGCCACGAAGCCGACGACCAGCAGGCCGACGACCAGCAGGGCGACGACCAGCAGGGCGACCAGCAGAACCAGAAAGACAACAGCGAACAGGGTGACTGCAACGACGACGACAACGGCGACCAGGGCGACACCGGCCAGGGTGACGACTAGAGCCTTCTTCCCTGGAGCACGGTCGACGCCTGGCCGCAGCGCGCCGGCCGTGCTCCTCTCCCTGCTCCTCCTGGTGCTCCTCGCCCCGGCAGCTGCCCAGGCAACCGACCGGACGCTGAAGACGACGCTGGGGAAGTGGTCGCACACGATCGCGCTCGATGCACACGGGATCAGCCTCAGCGCCTCGAAGCGTCATCCTCGCCGGATGATGCTCAGGGCCCGCGCGTTCAAGGCGGACTCACTCAGGGCTCGGCGCGCGATCGCTGCTCAGCGTCCGTCCACGGCGCGAGGTCGCAGGGCCCGGCGGCTCGCGCTCTCCGCCTTTGGCGACTATGCGCAGGTCGGCGACCAGTGGGCCCGCAGTGGGCGCGCGCGCCTGCAGGGCAACAAGACAGTCGCTGCCCGGCACGCCTCGGTGGCCAATCGCTACGCCCGGAAGGGCAATAGCCTGATCCGCTCGGCGGGGCGACTGCTCCGCTGAGGCATCATTCATCTTGAGGCGATGACTCCTATCCTCTCGAGCGCCCTCCTGCGCACCCAGTCCGACGAGCGACTCCTCCTGCTCGTCCGTGAAGGCCAGGAGCGTGCGTTCGAAGCGATCGTCGACCGCTACCGCAGGCCGCTTCAGCGCTACTGCGAGCGGGCGCTTTCACGGTCGCGAGCCGAGGACGTGGTGCAACAGGTGCTGATGAAGGCCTGGCTGGCGTTGCGCGACGGGACCGAGGTCCGCTCGCTGCAGCCCTGGCTCTACCGCATCGCCCGCACGACGATGTTCGAAACGGCTGAGGCGCCGACCTACGACTACGCCGAGCTCGAGCGTTCGCTGCTCGCCCCGGAAGGCCCCGAGTCCGAGCTCGAGCAGCGGGCCGTCATCCGGAGGACGCTCGCAAGCCTGGCCGCACTTCCGGACTCCCAGCGCGAGGCGCTCCTGCGCACGGCCTTCGAAGGCCAGAGCCGCGCGCAGATCGCGGCAGCTCTCGGGGTCACCGAGGGAGCAGTTCGCCAGCTCGTCCACCGCGCTCGGGCGACCATGCGGGCGGCCGCGACGATCGTGACACCGCTCCCGCTTGCAAACTGGCTCGCGGCGGCGGGGCCCGGCTCGGTCGCAGGGGCCGCGCTCGAGGGTGGTGCCACCGGCTCGATCGGGATTGCCGGCATCGCGAAAGTATCCGCCGTCCTCGCCACCGCCGGTGTTGTCGTCACGGGCTCGGGCGGAGTGCGGCACGCCCAGATCGACGGGGCCCGGAAAGCGCGTGCCGATGCCGCGAAGAACGCGATCGTCCACCGCCGCCAGGCGGAGGCGAGGCTCGTCGTCCCAACACGGCAGGCGGTCTTCCGAGCGACACCCGTCGCCGCCCACTCCTCCGACACCAACAAGGAGCACGGCTCGCGCGATGCCCAGAGCGGCGACTCGCAGGCGCAGAGCGGAGGCAGCCGGGAGGGCGATTCCGGCGCATCCGCTCGCCGAAGCGGTGACGGAGAGCAGCACACCGCCCGTCCCGACACTCAGCGAGGCGACGAGCCGAAGTCCGACCCGCCGGCTCCTCCGGAAGGCGACTCCCAGCACGTCGGTGACAAGGGCGATCAGCCGCCTCCACCAGACTCCGGCTCTGGCTCCGACTCCGGCGACAACGGAGACTGAGGGCGCCGGGCCGACGCGAGGTCAGTCGGCCCTTTGGAAAAAGGCCGCGATCGCGCCTGCCGACCCTGCGACGACGACGACTGCCCAGAGCTGCAGGACGACGTCGACGACGCGTCCCCAGGTAGTGAACGGGTTCTGGATCTGGGACGAGACGGTGAGCAGCTGCACGGTTGCGAAGAACAGCGCGTCGCCGAGCGTCGTGATCTCTGTGCCCTTGGCGTGGTGCTCGGCGTAGTAGATCGCGACGGTTCCGAGTGCGTCCACGACGAGCGATGCCACGAGCACGACGCTCAGCCTGGCGACCAGGCGTCGGTGCCGCTCTTCCCATCCCCAGATGCGCGCGGCCTCCTCGCGAATGAACGCCACCGCCTCAGTCTCGCAGCGGCCGCGGACGAGCGAACGAGGCCGGCGTTGAGGCCGACCTCGTTAACCGGGTTAGGAGAGAGCTAAGAGACGGTGACGGTCAGGCGAAGCGTGCTGTCCTCGCCCACGGTCTTCAAGTGGACGCCGGGATAATCCTCGCCGGCCTTCGTCTTGAACTTGTAGACGCCGCTTTGGGTGAAGCGCACAGATGCCTTCGCGCCCATGTGGTTCATCATCGCGTGCACGATCTGGGCATGCGCGCCGCGGGTCTGGGCGAAGCGATGGGGCATGACGTCGTTGTTGACGACTCGGAGCGTTGCGCCCTTTGCAAGCGTCACGCGCTGCGTCGCTGCGGAGCGCCCGCCGGCGAGGGCCCACGTATGGCAGCCTCGCGTCGCATGGCGGATTGTGAGGGTCGCGGAGCTCGAGCCTTGCCCGACGGCGCCTGTTGCCAGCGCGCCGGCGACTAGTGCAGTTGCGAATAGAGCAGTGAGAATGCGGTTCATCGGAGCCTCCTATGGCTGTTTCGTACATCCTCGGCGTCTCCGCGGTGCGGGCCATCGTGGTTCAGGCTGAATCGAGATGGGCAGTACGCCGCAAACGACCGAGGGAAATTACGGATGCGGCCGCGTCGTGCCAACATCAACGCGTGCTGGCCCCGGCCTCGTCTCGTTTGCCTGCTCCAGCCATCGTCTCGCGGGCTCGCACGAGATCAAGGAACGCGGAACTTGCGCCCTGTCGGGCGTGGGTAGACTTCGCGGTGGAAACAGCGATCAGTCGGGCAGACGCAGGGGGTTGGACCCTCAGCTAAGTCGCCGGCACCTCTCTTCGTTGCAACCGCAAGGTTCCGCGACGAAGGGAGCACTGTGTCCGTTGAGACGATACGTGTGATCACGACGAGCGAGGCGCGCTCGGACGCGCTGGTCGCCATCCTTGACGGGGTCGGCGGCCAGACCTTCTCGGAGGATGGCCTCCACGAGGTGCACGTCAGGCCCGATGCGACGTCGGCGGCGTCTCTCGCGCACTTCTTCGACGCGGTTGGCGCGTGGCTGGCGAGCGGCGATGAAGGCTCCTGCGAGATCCACTTCGGCGACCGGGCTCTGACGGTCGTCGCTCCGACGAACGGCAAAGCGGCCGCTGCCACTCAGGGTCTGCTGGAGCGCACTATCCAACTGCAAGGCGCGCTCGAGAGCCGGGTGGTGATCGAGCAGGCGAAAGGGATGCTGGCCGAGAGGCTCGACGTGAGCCTCGAGGAAGCGTTCGCGTTCCTACGCTCTGCGGCCCGCTCGCAGGGCGTAAAGCTCAACCGCCTCGCGGCCGAGGTCGTCCATTCGCCGGAGACACCGCCGGAGGTTGTCCGGCTCAGCGAGAGGCGCCACAGCTAGCTTCTACCTCGCGGATCTCTGGCTACACTTGACCCAAGCGGTTGCCGCGGAGACGCGTGCCGTTGGAGGGCCTAGACCTCGTCCTTTTGAGCGTAACCCTGAGTTCGCGACGACCCCTGCGGCGCCGCGTAGGAGGTGCAGTGCCCGACTCGCTTCGCATAGACGCTCCGACGGCGCCGCTGGCGCTCTCTCTGATCGAGCGTCTCGACGGCTTTCACGCGGAGGTCGTGCCGTCCGGCGGCGAGCGCTTCCAGGTGCGGATCGACCTCGACGGGCGAAACGGAGCGGACCGAGTCCTGGTCGACAGCCTCGACCGCGTCGAGCGCTGGCTCGAGTCGACGGGCCTCGCCGTTGCCGAGGTCCATCTGAACCGCCGCGCCTACAGGCTCGAGCGGCGCGACGTGATCCCTGTTCCGGCGCGCCCTCCTACCGAGCTGGAAGGGCTCGTGTGCCTGGTGAGAACCATTCCGCTGGGAGCAGGGCTCCAGGTCGTTGCCGCCCGGGGTGAGCTCGATCTGCACACCACGGCGCAGCTCGAAGAGGCGCTGAGGTCGACCGATTCCGTCCACGTCATCCTCGACCTGACCGACGTTCCGTTCGTGGACTCGACGGCTCTGGGGGCGATCGTCGCCTCGACGAAGAGCATGCGGGCAGACGAGAGGCAGCTGATCGTCATCGCCGGGAACCCGACCGTCTCGCGGGTGATCTCGATCACCGGGCTCGGCCGCGTGCTCACCGTTCGTCCGTCGCTCGCGGAGGCGATCACGAGCGCGCTCGACGGTCTCGCAACTCCGGCGCGATAGATTCGGGGCGTGGCCGCGCCGCGCACGCTTCCCTGGAGCTGGTACTCCGACCCGGAGGTCCTGCGGCGCGAGCAAGAGCGGATCTTCCGGAAGGCGTGGCAGTACGTCGGCCATGCGGGGCGAGTAGTAGACGACGGAGCCCGCTTCGCGGCCTGGGCCGGAGACGTCCCTGTCCTCGTCGTGCGCGACGGCGAGGAGATCCGCGCCTTCGTCAACGTCTGCCGCCACCGGGGCTCCCTGCTCGCCGACGGCGACGGAACGGGCAAGACGATCCAGTGCCCCTACCACGCGTGGACGTACGGGCTCGACGGCTCGCTACGCGCCGCGCCGCGCTCGGAGCGGGAGGAGGGCTTCGAGCCGGAGGGACTGTCCCTCGTCCCGATGCGACTCGAGACCTGGGGCCCGTTCCTCTTCGTCAACGCGGATGCGGACGCAGCGCCGCTCGCCGAGACGCTCGGCCCGGTGCCGGAGCTCGTCCCGGTCGACGACCTCGTCTTCCACATGCGGGACGAGTACGAGCTGGCCGCCAACTGGAAGATCGGCTGCGAGAACTACCTCGAGTGCTACCACTGTCCGGTCGCGCACAAGGGCTTCAGCGCCGCCTACGACGTCGACCCCGACGAGTACCGGCTCGAGCCGACCGGCGAGCACGTCCTCTCGCAGTTCGCGCACACACGCGAGGAGGGTGGTCAGGGCCAGTTCCACTTCGTCTGGCCGAACCTGAAGATCAACGTGCTCGCGGGGAAGCCGAACCTCTCGATCGGGCCGTTGCTGCCGTCCGGGCCGGAGCGCTCGAGCGGGTTCCTCGACTATTTCTTCGCCTCGGACGCCGACGGCGACTGGGTGGAGGAGCTCCTTGCATTCGACCGGCAGGTTGGCGCGGAGGATCGCGTCCTCGTCGAGCGCGTCCAGAAGGGCGTCCGGTCGGGGATTGTGGAGGAAGGGCGGCTTCTCGGCGAGAGCGAGCAGCTCGTGGCGCGGTTCCAGAAGCTCGTAGGAAGGACCCTAGCCTAGCCGAATAGGTAGATCTCTATTTCGGAGTGAGGGCGTATCCTTTAGCGGTGAGGAGGGGCATTCGCGGCGGACTCTTGGCGCTCGTTGTCGGGCTGGGCGCACTTGCGCTGCTGGTAACGCAGGGCGGGGCTTCGTCGACGCCGCAGGGCATCACTCTGGCGCCGATCGGCTCGTTCTCGGCGCCTGTCTTCGTGACCGCACCGCCCGAAGATGCGCATCGGCTCTTCGTCGTCAACCAGGACGGGCAAATCAAGCTCATCCTCGACGGAGGAGCCCCGACGACGTTCCTGGACGCCTCGGCCTGGATCTTGTGCTGCGGGGAGCGGGGGCTGCTCTCGATGGCGTTCGCTCCCGACTACGCGACGAGCGGCCGTTTCTACGTCTATTACACGCAGGCGGGCGACGGCGCGATCAGGGTCGACGAGGTCCAACGTGACCTGAACAACCCGAACGTCGCCGATCCGGCGACGCGTAGACAGGTCATCGTCATTCCGCACCCGACGTTCGAAAACCACAACGGCGGCCAACTCCAGTTCGGGCCCGACGGCCTCCTTTACATGGGCACCGGCGACGGG
>JBGOSR010000056.1:0-11207 GCA_041476065.1 Gaiellaceae bacterium
CGTTGGCGAGCACCGCGGTCGCTTCCTTCGGGCTGGAGACGACCGGCGCGAGCAGGTGCGGGATCGACTCGTAGTAGCTGAGCTCGATCCGCTTCGGGTCGATGAGGATCATCCGCACGTCGTCGGGCGTCGCGCGGAGTAGCACCGAGGTGAGGCTCGTGGTGCTGCAGCCGGACTTCCCCGACCCGGTCGTGCCGGCGATGAGGATGTGCGGCATGCGCGCGAGGTCGGTCCAGACGGCGACTCCGGAGATGTCCTTCCCGAGCCAGACCGCGAGCGGGCTAGCCGTCTGCGGCAGGTCGTCGTAGATGTCGCCGAGCGTGACGAGGTTCGGCGTCAGGTTCGGCACATCGACGCCGACGGCCTGCTTGCCCGGGATCGGGGCGAGGATGCGGATCTCGGTTGTCGCGAGCGCGTACGAGAGGTCGTCCTTGAGGGCGGCGACCTTCGACATCTTCGTCCCGGGCGCGAGCTGGAGCTCGTAGCGGGTGACGCGCGGGCCGGTGATCTGGCCGACGACCGAGGCCTGGACGCCGAAGTCCGCGAGGGCCTGCGTGAGCGCGTGTGCAATCTGTCCGTTCGCCTCGGCTGTCGGCTTCCCGCTGGTTCCCGACCGGCGCAGGAGGCTCCGGTCGGGCAGCTTGTAGTCCTCGACCGCCGGCGACGCGTTGAAGAGGCTCTCCTTGTCCGGCGCCTCCTCCGTGTTCGGCTCGGGGAACGGGATCAGCGGCGCGGGCTCGGCCATGCCGACGACGTCCGGATACGCCGAGGCCGCATCGACAAGCGGAACGGGTACCGCAGTCGCGGTCGAGATCAGCTCGGGGAGCTCATCCACGGTCTCGCGCGGCGGCCGGTCGAGCGAGCGCCGGGCGGCGGTCGCACCGCGGCGGATGATGGCGCCCGCGGAGGCTCCGGTGAGCAACAGCGTTCCCACGAGCAGCGCCAGGACGCCGACGATCGCGACCCCGGTGCCGCCGAGGGCGAGCCCCAGCGCGCCGCTCAAGGCGCCGCCGAGGTATCCGCCCTGGTCCCCGAGCGTGAGCATCAGGCCGAGGGCGAGGATGGCGAGCCCGGTCCGGAACGGCCGGACGTCGACGAGGTCGCTCCGCCCGACCATGAGCCCGCCGACCAGGACGAGCGCGACCGGGAGCCCGTACGCCGCTCCTCCGATCAGGGCCTCGAGCCCGTCGGCGATCCAGACGCCGACGTAGCCGCCGTTCCAGCCGGCCCAGAGCACCGAGGCGAGAAAGATGCCGAACGCGAGCAGGACGAGCCCGGCGAGCTCAGGATGATGGTGCCCCCGTGTGGCCTTCCTCTTGGTGCGCCTGGTCTTCCTCACGCGCGAGGGCGTGCGAGGCTTGAGCACGCGCTTCGTGCGTCTCCGCGCCATGACCGCTCGTTTCGACGTGGGGTGCGCAAGCCCTTTCAGCGCGCTCGAAGCGGTCTTCTCGAGCGGAGTATTGTCGCGCCGTGCCGGAGGAGGAGCCGAAGAAAGGACCCAGCCGGTGGTGGGCACTTGCTGCACTCGTAGCCGGTGCGCTACTGGGCGCACTGATTGGTGCCGGGATTGGTGCCGCGACGTATGACGCAGCGGATTGTTCGGACGTCCTGTGCGGTAGAGATTGGAGCGCAGTCGGCGGGGCGTTCTATGGATCACGACCGGGGCACTTGCCGGCCTGCTGCTGTGGTTTAGCCGCGCGGAAGTCCGGAGGCCAATGGAGTCGAAACCGTGCCCTCGGTGCGGTAGCGCCGTTGCCCCCGGGACGCCGACGTGCCTGAATTGCGGCTACAACCTCATAGCCGGGCGCTGATCAGGCGGCGAGGGCCCTGAGGTCGTCCAGAGCGCCGTTCAGGAGGTTCTCGCGTAGGTCGAACAGGCCCGCCCACAGGGACGACGGGTCTGGCGCGGAGCGCATCCGTGCTGCGGCTTCCAGACCCTCCAGCGCTCGGACGAGGACTGCGAGCTCCAGATACGCCTGCGCGACTCGCACCGGCGAGGCACGAACGCCTGCTCGGCTGAGGACGGGCTGCCACTCGATGAGCTCGGCCATGCCGGGCTCCCCGTACCAGGAGCGGCCTTCGGCCTGGTCGGCCTCGAGCTCGAGGAGGTAGCGCCCCAGCGGGCCTTCGAGGCCGGCGAGGGCCGTCTCGGCACGCTCCGCGGCGCGAGCCAACGCTGCTTCGCGGCCGCCGGGGGTCGAAGGCGTCGCCTCTCCCCTCGCCCAGCGCTCGAGGAGCCGGCAGAACGCCAGCGCCGAGACCTGACACGCCCGCAGCTGCTGGACCAGCCGCTGTGCGGTCGTCCCCTCCGGCGCGAAATCGACGAGGAGGTCGGGCCAACCGGGTTGTGCGCGTAGCGCGCTCATACCTCCACTATGACGGGCAAAATCATCGGCCGCCTCCCCGTTCTGTCGTAGACGAGCTGCGCGAGCCCGTCGTGGAGATGCTCCTGCAGGAGCTTGATCTCGGCGATGTCCTGGTCGGCCAACGAGTCGAGCACGCTCGCGGCCTCCGCGCGCAGCTCGTCCAGGAGGGACTCCGAGTAGCCGAAGCCGCGGACGATCAGCTCGGGCGGAGCACCCGGCCGGCCGCCGTTCGCGTTGACCGTGGCGACGACGATCAGGATGCCGTGCTCCGAAAGGTGCCTGCGGTCCCGGATCGCGACGTCGCGCACGTCCCCCACTCCCAGGCCGTCCACGAACGTGACCCCGGTCTCGACACGGTCGACGATGCGCACGCCTCGCTCGTCCAACTCGACCACGGAGCCGTTCTCGGCCAGCACGATCGAGTCCGCAGGGACGCCGCTGTCGCGGGCGAGCTGCGCATGCGCGGCGAGCATGCGGAACTCGCCGTGGATGGGCATGACGCCTTTCGGCCGTACGAGCCCGAGCACGGTCCGGAGCTCTTCGGCGTTTCCGTGGCCCGAGACGTGCACGTTCGCGATCTCCTGGTGGAGGACCTCCGCGCCGGCCTTTGCGAGGTTGTTGATCGTGTCGTGGACGCGGAGCTCGTTCCCCGGCACGGGCTTGGCGGACAGGATCACGGTGTCGCCGCGCTCGACCCGCACCGTCGGGTGGTCGTTGTACGCGATCCGCGTGAGCGCCGACAGCGGCTCGCCCTGGCTGCCCGTGCAGAGAACGAGCGCCTCGCGCGGCGCCAGCTCTGCGAGCTCCTTTGGCTGAATGAACGCGTCGTCGGGCGCCTCGAGATATCCGAGATTTCGCGCGATGTTGATGTTCTTTCGCATCGAGCGCCCGACGACGCACACTTTTCGGCCGGTCTCGATCGCAACGTCGACTGCTTGCTGCATCCGGTGGACGTTGGAGGCAAAGCTCGCGATCAGCACGCGGCCCTCGCGCACAGGGATGATCTGCCTGAAGGCCTCGCCGACCAGACGCTCCGATCCCGTCACTCCGGGCCGCTCCGCGTTCGTCGAGTCGCCGAGGAGGAGATCGACTCCGCGGTTCCCGACTTCCGCGAGCCGGCCCACGTCCGTGCGCAGACCGTCGATGGGCGTGTGGTCGATCTTGTAATCGCCGGTGTGCAGCACCCGCAAGTTGCCGGTCTCGAGCACGATCGCCACCGTGTCGGGGACGGAGTGCGCCATCCGGATGAACTCCGCCCGGAACCTCCCGATCTGCACGGTCCCGTCCTCGGGCCGCGCCTCCTTGAGCTCCGTGGCATGCGACAGACCGTGCTCGTCGAGCTTCGGCTGGAGGAGCCCGAGCGTCAGCTTCGTTCCCCAGATCTCCGGCACCTTCACCTCGCGCAGCAGATAGGGCAGCGAGCCGACGTGATCCTCGTGCGCGTGGGTCAGTAGGACTGCCCGCACGCGGTCCGCGCGCTCACGCAGATACGTGAAGTCCGGCAGGACGAGGTCGACGCCCAGATGCTCGTCACGCGGGAATGCAAGGCCCGAGTCGACGACGACGATCTCCCCGTTCGACTCGAAAACCGTGAGGTTCTTGCCGACCTCGCCGAGCCCGCCGAGCGGGATGATCCTGAGGCTGGAATCCGCCATCCTCGGCAGTATGGCGGCCCGAGCGAGTTCTGGACCGGGAACCCCAATTCCCCTGAACGGGGGATTCTCGATCGCTCTCGAGCCTCATCCTATGAACAGGCTCGTCCAGAACCACCAATTCTCCAGAAGGAGCGAGATATGCGGTCAGCATGGATCTATCGACTCGGAATGCTTGCGGCGCTGATGCTGGCGGGTGGCGCCGGCCTCAAGTGGCCGTAGAGCCACTGCTCTAGCTCAGCAGAAAGCCATGCTGCGCGTCCCCGCCCAGGCGCGTGCGCTGATGGCGACAGTGGTGACGCTTGGCGTTGCCGTCGTCGCCTTCGCTGCACTCAACGGAGAGCTTGCTCCGTTCACGACGCTCGCGCTTCTCGCGACAGCCGCCGTCTTGACGGAGGTCTTCCAGATCCCGAGCGACGACACCTCGCTCGATCCGTCAGACGCACACACGACCAGCTTCTCGACGAGCGTCCACTTCGCGGCCGTCCTCATTCTCGGCCCGTGGGCCGCAGCCGCAGTCGCCGCCCTGGGCGTCGTCACCGTCGACGCGATCCGGGGCGAGCACTGGAGCCGGTACTCCTTCAATGCGAGCGCCCTCGCGCTCGCCACGTTCGCCGGCGGCCAGGCATTCCAGCTCGCGGGCGGCGAGCCTGGAACGCTTGCCCTGCCGGCGGAGTTCCCCGCGATCGTCGCACTGATGGCGATCTATTCGGCCGTCAATGCGCTCGCAGTCGGACCGATGATCGGGTTCACGTCCGCTTCGTCTCCGGTTCGCGCCGTCATCGACGCGTTCCGCACGGAGTTCCCGTCGACGATCGCGCAGGCGGGTCTTGGGGTGCTCCTCGCTGTCTGCGCACTCGAGCAGCCCTGGGCCATGGCAGCCATCGTCCCGCTCGTCGTCGCGGTGTTCAACGCGCACGGCCGGTTGGCGATTCTCAGGCGAGAGACGGCCCGAGCGCTCCAGACGTTTGCCAACGTCGTCGACGAGCGGGACCCCCACACGTACGAGCACTCGGCCCGCGTGGGCGAGTACGTCCGCCGCTTGGCGGAGTCGCTCCGTCTGCCGGCAGCCGAGGTTTCCCGACTCCACTGGTCGGGCCGCCTGCATGATCTGGGAAAGATCGCTGTCGACGCCGCCGTGCTCCGAAAGCCCGGAAAGCTGAGCGAGCCTGAGCGGACGGCGCTTCGAAGGCATCCTCGCCTCTCGGCCCGGCTGCTCCAGCGTTTCCGTTTCGCAGCCGGCGAGGCGCGTGCGGTCGAGTACCACCACGAGCGCTTCGACGGAACCGGCTACTACGACGTCGAGCAGGCGAGCATCCCCCTCGGCGCGCACTTCCTGATCGTTGCCGACTCCTACGACGCGATGAGAAGCGACCGCCCGTATCGGCTCGGCCTCCCCAAGGAGCAGGCACTGGCCGAGATCGAGGCGAACGCCGGCACGCAGTTCCACCCAGCAGTCGCCAAGGCATTCGTCGCGCTCGAGCGCGGACAGGACCCCCTGGCCGTCCTCTCCCAAAGTGAGCGGGAAGAGCTCCAGGCCCTGACGCTGACGCGCAACCGCTTGGGCAACTTGCTCGAGCGAGCTGCCTCCGCCAGGCCCGACGCCGTACCCGTCGGCTCGATCGCTGCAGGCTTCTTCCTCGCCGGCGTGCACCAGCTTCCGCTCGCCGCGGCAGCCTTCGGCGTGTTCGCCGTGTCGCTCGCATGGCGTCGTGTCCAGACCATGAGGGGACTGCGCCTCGCCGGAGAGCTCCAGGACGCCCTGGGAGCGGGAGGCTCGACGGCCGACGTCTTCAACGATCTCGTGACACGGCTCGCCTACGCCTCCCAGCTGCGCTGGGCAGGCCTCGTCTCGTGGAGCCCTGCCGACCTCGCCGGCCGAGTGGAGCTCGGCTGGGGCAGCCTGGCGAAGGCGCCCAGTGAGGCTGCTCTCGAAAGCTGGCTGATGCGCGAGACCGAGGCCGCCGAAGACATGCTGGTCGCTGCCGGTTCCGAGGTCGGCGCCGAGGGCGCGCACGTTGCCGTCCCGCTGTGCGTCGACGGCTCGGTCACCGGCTATCTCGTGCTCGTCTTCGCGCGCGCCCTTCCGCACCATGTTGAGATCGCCCTTGCCCGATGCGGCCGCGAGCTCGTTGAGATGTTCGCCCAGCCAGGAAGCGTTCCGCGCACACAGAAGCTGGCGGCGGTGTCCTAAGTGTTCCTCCTCCCAAGCCTTGCGATCGGGCTTGCTCTCGCGGTCGTGCTCGGCGGCAAGCCGGCACGGCTCGCCGAGGTCAGGTTTTCCCTGCCGTGGACGGTCCTGCTCGCACTCGTCACGCAGGTTGTTCTCTTCTCGCAGCTCGGTACGAATCTTCCCGACAGTGCGCGGGGGCCGCTGCACATCGCGACGTACGGGTTGCTGCTCGCGTTCGCGTTGGCGAACGTCCGCCTGCTGCCTCTGATCCCGGTACTGCTCGGCGTCTCGCTCAACGCTCTTGCGATCGCGGTCAACGGAGGCGTCATGCCCGTCTCGACGACTGCGGCGCGAGCGGCCGGGATCGACCCCCTCGGCGGCAAGAACATCTCGAGCCACGCCCACCACCTCACGTTCCTGGGCGACGTCTTCGCGCTGCCGAAGCAGCTTCCGATCGCCAACACGTTCTCGATCGGCGACCTCCTGATCGGGCTCGGCATGATTGCCTTCATCGTCATCGTCGCCCTGCCGCGTGGAGCGGACACGCTCGCAGCGTCGAGGATCGTCGAGCCGCTCCGGGTTCGCGCCTTCCGGCGCCTGGCCGCCGGCAAGCTCCTCTCCAGCGTCGGTGACTGGCTCACGGTCTCCGCTCTCATCGGCTGGATCTACCACGAGACCGGCTCGACCGGGAACGTCGCAATCCTCCTGCTCGTCCGGCTCGCCCCCCCGATTCTCGGCGGCAGCCTCGCAGCCGTCATCGTCGACCGGCTGCCCAAGAACCGCGTCCTCGTGCTCGTCGAGCTCCTGCGCGGCCTCGCGGTCGGCGGCGCCCTCTTCTCGATCCTCGCCGGCAATCAGCTCGGCGTGTTCGTCGCGCTCGCCTGCTCCGGGGCTCTTGCGGCGGTCTCGAGCGCGGCCGGATCGGCGCTTCTCCCGTCGCTCGTGCCGTTCGCGCACCTCCCTTCGGCGAACGCTACTCTCGGCCTCGCCAAGGACGGGGCCATGGCGCTGGGAGCCGTGGCAGCCGGCGTCGCCCTTTCCTACCTCGGGGTGGCGATCGCCCTCGCCGCCGACCTCGTCACGTTCGCACTGGCCATGGCTTTCTTCACCGGCCTCCCGCGCGGCGCCGTCCAGGGTGAGGAGGCGAAGGCGAAAGAAGAGCGCTTCAGCGGCCTCCGGTACGTCTTCGGGCGCCGGACACTCGTCTTCCTCGTCCTGTCGTTCTGTGCGGCCACGCTTGCCACCGGCCTGACGAACGCGAGCCTGCCGAGGTTCCTCGAGGGCGACCTGGGATTCGGCGCCGGCGGGTACGGATTCGGGATCGCCGCACTCGGCACGGGCCTCGCGCTCGGTCAGGGGCTCGTCGGCCTGACCCGAATCGGTCCGACGGCTGGACGTTGGATTGGAATCGGTCTCCTCGTGATGGCGAGCCTCTTCGTGTTCCTCGGTCTGACCCACCACGCTCCAACGGCCCTGCTGGTCATCGGCTTGATCGGATTCGTGGACGGAACGACCGACGTGCTCTTCGAAACCGTTCTCCAGCGAGAGGCCGATCCGCGCTATTACGGCGCCGTCTTCGGCGTCGCCGGAGCGTGCATCACGACGACGATCCTCGGCGCCGTCGCCGTGGCGCCGCTCGCGAACGACGTCTTCAGCCCGCACGGCGTGATTCTCGGAACGAGCATCTTCCTCGTCGCCGCGGGAGCGATTGCCCTGTTCGGGATGGCCCGCAGGAGTGCGGAGCCCGAAGAGGCACCGGAGACGCGTCGGACACGTGTCGTGCGCTCCGGCAACGACCTCTCCCTCGTCACGTCGGAGGCCTTGCTGGAGGTCGCCGCCGCTGCGGCGATCGCCCTCGCCGGCGAACATTCGGTGGAGATCGTGGTTGCGCCCGCGTTCGACGACTGGGACGCCACTATCGTCCGCGCGAGCGTCAAGAAGACCTCGAAGGTGCTCGTCCTTCACGACAACTCCGGCAACGAGCTACTCGCGGCCGAGCTCGCAGCGACTATTGCGGACGAGTGCTTCCAGGACCTCGACGGCCCCGTCCGGAGAGTCTGCTCGCCAGATGAGGATCTGACGGCGAAAGCGCGGGATCTAGCCGAGTTCTAGCCGCTCGCTAAAGGCCGCGCGAGAGGCCGCCGATTGCTGGAAACATGCGGTCTTTTATCCGGCGCCATGCGGCGGACGCCACCACTGTTGCGATCGCCGGCGTGCTCCTGAACGTCGCGGTTTTCGAGTCCCTCGGGAGCTCGACGTCCAAGCTTGCGCTCTTCGCGGCGGTTGCGATCGCCGCGGAGGCACTCCAGCGTCCGCACGACGAGCTCTTGCCGGACGCACTCGAGGGCGAGCGCTTCACTCTCACCGCGCCGATTCATCTTGCCGCCCTGCTCGTAGCCGGTCCTTGGGTTGCAACGGCCGTCGCGGGCTGGAGCGTGATCGCGGTCGGCCCGTTCCGGGGCCTCGCTCCGATGAACCTGCTGCGGCGCGCCGGGGCACTTGGTGTATCCACGCTTGCAGGAGGCGTCGCATTCACGCTGGCGGGTGGGAGCGTCGGGCACTTGTCCTTGCCGGAGGACCTTCTGCCAGCTGCCCTCGCCGGGCTCGTGTACGTCACTGTGCGGACGCTCCTCGAGGGCCTGGCGACACAGCGCCCCGCTCTTCCGGACCTCCTCACCGCCGCCTCCGGCGTCGGGCTCGGCATCGTCCTCGCCTTCGCTGCGCTTCGTGAGCTCTGGCTCGCGATCGCGCTCGTCCCACTGTTCGTGCTCGTGGAGCGCCTGTACGCGCGGGTCGTCGCTCTCCGCCACGAGATGGCCACTGCGCTCGAGACCTTCGCGAACATCGTTGACGAGCGTGACGCCTCCACGTATGGGCACTCGGTGCGAGTGGCGCGTTATGTCCAGGATCTGGCGAGCGGGCTCGGCCTGCCGGCTTCCGAGGTGCGACGCCTGTGGTGGGCGGGGAGACTCCACGACTTGGGCAAGGTGGCCGTCGACGCCACCGTCCTGGCCAAGCCCGGAAAGCTGACGCCGGCCGAATGGGGCACGGTCTGGCGGGCCCCTCGCCTCTCTGCCCGCCTCCTCCAGCGGTTCCGCTTCGCCGCGCAACAGGCGCAAGCCGTCGAGTATCACCGGGAGCGCTACAACGGCACCGGCTATTACCGAGTCCGCGAAGAGAACATTCCGCTGGCCGCGCACTTCCTGATCCTGGCCGATGCGTTCGACGCGATGACGACGGACAAACCCTTCCGGAAGCGGATGAACCGCGAGGACGCCCTCGCCGAGATCGAGCGGGGCAGCGGGACGCAGTTCCACCCGGTCATCGCGAGAGCCTTCATCGCCGTGCAGCGGGGCCAGGATCCGACTGTCGTGGTCAGGGCTGACGAACTGACGGCGATCCGGGATGCTTCTGCTCTGCCCCCCTCGACCACGCGCGGCTCCGTCCGCATGTTCGGACGGCCCGATCTGATCGCGCTCGCCGGCGGTGGCGCGTTCCTCGTAGGGCTCGGTACGGGATTGATGATCGTGGCCACGACCGGCGGAGCAGTCGCCCTCGTCGGGCTCAAGGCCTGGCACGGCACCCGCAAGCGGATCTCTCGGCTGACGGCCGATCTCGGGGAGGCATGGGACGTAGCCGGCGACCAGGCACACATCTTCGGCCGCCTCGTCGACGCGATCGCGCGAACCTGGCCGCTCGAGTACGCGGCCTTCGTCGAATGGAACGAGGACGGAATCGGCGGCACGGTGCAGCTCGAGCGAGGGCCCGAGGGCCCGGCCGAGACGCCGCTCATCAGCTGGCTCCTGCGTGAGGCGGAGTCCGGAGCCGGGATCGTCGTCGACACGGGCAGCGAGCTCTCCGACGTCGGCGCCTCAATCGCCGTTCCGCTCCGCCGCGGAAACAGCGCGCTCGTCGGCTTTCTCGTCGTGTGCGGCCCCGAGCAGCCACCGCAGCACCTTCTCCTCGCACTCGAGAACTGTCTCGATCCGCTCGGGGTCGCTTTCGCCGAAGCCCCTCAGACGGTCGTGCTTCGCCAGTTGCCGGTGAAGAAGCTAGACGCCGGCAGGCATCCTCAGGCCCGCACGCTCGAGGCCTGAGCGAATCTCCGCCCGCTCCGCTTCGCTCGCCTCGACGAGCGGCAGGCGCAGCCCCCCGACTTCATGCCCGAGCATGTTCAGCGCCGCCTTGACCGGAATCGGGTTGATCGTCACGCCGAGCGCGTCGATCACCGGCTTCAGTTCGTTGTCGATCGCCCTCGCGCCGTCGACGTCGCCTTCCTTGTAGAGCCGGATCAACTCCTTGACCCGCGCCCCGACGAGATGGGCGTAGACGAGGATCCCGCCCACGCCGCCGACCTCGAGGAATGGAAAGAGAAGGTGATCGCTGCCCGCGTAGAGGGCGAGATCGGTCTCCGCGACGATGCGCCGCGCCTGGTCGAGATCCTCGGTCGCCTGCTTGACGGCCTGCACGCTCGGGATCTCGGCGAGCTCGACGATCGTCTCGGGCTCGATGTTCACGACGACGCGCTGCGGGATGTTGTAGACGACGATCGACCTGTCGCTGGCCTGCGCGATCGCCTTGAAGTGCTCCACGATCCCGCGCGGCGGCGGCTTGTTGTAGTACGGCGTCACGACGAGGAAGCCGTCTACGCCCGCGCTGTGGGCGGCCTTCGTCAGCTCGACGGAGTGGTGCGTGTCGTACGTGCCGGTGCTGGCGATGACGGTCGCCCTCTCCCCCACTTCGTCGACGGCGGCTTCCCAGAGAGCGAGCTTCTCGCTATCGCTGAGCGTTGGCGACTCGCCGGTAGTGGCCGCGACGACCACGCCGTCTGATCCGTTGTCTACGAGGTGACGCGCCAGTCCGCGGAAGCGGTCGTAGTCGACAGCGCCGTCCCGTGTGAACGGGGTGACCATCGCGGTCAGAACCTCGCCGAGCACGCTGCGATCTTACTCCTGCGGTCCCGGGAGCAGATTCTCGAGGCCCAGCGTCAGGCCTGGCGGCAGGCTGGAGAGCCGC
>JBGOSR010000057.1:0-11193 GCA_041476065.1 Gaiellaceae bacterium
CGACCTTGACCCGGACGCGGTTGCCGATCGCCTCGACGCCTTCCTTGAGCGTCTCGATCCGCCGGATGTCGAGCCTGACCGAGGAGTAGAACTTCAGCGCCCGGCCGCCCGGCGTGACCTCGGGCGAGCCGAACATGACCCCGATCTTCTCGCGCAGCTGGTTGGTGAAGAGCGCGATCGTGTCCGTGCGGTTGAGCGTGCCCGCGAGCTTGCGTAGCGCCTGGCTCATCAGGCGGGCTTGGAGGCCCACGTGGCTGTCCCCCATCTCGCCTTCGATCTCGGCCTTCGGCGTCAGTGCCGCAACCGAGTCGACTGCGACGACGTCCAGCGCGCCCGAGCGGATGAGCAGCTCGGAGATCTCGAGCGCTTGCTCACCGTTGTCCGGCTGCGAGACGAGCAGGTCGTCGATGTTGACGCCGATGCGCCGCGCGTACTGCGGGTCCATCGCATGTTCGGCATCGATGAAGGCGCAGATGCCGCCGCGTCGCTGGGCCTCGGCGATCACGTGGTAGACGAGGGTCGTCTTGCCCGACGACTCGGGACCGAAGACCTCGACGACGCGACCGCGTGGGAGACCCCCCACTCCGAGTGCGATGTCGAGCGACAGCGATCCGGTCGAGATCGAGCCCGTGGTGACGTGCGCGTGGTCGTTCATGCGCATGACCGAGCCTTTGCCGAACTGGCGCTCGATCTGGCCGAGGGCGACGTCGAGTGCTTCGTCTCGATCCAACTCATCCACCTCCTAGCGGAACTGACTCCAAGACTTCGTACTGCGCGCCTGTCGGCCGCAGCCGGGATATGTAAACAGCAGCGTCGGACATCGTCACTCGCCCGAGATCGGGGATCGTGGGCTGGAGACGCGGTCGCTCGCGAAAGCGAACGACGGTGAGGTGCGGAAGCCACGGACGCTGTTCGGGCTCGTAGACCCCGAGCCGGGCGAGCCGCCCGTGGACATCCTCCGCGATCCGCGTCGCGTGCGCCTCCAGATCGTCGAAGACGAGCATCCCGACTGAGCGCGTCTCGCGGTATGAAACCGGGGTGAGTACGGGCGGCTCAGCACCAAGAGCCCCCTCACGCAGCGCTCCGGCGATCGGCTCGAGCTCGCGGGCCGGCCGAGAGCCGAGGAACGCGATCGTGACGTGCAGGTTCTCTTCGGGCACGAGGCGAGCCTCCTCGGGCGCGCCAAGGTCCTCCTGCTGCCAGCGGAAGACTCTGTCCGCGGTCGTATCGGGCAGGCGAAAGCCGAGAAAAAGCCGTAGGCGTTCATCGCCGACGACGCTACCGGACGATGTCATGCCGAGTTGTGACGGCTTCGTGCCAGAACTTCACGCACGAGATGGAGCGCGGCCGCGGTTGCCCGGCGCCGGATCGCCGCGCGGTCACCGGGCAGCCGCAGCTCACGGCTCTGCTCCATCCCCGGCGCGCTTGCGTGCAGGAAGACGAGCCCCACCGGCTTCTCCGGAGTGCCCCCGTCGGGCCCGGCGACGCCCGTCACAGCTAGGGCCACGTCGGCCCCGAGCGACTCGCGAGCGCCGGCGGCCATCGCAGCGGCGGTCTCGGCCGAGACGGCGCCGTGCTGCGTCAGCGTCTTCTCGGGGACGGCCAGTTGCGTGAGCTTGACGTCGTTCTCGTAGGCAACGACGCCGCCTCGGAACACATCGCTCGCGCCCGGGACGGAGGTCAGGTGCGCCGCGACGAGCCCACCGGTGCACGACTCCGCGGTCGCCAGCGAAAGCCCCTGCCGGCGAGACGCCTCGAGCACGAGCTCTTCGACCGGACGCGAATCTTCGGCGAAGACAGACGGCTCGAGCGCCTGCCGCATCGTCTGCGCCAACTCCGCGCCGGCGCCGTAAAGATCGATCCAGATCTCGCCGTCGTGCGCGCAGATCGTCGCCTGGACGCCCTCCGGCTCGCCGCCGGCCTCCGAGAGCGCCTTCGCCACGGCCGACTCGCTCACGCCGTACACGCGCAGCACCCGGTGCTCTGGCGGCTCGGTTCGAGTGAGCACTCGCTGGACGGCCTCATCGGCGAGAGCCGCATGCCAGAGGCGCTGCAGCTCGGGCGGAGGCCCCGGGAGGATGACGGCAACCGCGCTCTTCGTCTCCACGACGAGGCCCGGTGCAGTGCCGGCGATTCCGATCACCCGCCCGCCCGCGGGGACGGTCGCCTGCTTGCGAACCCCCGCCTCGAACTCCGCATAGGAGCGCCCCAGGCGCTCGGCGATCCGCCGCGAGACACGTTCGATCTCCTGCTCGAGCTCGGGAGCGACCGACGTCGCGAGACCGGCGGCGCGTGCCAGGAGCTCGACGGTACGGTCGTCGTGAGTGGGCCCGAGCCCTCCGGAGACGACGAGCAGGTCGGCGGACAGGCCCTCGCGAAGCGCCTCCTCGAGCTCCTCCGGTTCGTCTCCGACGAGTGTGATCCGGGCCGGCTGGAGGCCGAGCCGAGTCAGCTCACCGGCGAGGAACGGACCGTTGGCGTCGCGTCGCCCGCCTCGCAGGAGCTCGCTGCCCGTGACGACGGCGACGGCGCGGGGCTTCAAGAAACCGGCGGCGCGAGCGAGACGCGCCTCGGCGTCACCTCGAGCCACCGGCGTGCGCCGGTACCGCTTCCCGGCACGACCCACGGTCGCCCGTTCAGGCGAAGGCGCAGGTTGGCCGGTGCGAAAACGTAGAGCCAGAGATGTCTTCCGACAAACGTGCGCGGGTGGCCCCGTTCGAGCGTCCCCTGGTAGATCGGCTTGCCTGTCCGCGAGCCGCGGTACACGGCCAGGTACGCCCCGCCTCCGATCCCGCGGACAACGAGACGGGCCTCCGGCTTTCGCACGCGCGCGACCGGCGGCGGATTGCCCAGCGGGTTCCTGGCGACATCGTTATTGCTCGCCCGCTTCGCAGCCGCGAAGACGAAGACGGTCAGCCCGGCGATGACTGCGACCGTCAGCATGACGGCCTTCCCCTGCAGACCGCCGCTGCGCCCGAGGCCCTCGCTTCCGCGCGGGCGAAACGGCTGCTCCGGCTCTTCCTCGAGCTCTCCGCGGACGTAGCGCGAGTTGAACTCGTCCACGTAGAGCTGGCCGTCGAGGCCGAGATAGTCCGCGTAGGAACGCAGGAAGCCCTTGACGTAGGTCTGCGCGGGCAGGACATCGAATTGCTCCTCTTCGAGGGAGCGCAGGTACTTACCGCGAATCTTCGTCGCTTGCTCGATCTCCGGAAAATCGAGCCCCTGCCGCAGACGAGCCTCGCGGAGGCTGTTGCCGATCTCGAACACGGGGAGACTGGAGTCTACGACAAGAGGTAGTACTCGACCGCGTAGACGCCGAGCGAGATCGATGCGATCAGGGCTCCATAGAAGGCCAGCCAGCCGAGAATCTGCCCGATTCGGGCACTCCGACGGCCTCCAGCTCGTCCGAGGGTGCGCTCGAGGCGTCTGCGGGCTCTCCTTGCGAGTCGGATCGCGGCGATGGCGAGAACCGCCGCGACCGGCACGGCGAAACCGGCGTGAATGAGGCGCAGGTCGCTTCGCCGCTCGGTGACGGCGGCCGCTGCGGGAATCACGGCGAGCGCGAGCAGCGAGACGCCGACGGACCAGCCTGCCGCGCGGTTACGCGGGCGCTGGCCGTTACTGCTTGACGTAGGGGCGACCAACGGCAGCTGGTGGGATCGAGCGGCCGATGACACCGGCGACCGCAATCAAGGTGATCACGTACGGAAGCGCCTGGAACAGCGTCGCAGCCGAGGCGGAGTACACCGGGAGCCGGAATGCGATCGCGGTCGAAAGGCCGAACAGCAGAGCCGCGCCGAAGGCCCCGAACGGACGCCAGTTCCCGAAGATGAGTGCCGCGAGGGCGATGAACCCGCGGCCGGCGGTCACGTTCTCGTTGTACGTGTTCAGGTAGCCCACGGTCAGGTACGCGCCGCCTGCTGCGGACAGCATTCCAGAGACAACGACAGACATGTAGCGGGTGGCATAGACGTTGATCCCGACGGTATCTGCCGCGCGCGGATGCTCACCGCAGGCGCGGATTCGCAGGCCGATCGGCGTCTTGAACATGACCACGTAGGAGACGACGACGAGCACCATCGCAACCCAGATCATCAGGTTCAGGTGCCCGAAGGCGTCTGAGAAGGCGGAGTGGTCCGAGTTGCTCGTGAAATTCACGTCCGGGATCTGCGAGACCCCGGTCGGGATGTTCTCGCCGTGGTAGAGCTGGACGAAGAAGTAGCCGGTGACGCCGAGCGCGAGGAAGTTGACGGCCGTTCCGCCGACGATCTGGTCGGCTCGGAGCTGGATGGCGAAGAACGCGTGCACGAGGGCGAGGAGCCCTCCGGCAATCAGGGCGATCACGAGCCCGCCGACCCAGGTGCCGGTCTTGTCGGCGCCCCAGATGCCCCAGAACGCGCCCATCAGCATCATCCCCTCGAGGCCGATGTTGACGACGCCAGAGCGCTCCGAGAACATGCCGCCGATGGCCGCAAAGGTCAGCGGGGTGGCGAAGACGAGCATCGAAGCGATCAGGCTCGCGGTGAAGACCTGCTCGAGGTTGCCCGCGCTCGAGCGGGTGGCGAGGATGCCCAGGCCGATGCCGATCACGCCGACGACGACCGCGCCCCAGCCGGCCCTCCGCGCCCCGCGGCTGACCGCGTAGACCCCGGCAAGCGTGGCGAGGATGCCGATCAGCACGGGCCAGATCGGCGACCGGGTCGTGAAAGGCGGGATCGTGAGCCAGAACGCGAGGACTCCGAGCGCGAAGCCGTAGGCGGCGACCACTTTCGGCTGGAACACCCGCCCACGCACGACTCGGTCGAGATAGCCGTATGTGCTCATTTCGCCGGCCCCCCGGCGGCCGCCTGGCGGCGGACCCTTCCGCGCGCCCTCCAGATGGACAGGATCAGGAGGTCGGCGCCCACGAAGAGGACGACGAGACCCTGGATCATCTCCGTCAAGTGGCCCGCGAGGCTCGGGTCGATCACATTCGACTGCAGCCCGTGCGTCGTCCCGAAGAGAAGCGCACCGAACAGGAGCGCGGCGAGCCCGGTTCCGATCGCGGTGTTACGCCCGAGGAGCGCCACCGCGATCCCGAGGAACCCGATCGACGAGGCCTGCACGTCGGAGACGCCGAAGTGGTAGAGGTAGCCGAGCATGTCGAGGCCGCCGGCGAGCCCCGCAAACGCACCGGAGATGGCCATCGCCCGCACGTAGTTCGTCCGCACCTTGATCCCGCCGTAGGCGGCCGCGTCCGGGTTGTAGCCGACCGCGCGCACCTCGAAGCCGAGCCTCGTGCGATTCAGGATCGCCCAGAAGACGAAGAGCATCGCGATCGCGACGAAGAAGCCGATGTGCAGGCCCTGGAGGTCTGGGTCGCCCCAGAAGACGGGTAGCTTGGCGCTCCGTGCGACGTCGCCTGAGATCGGGATGTTCAACGGCTTATTCGCCGCGCCCTGAAGCGGTCCGCCCTGCTGGAAGAGGTAGTTCCCAATCCAGTAGGCGATCCAGTTGAGCATGATCGTCGTGATCACCTCGTGCGCGCCGACGGTCGCCTTCAGGAAGCCCGCGATCGCCGCCCAGAGAGCGCCGGCGAGCGCGGCTAGGGCGACGGCGAGCAGAATGTGCGCCGGACGGGCGAGCCCGACCATGGAGACCCCGACCCAGTTCGCGCAGAAGAGACCCATGAAGTACTGCCCCTGCCCACCGATGTTGAAGAGCCCGCAGCGAAACGCGAAAGCGACCGCAAGCCCGGTCAGGATGAGCGTCGTCGTCTGGAGGAGCGTCTGCGTGAGGTTGTACGGCGCGGTCTCGACGGTGTTCGTGCGCCAGGGATGCAGCAGCCAGTCGAGGCCGGCCCCTCTGATGATGTCCCGGTAGGCGAGGATCGGGTTGTGCCCCGTCGCAAGCACGACGAGCCCGCTGATCGCAAAGGCGAGGAGCGCTGTCGCAACAGGCGTCGCGATCCCGCCTGCGCGCTGGTAGAGGGCAAGCCGTCCGGCGAGAGTCGTGGGCGGCGCCTCGGGCTCGGGCGGCGCGGGCGGCGGGGTGAGTGACTCGCTCACGCGGCGTCTTTCCGGCCGCCGCCGAGCATCTCGAGCCCGATCTCCTCTTCGCTCGCGTCAGGCCCGTGCTCGGCCACGATCTTCCCCTCGTAGATGACGAGGATGCGGTCGGAGAGTGAGAGCACCTCGTCGAGCTCAAGGGACACGAGCAGGATCCCGCGGCCCTCGTCTCGCTCGTCGACGAGGCGGCGGTGCAGGTACTCGATCGCCCCGACGTCTAGCCCCCGGGTGGGCTGCGCCGCGATCAGCACCTTCGGGTCCCTGGCGATCTCGCGGGCGGCGACGAGCTTCTGCTGGTTCCCGCCGGAGAGCACTGCGGCTTTCGAGCCCGGTCTTCCGCCTCGGATGTCGAACTCCGCGATCAGCCGCTCCGCCCACTCGACGAACTTTCCGGGAAAGAGCCAGCCCCAGCGCGATGCAGGCGGGCGGTTGTAATCGTGCAGCTCCGCGTTCTCCGCGATCGTAAATTCGAGAACGAGCCCGCGGCGCTGGCGGTCTTCGGGGATGTGGCCGACTCCCGCGTCGAGCATCTTGCGGGCGCTCCCGTGGTGGATCGCTGCGCCGCCGACCTTGATCTCGCCGCTCTCCGCTCTCCGCAAGCCCGTGATCGCCTCGACGAGCTCGCTCTGCCCGTTGCCGTCGACCCCCGCGACGCCGACGATCTCTCCGGCGCGCACGTTGAATGACACTCCCCGCACGGCCGGCAGCTTGCGGTCGTCCACGACCTGGAGGTCCTCGACCTCGAGCAGGACGTCGCCCGCCTCGCCCGGCGTCTTCTCGACCTCGAGCAGCACGTCTCGCCCGACCATCATCCGCGCCAGGCTTTCCTCGGTTGCGCCTTCGCGCGGAACCGTGTCGACCTTCTTGCCCCGGCGCAGGACCGTGATGCGGTCGGCGATCTCGAGCACCTCGTTCAGCTTGTGCGAGATGAAGATGACGGACATGCCCTCCCGGGTCAGGCCGCGGAGGATCTGGAAGAGCTCGCTCGCCTCCTGGGGCGTCAGGACGGCCGTAGGCTCGTCCAGGATCAAGATGTCGGCGGAGCGATAGAGGGCTTTCAGGATCTCGACCCGCTGCTCCTGGCCGACGCCGATGTTCTCGACAGGCTCTCGGGGGTCGATCGCGAAATTGAACTTCCGGGTAAGGTAGGCAACTCGTGTCTCCGCGCTCTCGGGGTCGAAGTAGACGCCCCGGCGCGTGGGCTCGATGGCGAGGACGATGTTCTCCGCCACCGTCATGACCGGGATCAGCATGAAGTGCTGGTGCACCATCCCGATCCCGCTGGCGATCGCATCCTTCGCGGACGAGAACGAGACCGGCTGGCCATGGACTCTGATCTCGCCCTCGTCGGCCTGGTAGAGGCCGTAGAGGATGTTCATCAGGGTCGACTTGCCGGCGCCGTTCTCGCCGAGCACCGCGTGGACTTCGCCTCTCTCGAGGTCGAAGTCCACGCGGTCATTGGCAACGATGCCGGGGAATCGTTTCGTGATCCCCCGCATCTCGAGGACGGTGGCCTGCTCCACTGCCCGAGGATTCTAGGGAGCAGCGAAGTAGCGGTCGTCTGCTACAGCGCTGCCGGGACCTTCACCTTTCCGTCGATGATCTGCTGCTTGAGCGCGTTCATCTTGTCGATCAGGTCCTGCGGGACGGCCGGATTGATCTTGCCGACGTCCATGCCTCCGTTGGCCAGGTTGAAGTTCAAGTCGGTCCCGCCGGCGAACTTGCCGTCCTGGACCTGCTTGACCGCCTGGAAGACGCCGACGTCCACCCGCTTGACGCCGCTCGTCAGCACGCGCTTCGCATCGTTGTACTGGTCTTTGTCGACGCCGATGCCCCAGATGCCGGCGGCGTCTGCAGCCTTCAGCGTGCCGAGGCCGCAACCGCCCGCGACCTGGAAGAGCACCTGCGCGCCCTGCGAGATCTGGTTCTCCGCCACGGTCTTGCAGAGGTCCGACTTGACGAAGTCCTGCGAGTACCCGATCAGGACCTTGATCCCGGGATTCGCGAGCTTCGCGCAGTACTGGTAGCCGGCGATCCAGATGTCCACGGGCGGGATCTTCAGCCCGCCGACGGCGCCGATCACCTGCTTGCCGCCCTGCTTCTTCACCATCCTTGCTGCGAGATCGCCGACGAGGCAGCCCGACTCGTTCGCCTGGTACGTCAGGCCCTCGACGTTCGGGTTCTTCTTGAACGGCGGCACCTCCACCGCGTAGTCGGTGATCGCGAAATGCGTGTCCGGGAACTTGTTCGCGATCTTGTTCGTCGCGTCAGCGAGCAGGAAACCGGCGGAAATGATGAGGTCAGACTTCTACCGCACAGCCGACGTGAGGTTCGGGATGTAGTCGCTGGCCTGGTTCGACTGCAGCGGCAGCGTGTTCACCCCGAGATCGCTCTTGGCCTTGTTCAGGCCCTCGAGCTGCGACTGGTTGAACGAGCGGTCGTTGAACTTGCCGATGTCGCTGACGAGCGCAGCAAGTACCGCCGCCTTGCCGGGGCTCGTGCTCTTCTTCTTCTTGCCGCCACAACTCGACGCTCCGACCGCAACCAGAAGCACCGAGACCGCAAGCAGCAGCCACGTCCCTCGCTTTCCTAGCACAGCATCCTCCTCTTACCCATTTGTGATTTCAGGAGAGCGATGCTAAACGAGCAGGAGGGCGTTAGCTCAAAACTCGGTCGAGCTGCCCTTCCTCGATGAGCACGCGGCGCGGCTTGGAGCCTTCGTAGCCGCTGATGATCCCGCGTCTCTCGAGCATGTCGATCAGCCGCCCTGCCCGCGTATAGCCGACGCGGAGGCGCCGCTGAAGGAGTGAGGTGGAGGCGGTCTGCGCCTGGACGACGATCTCGATCGCCCGGTCGAGCAGCGGGTCCTCGTCCGGGTCGAATCCGTCGTCGCCCGCATCGTTTTCGCCCGGCGGGGGCTCGGGCGCCTCGAGCAGCGACGCGTCGAGCTCCTGCTCGCGCTGGCCCCGGCACTGCTCGACGATCAGCGCGATCTCCTCCTCGCCGACATAGGCGCCCTGGACGCGCTGCATCCGCGAAGTGCCGAGCGGCTTGAAGAGCATGTCGCCCTGCCCGAGCAGGCTCTCGGCCCCGCCCTGGTCGATGATCACGCGCGAGTCTGTCTGGCTGGAGACGGCGAAGGCGATCCGGGACGGGACGTTCGCCTTGATCATGCCCGTGATCACGTCCACCGAGGGGCGCTGCGTGGCGAGCACGAGGTGGATCCCGACCGCGCGGGACTTCTGCGCAAGGCGGATGATCGCGTCCTCGACAGCTTGCGGCGAGATCATCATCAGGTCGGCGAGCTCGTCGATCACGACCAGCAAGTACGGCAGCGGGTCCTCTCCACGCTGTCGGAGAGCGCGGTTCGCCTCCGGGAGGCTCCGTGCCCGGACGAGGGACAGTCGCTCGTAGCGTCGCTCCATCTCGGCGAGCAGGTTCTGCAGGACCGCGGACGCCTCTTTCGGGCTCGACACCACCGGCGTCAGGAGATGGGGAATCGACTCGTAGTAGCTGAGCTCGATCCGCTTCGGATCGATCAGGATCATCCGGCAGTCGTCCGGTGTCGCACGCAGGAGGATCGACGTGAGCAGCGTGTTGATGCAGCCGGACTTTCCCGAGCCGGTTGTGCCCGCGATCAGCAGGTGCGGCATGCGCGCGAGGTCGGTCCAGACGGCGTTGCCGGCGATGTCCTTGCCGAGCCACACGGCGAGCGGGCTCGCGGCTCCGGGCAGGTCGTCGTAGATGTCACCGAGGGTGACGAGCCGCGGCGAGAGATTCGGGACCTCGACGCCTACGGCCTGTTTGCCCGGAATCGGCGCCAGGATCCGGATCTCCGTCGTCGCAAGCGCGTACGAGAGGTCGTCCTTCAGACCCGCGACCTTCGAGACCTTGGTGCCGGGCGCGAGCTGCAGCTCGTAGCGGACGACCCGCGGGCCCGCGATCTGACCGACGATCGTGGCGTCGACCCCGAAGTGCGCCAGCGTCTGAACGAGCAGGCCGGCGGTGTGGGCGCTCGTGTCCGCCTGCCCTTTCGGCACGGGCGGCGACGCCTTGAGGATCGAACGATCGGGAAGCCGGTACTCGCCCCGCTTGGCGGCAGGCGCGCCGAACATGGGCGACCCTTCGTCGGTATCGGCCTCCGGCCCGTTGTGCAGGACGAGCGCCAGCGGCTCGGCCGACGCACTGCTGGCGCTGACCAGATCAGGGTACGCGCGCGCGCCGTCAACGAGGACAAGGGGCTTCGGGCGCGGTGACTCGAGTGGTGGATCTACGTGCTCGGGTCGACGGCGCGGCTCCCGGGACGGCATCTCGAACGACTCGATCGAGCGCCGTGCTGCCGCTCCCGCGAGGACGAACGCGCGACCCGAGCGCCGCAACAGTGCACCCGCCGACGCACCGGTCACGAGCAGCGATCCCGCGATCAGGAGCGCGAGGCCGACGATCAGCGCGCCGGTCTCTCCCGCAACGTGTGCCAGCTCGCCGCCGAGCACGCGTCCGAGAAAGCCGCCGTGATTCGCGCCCAGCGTGACGAGAAGCCCGACGACACCCACTCCAAGACCCGTTTGGAACGGACGAAAGTCCACAAGCGAGCTCCGCACGAGCATCAGGCCCCCCACCGCGACGAGCGCCACAGGGATGACGTACGCGGCGGCTCCTCCGGCTTGGTGGAGCCCGTCAGCGATCCTGGCGCCGACAACTCCCCCGCTCCACCCCAGGTCGACGACAGCCACGAGAAAGACGCCGAGCGCAATCATGCCGAGACCCCAGAGCTCAGGATGATGATGCGACCTTGTCCTGCGCGTGCGTTTCTTGATGCGCGACGGGGTGCGCGGCTTGAGCGGCCGCTTCGTGCGACGGGTCGTCGACCTCTTAGAGCTCATTTCAGAATGAGCTTCGTTGTCGGGTCGGGATGGGTGCGTGCGATGCAAGGACGCAGGGAGCCCCGATATGAGACATATCGGGGCGACTGAGGACGCGGCAGCGCGCGTGCACAGCACGGCCCGACGGCACAACGCTCATTCTGAAATGGGCTCTTAACAGGCATGCGTGGGTGCTTCTGTGTCGCCACTGGCTCTCCTGCGCCGCGCGGCCTGGCTCGCCCGTGCGCCTAGCGTGGCTCGAAAGCGGCGCAGAGCATCCCGAA
>JBGOSR010000058.1:0-11081 GCA_041476065.1 Gaiellaceae bacterium
GGTCTTCGGCGGCTCGCTTGCGTTACGGCTCGTCTCGAGCGGCTGGGAGGTGACGCTTGTCGAGCAGTACCCGCCCGGCCACGTCCGTGCCGCTTCCGGCGGCGAGTCGAGGCTGATTCGCTCGTCCCACGGGTCGAGCGCGTGGTACACACGCTCGGCTCGGCGCTCGCTCGAGCTCTGGCGGGAGCTCGAGCGCGAGTCCGGCACAGAGCTCTTCGTCCCGAGCGGCGTTGCCTGGTTCTTGAACAGCAGCACCGGCTGGGGCGCCGAGAGCGAACGCGTGCTGCGGGAGGAAGGTGTCCCGGTCGAGCGGCTCTCGCCCGACGAAGGAGCGCGGCTCTTTCCGAGTTTCGACGGGGAGGGGCTCGACTCGATCCTCTACGAGCCCGAAGCCGGGGTCCTGCGGGCGCGTGACGCAACGAGAGTGATCGCCGAACAGGCCGTTGCGAGGGGCGCACGCTTCGTCTCGGGAACCGCAGCCCCCGAGGGTGCGACCGTCTCGGTCGGCGGAGAACGGCTCGAGGCCGATCGCATCGTCTGGGCGGGCGGCGCCTGGCTCGCGGGGCTCTTCCCCGGGCTTGTCGATCTCCGCGTGACGAGACAGGACGTCTACTTCTTCGGCGCACCCGCCGGCTGGCAAGCGCCGTCCGTCCCGGCCTGGGTCGACTTCGAAGGCGGCGTCTACGGCGTGGGCGACCTCGACGGGCGTGGGTTCAAGGCGAGCCCCGACAGCGAGGGACCGGACTTCGACCCCGACGCGGAGGACCGGGTCCCCTCGGAGGAAAAGGAACGCGAGGCCCGTGCCTACCTCGCGCTTCGCTTCCCGGCACTGGCCGATGCGCCGCTCGTCGGCACTCGTTCCTGTCCCTACTCGCTGACCGCGGACACGAACTTCCTCGTGGCACCCCATCCGGAGCACGAGCGAGTCTGGCTCCTCGGCGGCGGTTCCGGCCACGGCTTCAAGCACGGCCCGGCGCTCGCCGAGTACGTGCAGGGCTTGCTCGAAGGGAAAGGCTCACCTGACCCACTGTTCGGACTGGGCGCCCGCCCGCCCGGAGGCGGATTGCGGGCGCCCTGGATCGAGAATCGCTAGCTGTTGACCCTGAACGTCTTCTTCATGCCCAGCGAGATATGGGGGTCGCACTGGTAGATGTACTTGCCCTCCCGCAGGGTGACGGTGACCGTCTTCGAGCCCTTGAAGGAGAGGGAGGTGATCTGCTTGTTCAGGCCCGGGCCCTTGAGCCGGAAGTTGTGGGCCTTCGACTTGTCGTTGACAGTGATCGTGTACCTGCCTGGTGTCAAAGTCTTGACCGTCGCGGTGCCCTTCTTGAGCGTGATCGTGAAACCTGGGCCAACGGTTCCCGTCAGCTTCGTGGCGCTCATCCCGGCAGACGTCGGCGCAACGACCACGAGAGCCGCGACGAGGCCGGCGATGAGATACGGAATGCGAGACATCGTCCTCCTTTGTTGTCCTGGCCTGGCGATACTAGCCACGGTGCAGGTTCCCTCCGGGTATGCCGTGGTCAAAGGCGCCTTGCAGCGTGAGGTCGAGTTCCGCGATTTTGCCGAGGCGCTCGCTTTCGTGAATCGCGTCGGCGAGCTCGCAGAACGTGAGGACCATCACCCGGACATCGAGATCCACTGGAACACGGTGACCCTTCGCTGGTGGACGCACGCCGCCGACGAGGTCACCGAGCGCGACTACGAGCTCGCCGCCAGGTCAAACGAGCTCGTCTTCTAGCCAGAAGAGCCCCACCGTGCCCGGGCCTGCGTGGGTACCGAGGACCGGGCCGAGGACCGTCGCGACTTCGATCTCCGCCCGCGGGCGCACGTCGCGCACGAGCTTCCTGAGCGCCTCCATCCGCTCTGGTGCGTCGGCATGCGCGATCCCCACGCGAAGGCCGGGCTCGTCACGCGTCCCGGTCTCGAAGGCATTCGCAAACTCCTGGATCGCCTTCCGGTTCCCGCGCACGCGCTTGACCGGGAGGACCTCCCCGTCGGCGAGCGTGAGGATCGGCTTGATGTGCAGGAGCTGGCCGGCCCAGCCGGCGGCGCGGCCGATGCGCCCGCCGCGCGCTAGGTACTCGAGTGTGTCGAGCGTGAAGATGAGCCCCGACTCGCGCTTCGACCGGGCCAGGAGCTCGTCCACATCCTCGTCGGTCGTACCGCGCTCGAGCCGGCGCTGGATCGCTAGCGCGCGCATCGCAATCGCCGCCGAGGCCGAGCCGGTGTCGATCACCCGCACGCGCCCGCCGGTCTCCGACGCGGCTCGTGTCGCGCTGTCGAACGTCCCCGACAGCTTGGACGAGAGTTGGAGCGAGAGCACACGTTCATACCCCTCGAGCTCATCGTAGGCGGCGCTGAAGTCGGCAGGGGTCGGCTGGGACGTCGTGGGCAGCTCCTCGGCCGTGCGCAGCCTGGCGTAGAACTCGGCCGGGCCGATATCGACGTAGTCGCGGTAGCTGTCGGCCCCGAAGCGAACGTACAGCGGGACGATCCGCCAGCTCGGGAAGCGCGAAGGCCCCTCCGGGAAGTCGGCGGTGGAGTCGAGAACAATCGCCGTGTTCTTGGCGGTGAGCTGCATCACTCGATCCGTCCGGCTGCCTTCAGAATCGCGTCGACGATCACGTCGAGCTGCTCGTCTTTCGTCAGGCACGCGACCGCGCCGGCGGCGTAGAGGGCGTCGATCTCGCGCAGGTTCGCCGAGGCGGTCAGGCAGACAACGGCGACCTCGGGGCACGCTTCGCGGATCGCCCTCGTGGCCTGGACGCCGTCGAGCGCGGGCAGCCGATAGTCCATCACGACGACCTCGGGCGAATGCTCGCGGCAGAGCTCGACGACCTTCGTGCCGTCGTCTGCCGAGGCCACGACCTGGATGTCGGAACGCAGCCCGAGGAGCAGCTCCAGCGCTTCTCGAAAGACCTCGTTGTCCTCGACCAGCGCGACGCGGACGGGCTCGGCCACGTGTCCACCATATCCACGACCCGCGCCTATTCCGCCGAGATCAGCAGGGGATAGTGCGGCTGGCCCCCGGCATGAACCTCGAGCTCGAGCTCCGGGTGCCGCTCGGCGACACGCGCGAGGAGCGGCCCGAGCTCCGGCTCCGCCTCGCCGGTGATGAACGTCAGCACGTCGCGCGGCTCGCCCAGCAAGCGCTCGACGACGGAGTCGGCGACCGTGTCGAAGCTCGTCCCGCCTGCGACCGGCTCGCCGTCGCTGAGCCCGAGGTACGCACCGCGCTCGACCTGGATTCCGTCGACGCTCACGGCCCTCGAGGCGACCGTGACGGCGCCGGTCGCGACGCCGGCGGCTGCCTCTTCCATCGCCGTTGCATTTGCTTGCGCCCCGGAGGCCGGATCGTAGGCGAGCATCGCGCCGAGGCCCGCCTGGATCGAGCTCGACGGGACGACGTGGACGGGAATCCGGGCCAGGCGGGCCGCCTGCCGAGCGGCGAGGACGACGTTGGCGTTGTTCGCGAGCACGACGGCTTCGGCAGCTCGTGTCGTCTCGATCGCCCCGAGAAGCTCCTCCGTGGACGGGTTCATCGTCTCGCCCCCGTCGACGATCCCGGTCGCTCCCATGCTCTCGAACAGGCGCCGGTTCCCCTCGCCTGCGACGACTGCGACGACCGCCGTCTGCCGCTCGTCGTCCGAGCCGGCCTGGGTCAGGCGCCCCTCACGCTGCGCGGACTGGACGTGCATGTTCCCGATCTCGACCCGCTCGATCACGCCGAGCGCAGTTCCGGCCCGCAGCGCGGCACCCGGGTCGTCGGTGTGCACGTGAGCCTTCATGGCGCTCGCATCACCCACGACGAGGAGCGAATCTCCGAGCGGCGAGAGCTTTCTCTCGAGCGCACCGGCGTCCAGCCCCGCGCCCTCGACGACGAAGACTGCGCAGTAGCGGTAGCGGGAGCTCTCCTGGTGAACGGCCTCCGGAGCGAGCCGCTCGACCTCGACGACCTCCGGGAGCGGCTCGCCGGCAAGGTGCGCTGCGATACCGCGCACGATCTCGACGAGGCCGGCTGCTCCGGCGTCGACGACCCCCGCCTTGCGTAGGACATCGAGTTGCTCGCGGGTTCGCTCGACCGCGGCCTCGCCGCTGCGCACGAGCTCGGCGAAGAGCTCGGGCAGCGCAAGCTCGGGATGTCCCTCGGCCTCGTCGGCGAGCGCCCGAATCGCGGTCAGGATCGTTCCCTCGACCGGCTTCTGCACCGCGGCGTATGCCTCGTCGGACGCGCGGCGCAGAGCGTGCGCGACGGTGGCTGCGTCGAGCCCGCCGGCCTCGGCCAACGCTTCCGACGCTCCACGAACGATCTGGGACAGGATCACCCCGGAGTTGCCACGGGCCCCGAGCAGCGCCGCGTGAGCTACTTCTTGGGCCAAGCGGCCCCGCTCGTCGGAGGGACTGTCCCTCCGCGGGGACTGTCCCTCCGCGGGGACTGTCCCTTTGGTTGCGGCAGGCTGCTGCAAGGTTTCGGTGACGGCTCGCACCGTGAAGAGCATGTTCGTCCCGGTGTCGCCGTCTGGAACCGGATAGACGTTCAGATCGTCGAGGCGCATGCGGTTACGCTCGAGCGCAGTCTCCGCCGCGCGGACGAGCTCGAGGACCGCGGCGCGCTCGCTCATGCGCCCTTTATATCGCCCTCTGTCTAGCGCGCGGGCACGCGTGCTAGAGGGCTTTTTCTACTTTCCCGGCTTTCAAGCACCGGGTGCAGACGTACGCCCGCTGCGCGCGGCCGTCGAGGAGCACGCGAACGCGCTGGAGGTTCGGGTCGAAGCGTCGCTTCGTCGCCCGCATCGAGTGGCTCCGGTTCTGGCCGAAGGACGGCTTCTTCCCACAGATTGCGCAGATCTTGGCCATGACCGCGGCAGTGTAGCTAGCGGAGCGGCCCGGCGGCCTGGGCCCGCAGCTGGGAGAAAACGTCTGCCATCTCGAGCGCGCTTCGGACGGCGTCTGCGGCGCGGTCGATCCGCTCCTCGGCTTGCTCGCGGCTCTCGACCGTGAGGACCCCGAATGCGACCGGGACACCGGTCTCGATCGCAGCCAGCTGCAGGCCGCTCGCGGCCTCGCCGGCGATCAAGTCGAAATGGGGCGTCTCGCCGCGGATCACGCAGCCGAGCGCGACGATGCACGCATAGCGGCGGGTCTTCGCCAGGGCCATCGTCGCCAGGGGAAGTTCGAAGGCTCCGGGGACCGGCATGACCATGATCGCCTCGCGGGGGACGCCCAGCTCTTCGAGCTCGGCAAGAGCCCGCTCGAGCAGACGATTCGTGATCTCGCCGTTGTAGCGGCTGACGACGATGCCCACTGCGCGGCGGCCATCGGTGCCGCCCGAGAGCACGGTGTAGCCCTCGGGGACGCGCAGCTCGCCTTCGGCGTGCTCGACGGTGGGCTCCGGCGGCCTGAGCACAGGCGCGCCCTCTCCGTCCTGGGGCGCGTCGGGCACCGCGGGCGCTTCCGGCGCGTCCGGCGCTTCCGGCACCGCGGGCCGGCCCATCTCGCCGAGGCGCGACTCGATTTCGTCGATGCGATCGCTCATTCGTCGGATGCTTCGGGCTCGAAGCGGAGATCCTGGTGGTGGAGTCGATGGCCGAGCTTCACCCGCTTCGTCTCGAGATAGCGGCGGTTCTCCTCGTTCGGCTCGGTCTCGATCGGCACCTGCTCGACGACGGTGAGACCGAAGCCCTCGATTCCGGTCAGCTTCTTGGGGTTGTTCGTGAGGATCCGGATCGTCGTCAGCCCGAGGTCGGACAGGATCTGGTTCCCGATCCCGTACTCGCGCGCGTCGGCCGGCAGCCCGAGCTCGAGGTTCGCCTCGACCGTGTCGAGCCCGGACTCCTGGAGCTCGTAGGCCTTCAGCTTGTTCAGGAGGCCGATGCCGCGCCCCTCCTGGGTCATGTAGAGGAGGACGCCGCAGTCCTCTGCCGCAAGCCGCGAGAGCGCCTGCTCGAGCTGCTCGCCGCAGTCACAGCGCAGCGAATGGAAGACGTCGCCCGTCAGGCACTCCGAGTGCACGCGGACGAGAACGTTCTCGGCGCCTTCGACCTCTCCGCGGACGAGCGCGACATGGTGCTTGCCCGACAGCTTCTCCCGGAACGCGATCGCGGCGAACTCTCCGTAGGCGGTCGGGAGATGAACCTCTGCCGTGCGTTCGACCAGCTTCTCCGTCCGGCGCCGGTACTCGATCAGGTCGGCGACCGTGATCAGCTTGATCCCGTGCCGCTCGCAATAACCGACGAGGTCGGGGACGCGCGCCATCGTGCCGTCTTCCTTCATCACCTCGCAGACGACGCCGGCAGGGTTGAGGCCCGCGAGCCGAGCGAGGTCGACGGCGGCCTCCGTCTGGCCGGCCCGCACGAGGACTCCCCCGTCGCGTGCGCGAAGCGGGAAGACGTGGCCAGGCTGGATGACGTCGTTCGGGCCCTTTGTCGGGTCGACCGCGACCTGGATCGTGACCGACCGGTCCTGGGCGGAGATGCCGGTCGTGACGCCCTCGCGCGCTTCGATCGAGACCGTGAAGGCCGTCTGCAGCGGCGCCTCGTTGTTCTCGGCCATCTGGCGCAGGCCGAGCTCGTCGCAGCGGTTCTCGGTCAGGCAGAGACAGATGAGCCCGCGCGCATGCGTCGCCATGAAGTTGATCGCTTCGGGCGTGGCGAACTGCGCGGCGATCGTGAGGTCGCCTTCGTTCTCGCGGTCGGCCGCATCGACGACGACGACGAACTTGCCCTGCCGGATGTCCTCGATCGCATCCTCGATCGCGGCAAAGGGAGTCGTCTTCTCGGGTGCCGTCTGGGTCATGCCTGGGAAATCGTATCGAGGTGGATCAGCTTCTCGACGTACTTGGCGAGCACATCCACTTCCAGATTGACCTCGTCGCCCACGGTCAGGGTGCCGAAAGTCGTCTCAGCGAGCGTGTGCGGGACGAGTGCTACCTCGAATGCGCCGTCGCGCAGAGCCGAGATCGTAAGGGATACGCCGCCGACCGCGATCGACCCCTTCTCGACGCAGTAGCGCAGGAGCTCGGCGGGCGCCTCGACCCACATCCGTGCGCCTTCCTCTTCGGGCTCGACCGATTCGACGCGGCCGACTCCGTCGACGTGGCCCTGAACGTAATGGCCGCCGAGCGGCTCGCCCGCCCGGAGCGCCGGCTCGAGATTCACGTCGCTGCCCGGTTCGAGCCGCCCGAGCGTCGTGCGGCTGAGCGATTCGGGAACGGCGGTGACCGAGAAGCTGCCGTCGGAGACCGCCGTCGCGGTCAGGCAGCACCCGTCGATCGAGACCGAGTCCCCGACCGCAAGCCTGGCCGACGTGCCGGGCGCCTCGATCCGCAGGTGCCGAGCGTCGTCCCCGCCCTCGACGGCGGCAACGCGCCCTCGCTCGCGGACGATGCCGGTGAACATCACGGACAGGCTACAAGCGGCCGGGAAGTCACCGCCTCGCGGTTTCCTGACGGGTCGCTGAGCGTCCGTATGCGAGCGGGACAGTGTTAGCCACACGGCCCGCGCGCAGGAGGTCGCTCAGCGGCGCGAGGCGTGCTCGGAGCCCGGCTCCGCCGGGCGGGAGGGCACGCCGGTCAGGGAAGCGCGAGCGCTTCGAGGGTCTCGCGGGCGATCATCTCGAGCTCGCCGCGCTCACCCGGCTTCGCGCGCTCAAGCCAGCCGGCCAACTCGGCGACGGCCACGGCCTGGCCCGGGGCGAGCCCATCCGATCCGCTCTCCTCGATCCCTCGCTTCAGCTCTGCGTTCCCGATGTGGCGTCCGAGCCACTGGGAGATGAGCCTGATCATTCGGTCGTCGGTGCGCATGCTCGCTCAGGGCTCGTGGACATAGGCCGTCAGGAGGACATCCCCACCCACCGGCCGCGCGCTCAGACGCGTGAGCGTGACGGCCTCGGGCAGCGCCGAGACCAATCCCGGCCCTTCGCCGGAGAGCTTCGGCGCGACGAAGAGCATCACCTTGTCGACGAGGCCTGCGGCGAAGAACGACCCGGCGAGCGTCGGGCCTCCTTCGAGCAGGAGCGACTGAACCCCCTCCTCTGCAAGTCGACCGAGCTCCTGTTCGAGCGGCCCGCGGAGCAGCTCGAGCTCGGACCCCTCCGGCAGCGGCCCCTGACCGAACGCCACCCGCCGGGGCTGACGCACCGCGTCCACGCCGCGCGCGTCGAGGCGCGGGTTGTCGGCGCGAACGGTGCCCATGCCGACCGCAACCGCGTCCGAGCCGGCCCGCAGCTCGTGGACGAGCCGCCGGCTCTCCTTGCCTGAGACCCAGCGCTCGCCGGGCACGGTCAGCCGGCCGTCGAGCGTGACCGCCGCCTTGTACGTGACGAAGGGGCGCTCCTTCGAGACCCACGTGCGCCAGCCCTCGTTCTGCGCCCGTGCCTCGAAGGAATCGACCAACTCGACGTCGACGCCTTCAGCCCGCAGGCGATCGAGGCCACCTCCGTGCTCCGGATGAGGATCGAGCGATCCCGCAACGACGTGAGCCACGCCGGCCTCCAGCACTGCGTCCACGCACGGCGGCGTACGCCCGCGATGGGAACACGGCTCGAGCGTCACGTACAGCGTCGCGCCGCGAGCCGCTTCTCCCGCCGCCTCGAGCGCGACCACCTCCGCATGCGCCCCGCCCTTCCGCTCGTGCCATCCCTCCCCGACGACCTCGCCGTCGCGCACGACGACTGCGCCCACAACCGGGTTCGGATGCGTCGTTCCGCGCCCGCGCTCCGCGAGCTCGAGGGCCCGCTCCAGCATCAGGAGATCGCCTGGGCGAGATGTCGGTAGGCCGCGGCGATGTCCTCCTGCCCGAAGACGCTCGTTCCGGCGACGAGGAGATTGGCGCCTGCTTCGCGGATCTCGGCTGCGTTGTCCGCCCCGACTCCACCGTCGACCTGCACATGGACGCCTTCGGGAAGACGCTCGCGCAGGCTGCGCACCCGGGAGATCGCTTCCGGCATGAACGGCTGTCCCGAGTACCCGGGATGGATGCTCATGCAGAGGACGAGGTCGACGAGCCCACCCGCGACTGCGACGACGTCGTCCGGCTCCGACTCGGGGTTGAAGGCCACGCCGACTCCTAGCCCGAGCTCGCGCGCCTGGCCGATCACGCCCGGGAGATCTGCGCAGGCCTCGTAATGGACGGTGACGCTGTCTCCGCCCGCCTCTGCGATCGCCCGGAAATGCTTCTCCGGGCTTTCGATCATCAGGTGGCAATCGAGCACGCCGCCGAGCCGGTGGACGACCGGGGAGATCGACTTGAGGACGATCGGGCCGATCGTGATCGGCTCGACGAAGTGCCCGTCGCCGACGTCGAACTGGAAGATCCTCGCGCCCGCTTGCATGAGAGTCTCGAGCTGCTCGCCGAGCCGCGAGAAATCCGCCGCGTAGATCGACGGCTCGATCTCGGCGGTGCGCACCCACTCGTTCCAGCCCATCGTCGGGATCCTCTCAGGCCCGCAGGCCGCGGAGGAACTCCTCGCCGGTCATGCGGCGCTTCCCCTCCGGCTGGACCTCGAGCAGCTCGAGGCCTCCCGCAGTCAGCTTCGACTCGGCGCCGGCCGGAGCGGCTCGCCAGACGGTGAGCGTCCGGCCGTCGACGACGCCACGTGCCCCGATGTGCGGGGAGAGCGCACGGATCTGGTTGAGCAGCTCCTCGGCCGCGCGATCCCAGTCGAGCTCGCGGTCGGCGGCGGTCAACCGGTCCGCGTACGTCGCGCCCTCCTCGGGCTGCGGATGGAACTCCGGCGCCGCCAGAACCCCCCCCAGGAGCTCGGCCGCCAGCGCACCGGCTTTCGCATAGACGGAGCCGGCGTCGTCCCCGACGATCGAAAACGCCTGTTGTGCCGCGATCGGGCCTGCGTCGAGCTCGGCTGTCGTCCGGTGAATCGTGACGCCGGTCTCGGCATCGCCGGCCATGATCGCCCGCTCGACCGGCGCAGCGCCACGCCAGCGGGGAAGGAGCGACGGGTGGACGTTCAGCCACAGAGCCCGCTCGAGGAGCGCTTCCGGGATGAGAGCGCCGTAGGCTGCGACGACGATCGCTTCGACGCCGTCGATCTCCGTGGATTCGTCGAGCTTCTCGGGCTGGCGCGCGTCGATGCCGAGGCGGTCCGCGACCTGCTTGGCGGGCGGCGCACCCATCTGCCTGCCCCGGCCCTGCGGTCGATCCGGCCGTGTGATCAGGAACCCGACGTCGTGGTTGGCGCTCAGCCGCTCGAGCACGTCGGCACCGAGCGGCGCAGTCGCCGCGACCCCGATCCTCAAAGCGCGGCTGCCTGCCGGAGCACGGCAAGCGCCTCGCGGCGGCCCTCGGGCGTCGTTCGGTCGACGATGAGGACACCGTCGAGATGGTCGACCTCATGCTGGGCAACTCGCGCGGCCAGGCCCTCGAGCTCGCGCTCGACCGGCGCGCCGTCGGCGTCGCGAGCCTCGATCCGCAGGCTGACGGAGCGTTCGACCGGGACGACGACGCCCTGCAGCGAGAGGCAGCCCTCCGTGTCCTGCGCCGTCTCGTCCTAGCGGTCGTGTATCGTGGGATTGACGAGCACCGTCGGCTCGGCCTCGACGTCGGCCTGCTGTACGACGACACGCCGGAGGACACCGACCTGGTTGGCCGCCAGGCCGACACCGTGCGCCTCGTGCATCAGCCGGATCATGCGATCGACGAGCTGCGCGAGATCGCCGTCGAATTCCCCCACCTCCTGGGCCTGCAGGCGCAGCACCGGATCCGGGTACTGCCGGATCTGGGCGAGGGCGAGCCGCCGCCTGGCCTCGGCCTGCGGATCGAGCTGGTCGGTCTTGACCTGTCCTTCTTCGGCCACGATCCCGAGTCTAGTCAGACGCTTTGGGGGTCTACGTCGACGACTGCCGAGAGTTGCGCTTCGCGCATCGCGACCGCGCCTGCACCGAGTAGCTTCGCGGCACGGGAGGCGACTTCGCGGGGCCGATCGGTCTTGATCACGAGCTGCGCTCGGTGGCGCCCGCGGAGGCGAAAGAGCTCGGCCGGCCCGAGCAGGTCTCCGGCGACGCCCTCGAGCCCGGCGGCCAGCTCTCTCCCGGCCTTCAGCACATCGTCGCGGTCCGGGCCCGA
>JBGOSR010000059.1:0-10821 GCA_041476065.1 Gaiellaceae bacterium
GCGCCCGCGCGCGGCGCGCTGACCGCCCCGGTCCTGCTCGACCCGGGCGCGGGCGCGTCGGTCGAGGCCCTTCCTGCCTTCGCCTGGAGCCCGGTTCCAGGCGCCGACAGCTACGAGTTCCAGGTCGCAGCCGACCAGAACTTCAACTCGCCCGTGCTCGGCCGAGGCGAGGGCAGCTTCACGACGCGCAACACCCGCGCGACGCTGCAGAAGACGCTGCCGAACGGCCGGTACTGGTGGCGTGTCCGGGCGACGAAGACCGCCGGCGGAACGTCGCCGTGGTCGAGCCCGCGCTCGCTGACGAAGGCGTGGACCGCCGTGCCGGCCTCGCAAACGCCCAGCTCCGGCTTCCCGTTCACGTTCCCGACCGCGCCGATCTCCCTCGGCTGGACGCCGGTTCCCTATGCCGCCAGCTACATGTTCTCGCTCGCGAGCGACCCCGCCCTCGCGAACATCGTCGAGAACAACGGGCAGCCGGTCGAGACGTGGGCGACGAACTACGTGCCGACGTTCAACCTGCTCACGGCGGGCATCTACTACTGGAACGTCGTCCCGGTCGACTCCGAGGGCAACCGGGGGACCGCCTCGCCGGTTTCCTCGTTCTTCTGGTCGTGGCCCTCCGTGACGACACCGCACGTGACCGACCTGATGGCCGCCGACGAGATGTTCGACCCGCAGTTCTCGTGGGACCCGATTCCGGGTGCGACGAAGTACGAGGTCGAGGTCAACTCCTCCGTGGACTTCGCTCCCGGCTCCAAGGTCTGCTGTCAGCAGCTGACGGCATCCACCTCGCTCTCTCCGACGGTGGTCTTCCGCGACAACACCTACTACTGGCGCGTCCGCGCGCTCGACGCGGCCGGAAACTCCGGCGTCTGGAATCGCGGGCCCGACTTCGTGAAGACCTTCGACAAGGTGCCGCCCGTGACCGCGCCGAGCATCAAGAACCTCCACATGCGCGACAACCTCGCCGACCCGGGCACGGACGTCGATCCGGGCACGCCGGGCTACCAGACGAACGTCCCGATCCTGACCTGGAACACCGTTCCGGGCGCCTCGGCCTACCTCGTGGACGTGGCGCCGTACAACGCGAGCATCTGTGAATGGGGCAGCATCGACGGCTGGCGGGTGACGACCGCCATCCCGTCGTGGACGCCGATGGGCACGGGCTGGAACGGCGTGAAGCCGTACCCGGACGCGATGAACGTGTCCTATGACCTGGCGCCCCTCGCCCTCAACCAGTCGTACTGCGTTCGCGTTCGGGCGAAAGGCGAGCGCGACGCGGGGTTCCAGGACGTCTATGGCGATTTCACGTACCTCGACGACGGAACCGGCGTCGCGTTCGAGTGGACGGGGTATCCGACCGGGGGCGCATGCACGCCGTCGTGCAACGCGGGTTATCTCGGCTCGGCCGACTATCTCCTCCCGGCTCGCGGGGCGCTGACGCGGCTGACGCCGCTCATTACGTGGCGGCCGCTCGCCGGGCGCCAGAGCTACTTCGTCCTCGTGTCGAAGGACGCGAACTTCAGCAACATCGTCGACTACGCCTTCACGCAGATTCCCGCCTACTCGCCGCGCAGCCTCATTCAGCCGACGACGTACTCGGACGAGACGACCCTCTACTACTGGGCGATCCTGCCTGCGGCGAACCTCAACGGCAGCGGCGCTGTGGGCGACCCGCTCTCCGCCGCCGCATCGAACTTCCAGAAGCAGTCGACCCCGCCCTCGCCGAGTTCGCCCGCGGACGGCGCCCTGCTCACGGCGCAGCCTGTCTTCCGCTGGACGCCGGTCGAAGGCGCGCGCCACTACCGCTTCCAGCTGGCCCAGGAGCCGACGTTCGCCTCGCTGCTCGAGGACGTCACGACCGCCTCGACCTCGTACACGCCCTTCACGACCTACCCGGCCGACACGACGCTCTACTGGCGGGTCCGCGCGGACGACGAGAACCTGATCGGGCTCACCTGGTCGGCTGTCCGGACCTTGCAGCGCAGGCTGCCCGCACCGACACCTTCCGCCAACAACGCGACGAGTGGCGACTTCACGCCGGCCTGGACCTGGTCGAACGTGACGGGCGCCTCCGGCTACACGTTCGCGATGGACGGGCCGACTGGACAGCACCAGGAGTGGCCGTCGCTCCGCATGCCCGCCGCCGCGTTCGTCTACCTCTTCGGCCCCGGGATCTGGCGTTGGCGGGTCCGCGCCGAGTTCCCGAAGCTCCCCTACGGGACGGTCACCGGGCCCTGGTCCTCGTTTGTCCCGTTCACACGAACCCTGAGCGAGCCGAGCGGAGCGCAGACGAGCGTGTCCGGGAGCCATCTCCTGCTCTCGTGGAACTGGAAGCTCGGCGCGAAGAACTACCGCGTCCAGGTCTCGTCGACGCCCGACTTCTCGTCTCCGATCGAGGACGTGACGACCGACAACACGAGCTATGCACCGCAGCTGACCAATCCGGCCTACGTGAACGGCGGCCAGCTCTACTGGCACGTGGCCGCGATGGACAAGTCGATGAACCTCGGGGACTGGACGCAGGCCCAGCGGATCGACATCGCCCAGCGGCTGCGTGTGGCGGTCAGCCGGCCCGCGATCCGAAAATTCTGGACTCGCGTCGTCGTTACCGTCTCGGATCCGGCTCTGAAGCCTGTCGCCGGCGCAGCCGTACGGGTCTCGGGCGCGGGCATCCGGCCGAAGCGAGGTCGGACGAATCGCTTGGGCAGGGTCTCGTTCCGAATCCGCCCGCCAAAGCGCGGCAGGCTCGTCTTCAGCGCGTCCAAGGCGGGATACGCCGCCGGCGCGCTGACGATGCGCGTTTCGTAGACAATCGAGGCGTGGACGCGCCCGTGAAGGTGGCCTGCGTGCAGGCCGAGCCCGTCATCCTCGATCGCGAGGCGACGGTCGACAAGCTCGTCGGCCTCGCGGCCGAGGCTGCAGGGGAGGGCGCCTCGCTCCTCGTCTTTCCGGAGGCCTTCATCCCCGTGTACCCGTCGTCGGCCTGGGCGAAGGCGCTCGCGGGGTGGGGCGACGATCGGGCGAAGGAGGCATTCGCGCGGCTGGCCGCCGAAGCGGTGAGCGTCCCGGGCGAGGCTGCCGACCGGATCGGCGAGGCGGCGCGAGAGCACGGCGTCTGGATCGTGACCGGTGTGACCGAGGTCGATCCGGAGCGGCCCGGCACGCTCTACAACACGCTTCTCTACCACGCGCCCGACGGCCGGCTCGCTTTGCGGCACCGGAAGCTCGTTCCGACGAACCACGAGCGGCTCGTCTGGGGTCAGGGAGACGGGGGCGGCCTGCGCGCGATCCCGACCGAGCTCGGCCGGATCGGCGGGCTCATCTGCTGGGAGAACTACATGCCGCTCGCGCGCTTCGCGCTCTACGAGTCCGGGGTCGAGATCTACATCGCCTCGACCGCCGACGACGGCGACCTCTGGCAGTCGACGCTCGTGCACATCGCCCGGGAATCGCGCGCATTCGTGGTCGCGCCGTCGCATTTCCAGCGCGCTTCCTCGTATCCGGACGACTTTCCGTTGCGCGATGAGCTCGAGGGGCTCGACGTGATCGGCCGCGGCGGGAGCGCGATCCTCGCTCCGGATGGCTCCTACCTCGCCGGCCCGCTCTACGACGAGGAGGGAGTGCTCTATGCGGAGCTCGATCCGGCGGTGCTCAGGGCGGAACGGCAGCGGTTCGATCCGGCCGGGCACTACCACCGGCCAGACGTGCTGCGCCTGAAGGTCAAGGCTCCCCGCTAGCGCAGTTTCGGCACGCACGCGTCACAGACGCGTGATTTTCTGCCCGCTATGTTGCCTGCGAAGACAACAAGGAGGCAGAGATGAAGAGAACATGGCGGTGGCCTCTCGCGGGTTTTGTCCTGGGGAGCCTGGTCGGGGCGACCTTTCTCACGGTGAACGTGGTTGGGGCGAGCGGTCCCCAGCCCCCGCGTGCTGCGCCGAGCTCATTCGGGGAGATCCTCCACACGCCGCCGCTGCTCGCTCGGGCGGGCGAGGCGGTTGAGCTGCGGTACGACGTCGTCTGCGGGATGGCGAAGGATGAGCCGGGCGGGACGTGTGCGCCGAAGGGATCCGTCTTCGTGCGCGCGGCGGGAGAGAGCCATTTCGTCGAGCTGCCGCTCGCGCGGGAGCCGGACGGGCTTCTCTCCGCGGAGGTCACAGTGGGGAATCGGGGATTCGACTACTACGCGGAGATCGAGAACGGCCGCGGCGAGACCGCGACGTTGCCGGAGGCCGCTGCGGATGCCCCTCAGCACGTCTGGCCGCTCCGGAGCTGGGTGACGGTCGACCTCGGGTCGGAGCGCTTCGGAAGGACGACCGAGCCCTCGTCGGTCGCCGCCACGCTCGGTTGGGGCAAGGGGGACCGGGCGCTCGGGCTCGACAGCGGCCGGGAGCAGTCGAGGATCGGCCCGTCCGCGTTCGACGTCGCTCCCGACGGCTCGCTCGTCGTTCTCGACCAAGTGAACCACCGGCTGTTGACGTTACGGCGTGACGGAACGCAGAGGCAGGCACCGATCGACTTCGTCGGCGGGGAAGGCGATCTCGCGGTCGGCGGCGACGGGACGATCTACGTCCTCGACGCAGGGCGTTCTCGACCCGTCGTTCGTTCGTTCCGCCCGGGCGGTGCCTTGCTCGCGGGCACGCCGCTCGCCGAGGCGAGCGCGGACATGGTTCGCGTGGGTCCGAGCGGCCCCCTCGTTCACGCATACCCGTCGGAGATGTGGCTGCCGACGGGGCAGGGCCGGCCGCCTCTCGCGCCCGAACAGCAGCTATCGGGGGCGCAGGCGGCGCGCAGCGTCATCGGCAAGCCGGCGGTCGTCGTCAGCGCGTCTCCGGCCGCAGCCAGATTCGCCCTCGTCCAGGGCGCGCACGTCCTCCGCAGCTGGCTCGTGCAGAGCTCGACGAGCCTCGGGGAAGTGCAGCTGGCCGAGCCCTACGGTGACGGCCTCCTCGTCGTCTTGAGGCTCTGGAACGAGAAGCAAGCGGAGTTTCGCGTCCTGCGGCTCACGCGCGAGGGCCTGGCGGGCGGCTTCTCGGTCGACCGGGCCGAATGGGCCGAGAGCGCGTCGCTCAGCCGCTTCCGCCTGCACGGCAGCACGCTCTATCAACTGCGGTCCTCGCCCTTTGGGGTCGAGATCGCCCTGTTCGAGATCGGAGGGACAAGATGACGACTCGCGCCAAGCTCGCGGCCTTTCTGCCGGGGCTCGTCGGGGGGCTGACACTTGCGGTGCTGACGCTCGGGGCACCGGCCGGCGCCTACCACACGGACTTCACGGGGGGCTGCAACAGCGCCTGGGTGAACGTCGACCCGATCACGCGCTCCGACGCCCGCGACTACGCCTACGTCGTGGCGGCCGAGGGCTACCAGTGGGGCGGTGGCTGCTGGAACGACAACAACGTCGACGACTCGCCCGGCGATCCCCCGGAAGATCCGAACACTCGCGGCGAAGGGCCGGACTGCTCGGGCTTCACGCTCAAGTCCTGGCACGAGCGCTCGGAGACGGGCGACCCCTGGTTCCGCTACCACTACTGGCTCCAGAAGGTGCACGGCCCATACACGGCGGCCGACTTCAAGTCCGGCGTCGGGGCGCCGAACACGACGGTTGCGAAGGCGAACACGATGTACATGGACGCCTTCGCCTCGACGTACCACATCGGGATGATCTACTGGGCCAACACGGCGTACAACCAGGATCGGATCATCGAGGCGAAATGCGAGGCCTGCGGGACCGGGACGTGGCCTCGGACCTACCGCGGAAATCCTGACTACAGCGGCGTGAGGAGGCTCTACTGGGGTTGAGGACGTCGCGAGCTCGCTCGCTTACACTTCCCCGGATGGTCGAGCTTCTGTTCATGATGCTCATCCTGAAGCTGCCGATCCTCTACCTGGCCGGGGTGTGTTACTGGGCAGTCAAGGCGGAGCCGGAGCCGCGCCCGCTCGAGGGTGCGCGGGTGCCGGCTCCACTCGCGCCCGGCCCACGCGTGCCGCCCAGACGTCGTCACCCACGCCCCGGCTCGCACGGCGGGCCCGTCCGCCGTGAGGCACGTATCGGCCGCGGCGTCGGAGTGAGGCCCGCGCGATGAGCAGCGCGCCTGTCGAGGACGATCGCATGGGCCCGGCCGAGATCGCAGCCGGCTATCTCGCGGTGATCTCGATGACGGCGAGCGTGCTCGCGCTTTTCTACCGGCCTGTCCGGTTGGCGCCGTTCGCGATCCTCGTCGCCCTGATCGCCACCGCTATGGCAAGAGACCGCAACTCGAAGCTCGCGGGGGCCGCCGTCGCAGCGGGAACGCTGGCGTGGCTCGTCGGGATGGCCATAGCCGTCGCGCTCAGCCGCCCGATCTATTGATGAACCTCCAGGAAGTGCCCCTCGGTTTCCTGACCCGAGGCGGCGGCGGGCCGCAGAAGCAGGAGCGGTCGCGCGACATGAACCCGCGCTCCCTTTGGCCGGGCGGGAGCCGACGCCGCTCAGGGAAGCAAGGAGGTGTCGTCCCCCTGAGAACCGCTCTCGGTTTCCTGACGTGTCGCTGCGTGCCCGTAGGCGAGGGGGACAGTGTTAGGCCACACGGCCCGCTCGCTGGAGGGTGCGCAGCGGCGCGAGGCGGCAGCGGAGCCCGGCTTCGCCGGGCGGGAGCCGACGCCGCTCAGGGAAGCGAGAGGGGGTTGGAGTGCTAGAACGAACGTGATGAGCGTGCGCGATGTCGACGGTCTCAACGTGGGCTACGCCCAGGGGCTCCTGGAGCAGTACCTCGAGAACCCCGAGGCAGTGCCCGAAGAATGGCGCGCGCTCTTCGAGAGTGGCGACAGCGGGCTCGCGGAGTCTCTGCCCGGCCTCGCCCGGTTGCTGGAGACGCTGCGTGAGGAGAACGGCGCGCCAGCGGCTGTGGCGGCCCCGCCGGCGCCGTTGCCCCAGCCTGCGCCGGAGGCTCCGGCCGAGACCACGCAGGAACCTTTGCCGGTCGAGACAACTCCAGACGCTACGCAGGCCCCGCCGACGACGGAGATCGACCGGACGCTCCTGGGCGCCGTCGCCGCGGCGATGGCGCTCGTCAAGTCCTACCGGACGCACGGGCATCTGGCAGCGCACCTCGACCCCCTCGGGTCAGAGCCCGTCGGCGACCCGGCGCTCGAGCCTGAGCGGCTCATCCCCAAGCTGACGCCCGAGCTGCGGGCTCAGATCCCGGCCTCCGTGCTCCGCGTCGGGATCGAGGGCGAGACGCTCGCGGACGTCCTGCCCAAGCTCGAGGAGACCTACTGCGGGACGATCGCCTACGAGATCGAGCACATCTCGGACCACCAGGAGCGTGTCTGGCTTCGACAGGCGATCGAGACCGGCCGCTATCGGAAACCGCTCTCGACGCAAGAGCGCCGGCGGTTGCTCGAGCAGCTGACCCAGGTCGAGGTCTTCGAGCACTACCTTCGCCGCGCATTCCTCGGGCAGAAGTCGTTCTCGATCGAGGGCCTCGACGTGCTCGTGCCGATGCTCGACGAGGCCGTCGAGCTCGGAGCCGAGGCGGGCGCGCACGAGATCGTGATCGGCATGGCCCACAGAGGTCGCTTGAACGTCCTCGCCCACATCATCAACCGCCCCTACGAGGAGATCCTGCGCGAGTTCGAGGGCGAGCGGACGATCGAGGCCGTGGCCGCGACTGCGGAAGGTGCGAGTGGCGACGTCAAGTACCACCTCGGCGCCGTGGGGCGTCGCACCACGGGCGCCGGGCAGGCGACCGTCATGCTCGCAGCCAATCCGAGCCATCTGGAGGCCGTCGACCCGGTCGTCGAGGGCGTCGCGAGGGCCGAGCAGACCGATCGCTCTTCGCGGGCCGGCGTGCACGACCCCGCAATCGCGCAGCCGATCCTCATCCACGGCGACGCGTCGTTCGCGGGGCAGGGCGTCGTTGCCGAGACGCTGAACCTTCAGCGCCTGATCGGCTACACGACCGGCGGCACGCTGCACGTGATCGCGAACAACCAGGTCGGCTTCACGACCGATCCCGCAGACGGGCGCTCGACGCGGTACTCGAGCGACCTCGCGAAGGGCTTCGACAACCCGATCATCCACGTCAACGCCGACGACCCCGAGGCGGCGATCTCGGCGATCCGCCTCGCGCTCGCGTTTCGGCAGCGCTTCGGGAGCGATGTCGTCGTCGATCTCGTCGGCTACCGCCGGCACGGCCACAACGAGGGCGACGAGCCGGCGTTCACGCAGCCGCTGCTCGCCGAGCGCATCGCCGGCCATCCGAGCGTGCGCACGCTCTATGCGCAGCACCTCGCCGCGTCGGGCGAGGTGTCGGCCGAGGGGGCCGAGCGAATGGCGGAAGACATGCAGGAGCGGATGCGCGCAGCGCACGAAACCCTCAGGACATCGCTCTCTTCCTTTCCGCAGTCCGGCCACGGCGAGAACACGCCGCACTCCGCCGAGGCAAACGTCGAGACCGGGGTCCCGGCCGAGCGGCTCCGCGAGCTCTCCGCCGAGCTAGTACACGTGCCCGAAGGATTCACGGTCAACCCGAAGCTCGTCCGCATGCTCGAACGCCGGATCGAGGCGCTCGACACGGGCGGCATCGACTGGGGGCAAGCTGAGTCGCTCGCGTTCGCGAGCCTGCTCGTCGAGGGCATTCCGATCCGCCTCACGGGTCAGGACACCGAGCGCGGAACCTTCTCCCATCGCCACCTCGTCCTCCACGACGCGCATACCGGCGCCCAGCACGCTCCGATCAAACACCTGTCCGAAGCCGCCGCGTCCTTCGAGGTCTTCAACTCACCCCTGTCGGAGTACGCAGCGCTCGGGTTCGAGTACGGCTACTCGGTGACCGCCCCTGAAGCCCTCGTGCTCTGGGAGGCGCAATTCGGGGACTTCGTGAACGGCGCGCAGATCGTCGTCGACCAGTTCCTCGTCTCGGGGCTCGCCAAGTGGCGCCAGACCTCTCGGCTGACGCTCCTCCTCCCGCACGGATATGAGGGCAACGGGCCCGAGCACTCGAGCGCCAGGCTCGAGCGTTTCCTTCAGCAGGCCGCTCAGGAGAACATTCGAATCGTCAACGCGACGACGGCGGCGCAGTTCTTCCACCTGCTTCGCCGCCAGGCGCTCGACCCGAACGCACGGCCACTCGTCGTGATGACGCCAAAGGGTTTGCTGCGGTACAAGGAAGCGTCATCGAGCCTGGCCGAGCTCTCGGACGGCCGGTTCGAGCCCGTGCTGGACGATCCGAATGTCAACCACGAGCAGGCTAGGAGGCTCGTGCTTACCTCGGGCAAGTTCTACTACGACCTCGTCGGCCACGAGTTGCGGGCCGAGGCGCCGTGGGTGGCTGTCGCCCGGATCGAGCAGCTCTATCCGTTCCCGACCGAGGAGGCTGCGCGGCTTCTCACCTCCTACCCGGCGCTCGAGGAAGTTGTGTGGGCCCAGGAGGAGCCGCAGAACATGGGCGCGTGGCGCCCGATCCGACACCGGCTCGAGGAGGCGGTCGCCGGCCGCGCCCTGCGCTACGTGGGCCGGCCGTGGCGCGCCAGCCCGAGCGAGGGGTACCCGACCTCGCACGCGCGGGTCCAGGACCAGATCGTGCGCGACGTCCTACAGCCGGCGACGTCCTCCTACTAGTAGGAGGGTTGGCGCAAAAACGTAGGGGCACCTCCTACCACGGTGGAGTTGGTAGAGCCGAAGCCACTCGTGACAAGGGCGAGCCCGTCGGGGCGTTGTTCCTTGTGAGGCGTGCCCTTAGTCGCGGAAAGTGCGAAGCACTTTGCGCGAGTCCCGGGCCCGTGGCCCGGGACCTCCTAGCGCCGGCGGCGGCGGCGCTGCCGCTTCGCGGCGGCCTTTGCGAGCCGCGGTCCGTGCTTCCTCGCCTCGGCGACGATGCGCCGGCGGTGCTTCGGCGGAATGCGGCGCCAGATGTCGATCGCCGTCAGGACGACCCCGACCGGGCCCATCCTGCGTGTGAATAGACGGCGAAGACGCGGCACGGCCGCATCCTAGTCGTCGGCGACGTGCCCGTGGCCGTTGTCAAGGTGGCGCGAGCGAGCTCCTGGCCGCCGCCGACGCCGCTCTCCACCGGGCCAAACGGGCGGGAAGCGACCGCGTAGCTACTGCAGGAGAGCCAAAAACGCCGTCTGTGGACGCGGCTAGGCTCGGCGCTTGAGCGTTACTGCGTTACAATCCGCCACCCGTCCACGCGACCTACCGACCAGGGAGGCCGAATGCCGGTAGAGACGCCTTCCGTCTTTGCCAACGTCATACAGGAGCACCTCGAGCTCAAGCGCCGAAACTCGGAGCTCGAGTCGGACATGCCGTTGCAGAAATACGAGACCGAAGATCCGTTCGAGAACCACCCGCTCTTCAAGACCGAAGAGCAGGCGCGGATCGAGGAGACGATGGACGGCGAAGAGTCCATCCCGGCCGAGCAGTTGGCGGCCCTTGCTCCGCAGCCCGAGCAGCCCCAGGAGGAGGACACACTCTGGGGACGTTCGCGCGACTTCGACTGGGGCGACTAGTAGGTCCCGGGCCACGGGCCCGGGACTCGCGCAAAGTGCTGCGCACTTTCCGCGACCAAAAGCACGCAAGCCGAGGAATAACGCCCCGACGGGCTCGCCCATGCCGCGGTCGATTGAGGTGCCCCGCCCGGTTTTTCGCCAACCCTCCTCGCCCGTCGGTCACCTGGTTACCCCTGGCCGTTTAGGGTAGGTCGCTCGGAACCTGCCAGCGAGTCAGAGGAGTCGCATGCTACGCCTGATCAGATACGCGGGCCTCGGGGCCCTGATTGCCTATTTCTTCGATCCAGACAACGGCCATCGACGACGCGCGCTTGCGCGTGACCGGATCCC
>JBGOSR010000060.1:0-10341 GCA_041476065.1 Gaiellaceae bacterium
TCGCCGCCGGAGAGCGTAGTCGCGGGCTGTCCCAGCTTGATGTAGTCCAGCCCGACATCGTGCAGCGTCTGCAGGCGCCGACGCAGCTTGGGGATCTTGGCGAAGAACTGCAGCGCCTCCTCGACCGACATCTCGAGCACGTCCGCGATCGACTTCCCCTTGAAGCGCACCTCGAGCGTCTCACGGTTGTAGCGCTTCCCGGCGCAGGTCTCGCACGGGACGTACACGTCCGGGAGGAAGTGCATCTCGATCTTGATCTGACCGTCTCCCTTGCACGTCTCGCAGCGCCCGCCGCGGACGTTGAACGAGAAGCGACCCGGCTTGTAGCCACGCACCTTCGCGTCCGCGGTCTGCGAGTAGAGCTCACGGATGTGGTCGAAGAGCTTCGTGTATGTCGCGGGGTTCGAGCGCGGCGTGCGGCCGATCGGCGACTGGTCGATGTCGATCACCTTGTCGAACGCCTCGATCCCTTCGACCCGGTCGTGCTCGCCCGGCTTCACGCGCATCCGGTGCAGCCGGTTCGCGAGCGCCTTGTAGACGATCTCGTTCACGAGCGTCGACTTCCCCGAGCCCGAGACCCCGGTGACGCACACGAGCTTGCCGACCGGGAACTCGACGTCGATCCCCTTCAGGTTGTGCATCCGCGCCCCGTGCACCGTGAAGGAGCCGAGCTCGAGCTCCCGCCGCGGCGGCACCGCGATCGCGCGGCGCCCGGAGAGGAACGCGCCGGTCACCGACTCGGGCTTCTGCTCGATCGCCTCGGCCGGCCCCTCGGCGACGACCCAGCCGCCGTGCTCTCCCGCGCCCGGGCCCATGTCGACGATCCAGTCGGCGGCGCGCATCATCTGCTCGTCGTGCTCGACGACGAGGACGGTGTTGCCGAGGTCCCGCAGCCGCTCGAGCGTCCGGATGAGGCGATCGTCGTCGCGCTGGTGGAGCCCGATCGACGGCTCGTCGAGGATGTAGAGGACACCGACGAGCTGGGAGCCGATCTGCGTCGCAAGCCGCAGGCGCTGCGCCTCGCCGCCGGAGAGGGTCGAAGCCGCTCGGTCGAGCTGGAGGTAGCCGACCCCGACGTTGTCGAGGAACGTCAGCCGCTCGCGGATCTCCTTGATGATGCGCGCGCCGATCAGCCGCTCGGTCTGCGTCAGCTCGATCGCGTCGAGGAACGTGATCGCACGGGTGACAGACATGCGCGTGAACTCGTGGATCGACCTCGAGCCGACGGTGACGGCGAGCACCTCGGGCTTGAGACGCGCCCCACCGCAAGTCGGGCACGGCCGGAAGCTCATGTACTCCTCGATCCGCTCGCGCTGCTGCGACGAGTCGGTCTCCTTGTAGCGGCGCTGGAGGCTCGGGACGATCCCCTCGAACGTGAGCATGTACGAGCGCCGGCGCCCCATCCGGTTTCGGTACTGGACGTAGACCTTGTCGCCCTTCGTGCCGTAGAGGAAGAGGCTCTGCTGCTCCTCGGTCAGGTCGAGCCAGGGCCTCTCGACGTCGATCTCGTAGCGGTCGGCGATCGCCTGGACGACCGACTCGTAGAAGCTCGAGGTGCCCACAGACCACGGGACGAGCGCGCCCTCGGAGATCGAGAGCGCCGGGTCGGGGACGAGCAGGTCCGGGTCGATCTCGAGCTGCGCGCCGAGCCCCGTGCAGCGCGGACAGGCGCCGTGCGGCGAGTTGAAGGAGAAGATGCGCGGCTGGAGCTCCGGCAGGCCGACTCCGTGCTCGGGGCAGGCGAACTGCTCGGAGAAGAGCATGCTCTCTTTCACGGGGGAACCCCTGGTTCCCCCGTGAGCCCCCTCCTCGGCTCGCTGTGCATCGCCAAGGACATCGATTACCACGAGCCCCCCGGCAAGTGCGATCGCCGTCTCGATCGAGTCGGTGAGCCGGTGGCGGAGATCGGCCTTCATCAAGAGCCGGTCGACGACGACCTCGATCGTGTGCTTGAACTTCTTGTCGAGCTCGATCTCCTCCTCGAGGAGCCGCTGCTCGCCGTCCACCTTGACCCGCGTGAAGCCCTCGCCGCGGAGCTGCTCGAGGAGATCCTTGTACTCGCCCTTGCGGTCGCGGACGACCGGCGCGTTGACCGTGAACTTCGTCCCGTCGGGGAGCCGGAGCACCTGGTCGACGATCGCCTCGGCCGACTGCCCGGCGATCGGCCGGCCGCAGACCGGGCAGTGCGGCCGGCCCACCCGCGCGTAGAAGAGGCGCAGGTAGTCGTAGATCTCCGTGACCGTGCCGACCGTCGAGCGCGGGTTGCGGGAGGTCGTCTTCTGGTCGATCGAGATCGCCGGCGAGAGCCCGTCGATCGAATCCACGTCGGGCTTCTCCATCATCTGGAGGAACTGGCGCGCGTAGGCCGAGAGCGACTCGACGTAGCGGCGCTGCCCCTCGGCGTAGATCGTGTCGAAGGCGAGCGAGGACTTCCCGGACCCCGAAAGCCCGGTGACGCAGATGAGCGCGTTCCGCGGCAGCCGGACGGTGACGTCCTTCAGGTTGTGCTCGCGGGCGCCGTGTACGACGAGCTCTTCGGCGGCCATCCCGCGGGCTAGTCTATCGACGCCCCCGGACAGAACATGTGTTCGTGCCTAAATCCTTGTGTTCCAACTCACAGTCGAGCGAATCGACCTCTCCTTGCCGCTTTCCAGAGCCAGTGCTTCAGCAGGCCCAGGCAGGCAAGCCCTAGAAGCTCATTACTTGGAACACAAAGAGTCGTGTTCTTGAGCGCGGGGTGCTGGGGTGAGATCCTACCGTTGTCCACCTCGACAGGAGGTCACACATGGCAGACGCAGGGATTTTCATCGGCTTCGGCCTTCCCGCCCGGGGGCGCGAGCAGATGGCGCTCGAGTCGTTCAACGAGGCGATGGGCCACTTCGCCGCGCTTCAACAGTCCGGCGAGATCGAGAGCTTCGAGGGCGTCTTTCTCGAGCCGCACGGCGGCGACCTGGCGGGGTTCATCCTCCTGCGCGGCAGCACGGACTCGCTCGCGCACGTGCGCGTGAGCGAGGGCTTCCAGCACCTCGTCGCACGCGCGGGCCTCTGCGTCGACGGCATGGGCGTCGTCGGCGCCCACATCGGCGAGGGCCTCATGCGGGAGATGGCGTACTACGGGGAGCAGGTGGCGAAGCTCTAGAAGCTAGCGGTAGCCGGACCGACAACGCTGGTGCGCCGGGAGTAGCTCTGCAGCAGCGGGGGCAGGACCTTGACGGAAGTCCGCTCACCCACCAACGCCTACTCGCAGAGCCCCGCGAGGAACGCCTCGATCAGAGCGGCGCACTCGCGCGGGCGTTCGAGCGGGATCTCGTGGCCGCAGTCGACGAGGGCGAGGCGCGCGTCGGGGATCTGGTTGACGAGCGCCTGACGTAGGAGCTCCGGAGTGAAGAGCGTGTCGCGTGCTCCGGCGATCACGAGCGTCGGTGCAGTGATCGAGGGGAGCGACGCGGCGAAGTCCGTCTCGAGCGTCACTCGCATCGTCCCTTCGAGCGCTGACCGAGGCACGCGGGCCGCGTCATGCGCGAAGCGGTCGTAGGCAATCTCGTCCACGGGACCCGTCAAGAACGGTTTCACCAGCTCCTTCATCGCGTCCACGTTCCCGGCGCGGGAGTACCAATCGTCGAGCATCTCCGCCGGAAGCGGGATCGTGCCCGCAGGGATGCCCGAGATGAGGACGAGGGCGGCGACGCGGTCGGGGTGGGCGACCGCGAGGTGCAGGGCGAACTTCGCGCCCATGCTGTAGCCGACGGCGACGAATCGATCCGCGCCGGCGGCGTTCGCCGCGGCCAGAACGGCGTCGTCGATGCCCTCGAGCGACCAGGCAGCGTCGTGGGACGGCGACTCGCCGTGCCCGCTGAGATCGACCCCGATGGCACGCGCGTGGTCGAGGTCGAGCGCGTCGAACGACTCCTCGAAGTAGGCGGCCGAGCCGCCCCATCCGTGCAGGAACACGAGATCCGGCGGCCCGGCACCGACAGCCCGGTACGCGACCTGAACGCCTTCGGGGGACAACGTCACCGACATGTCACACGCTCCTTTCGATCAGAAGGTTCGTCCTCGCGTACTCGGCCGCCTCGTCGATCGTGAGCGAGCGACCGTCCGACCAGGCATCCGCGAACGCCTCGGCGCCGAGAGCGCCGGCAACTGCCTCTATCGTCTCGTCGCGGCCCGGCTGGATGTAGTGCATCGGCGTGTGGCCGCCCATCTGGCGCAGGACCGTCGCCGCCGCGTAGAGCCGGGCGGCTCGCTCGAGCTGCGCGTGACGTACCGAAAGCGCCGCCAGACAATCGAGGCTCGAGGCGACACCCAGACGGTCGTCCACCTCGAGATGCATCGTGAGCACCTGCCGGAAGTGCGTGGCTGCGGACTCGTCGTCGCCCGCAGCCTGCGCCGCGAGCCCGAGGGTCTGCAACGACCGGGGGACCCCGAAGCGGTCGCCGAGCGCCCGTTGGAGAGCAAGCGCCTCCTCGAGCAGGCGGGTTGCGCGAGCGTGATCTCCCTGCTCGAGGACGACGGTCGCCAGTTGCGTCGAGGCGCGGGCGACGTTCCGCGTGTCCCCGGCCTCCCGCGCTGCACGGATCGCCTCTTCGAACGCACGGCGCGCAGCCGCCCATTCGCCCTGTGCGTAGAGGACATCGCCGAGTCCGCCGAGCACGAGTGACTGCGTCCACCAATCGGCGGCCTGCCCGGCCAGCGCGGTCGCCTCGTCGAGGAGACTGCGCGCGTCGGCCCGATCGCCGCGGCCCTGCGCGATCAGCGCGAGCACGAGGAGCGCAAACGCGGTGGCCGACCGGTCGCCGAGCTCACGCAGGCTGGCGAGGCTCTCCTCGATCAAGCGTTGCGCGGCGTCGTGATCCCCGTGCGTGAAGGCGAGCCGACCGGCAGAGAGGAGTCCCGCCGCGACGATCTTGCGGTCGACCTGCTCGGCAGACGCGAGCAGCCGATCGAGGTGTGCGCGGCCTTCCCGGTACTCGCCTCGGACCTGCCAGTACCGCCACAGCGAGGCGGCGGCGGCGAGACCGACGTCGACCTCGCCACCCTCTTCAGCCCATAGCAGCGCCGCACGCAGGTTCTCGCGGTCGGCGTCGAGGCGCTCGAGCCAGCGCGTCTGCAGCGGGCCGCGCAGGCCTGCCTCCGCTTGTTCCGCGAGATCGCCGAAGAAATGGGCGTGGCGGCGTTCGACGTCGGCCGCGTCGGCTCGCTCGGCGAGCCGCTCGCGCGCGTATTCGCGAATCGTCTCGAGCATACCGAAGCGTGGCTCGTCGCCGACCGCGCCTTCGGCGCGAACGAGACTTGCGTCCAGCAGCGCGACCAGCCCGTCCAGGACGTCGGCTCCTGCAACGGCCTCGGCTGCATCGGCCGTGAAGCCCCCGGTGAAGACCGCGAACACCGAGAACAGCGTCCGCTCCTCGTCGGCGAGCAGCTCGTAACTCCACTCGACGGCGGCACGCAGCGTCGCGTGCCGCTCAACCTGCGGGTCGGTGGCCTTCAGCAGGTCAAGCCGCCGTCCGAGCCGCGCCACGATTGCGGCCGGCGAGAGCAGGTTGATGCGAGCCCCGGCCAGCTCCAGTGCGAGCGGTAGCCCGTCGAGCCGGGCGCAGAGCTCGCCGATCGCCGCCGCGTTGTCGCTCGTGATTGCGAAGCCGGGCCTGCTGGACGCAGCGCGATCGGCGAAGAGCGCAACCGAATCGGCCGCCTCGAACGCGTCGAGATCGTGCGGGTCGTCCGGCAGCTGCAGAGGCGGCAGGTCGTACCGCGCCTCGTCGGGCAGGTGCAGCACCGAACGGCTCGTGATCAGCAGCGAGAGCCGCTGCGCAGCCTGCAGCAGGCGCGAAAGCAGGGGCGCAGCAGCGGCCACCTGCTCGAAGTTGTCCAGCACCAGCAACAGCTCCCTGCGGGCGAGATACGCGGCCACCCTCTCCTCGGCGGACGCCTCGGCGGCCGCGGGCAGTCCTAGCGCGCGCATGATCGCCGGCGCGACGAGGCCTGGATCCCGGATCGCCGCCAGCTCGACGTAGACGACCGACGGATGATCACGCACCAGCTCCAGGGCAAGCCTCGTCTTCCCCGCGCCTCCAGGCCCCGTGATCGTGATCAAGCGCTCGCGTTCCAGCAGGCTTCGGAGCTGGGCGAGCTCACGCCGACGGCCGATGAACCGGCGCGGGTCGGGGGCTCGACCCTCACTGTGCAGGGGCTGCGAGTCGAGCGCCGCGTCCTGGCGGAGGATCGCGCGTTCGAGACGGCGGAGAGCCGCACTGGGCTGCAGGCCGAGCTCGTCGAGCAATCGCCGCTGCCCGTCGCGGTACACGTCGAGCGCCTCTGCTTGGCGGCCGCTCCGGTAGAGGGCCAGCATCAGTTGTGCGCCGAGCTGCTCCCGAAGCGGGTGCTGTTCGACGAGAGCCTCGAGCTCACCGACGACGAACGCTGCCCGCCCCGAGGCGAGCTCGCCGTCGAAGCGCGCCTCGAGCGTGGCGAGGCGTTTCTCCTCGAGCGCCGCGATCTCCGGCTGCGCCCACGGCTCGTACGCGAAGTCGGCGAGCGGCGTGCCGCGCCACAGCGTGAGCGCCTCGTTCGGCTTTCCGGCCGCACGCAAGCGCTCGAAGCGCGCCAGGTCGAGCTCGTCCTCGTCGACGCGGAGGACGTAGCCGGGGCTGCGGGTGACGATCCGCTCCGCGCCCAGCGCCGTGCGGAGCTGCGAGACGTACGTCTGCAGGACCTTCGTAGCGCTGGCCGGCGGCTCTCCGCTCCAGAGGTCCTCGATCAGCTTCTCAGTGGGGACAAGCTCGTTGGCGTGGAGCAGCAGGATGGCCAGCAGGGCGCGCACCTTCGGGGCGCTCGGGACAAACGCCGAGTCGGCGAGCACCTCCAGCGAACCGAGGACGCGGAACTCCATGGCCGTGCATAGGTGTTAGCACGTCGGCGTCGCTCCGCCTAGGGCGTCGCCTGTACTCGCGCTCGACCGCCGCTCGACCGCTCGCGGCGAGCATGGCAGGCATTCCCGCAGACCTCGAAAAGGGAGGAGTCATGTGGGCGTCTGTAATGCAATCGACCGCTCTAGAAAGGGGAAGGATCATGAATCGCCGTGCGCTCTTCGCGATCGCGATCGCGACCGTGGCGATCGCGACGGCGTGGGCCGCGCCGATCAGTTCGGCCCGCACGACCGACGATGAGCTGCGCGTACAGCTCGTGCTACCGGTCTCGTTCGGACCGTTCCCGGGCTGCGCCGACGGCGTGTCGTACGCGATCCGCGGCGACGATCTCGCTGGTACGGGAACGACCTGCTTACTCACCTTCGTGGACTTCTCGCCCTGCAACGAGGGGAACGGCTTCTGCCGCGATCTCGCGACCCACTCGGTGCTCAACTTGGGCCAGCGAGGCACGATCGAGTTCGACGCGAACCAGCACGAGGTGGTCACCGCCTTCGACCCCGTGACCTTCGCCTTCAGCGTGGACATCACCTGGAAGGGATCGGTCACCGGGGGAACCCGCAAGTTCCGCCGGCTCGCCGGCGCCCCGGTCTCCGGCGGCGGATCAACCTCGTTCGACGCGAACGGGACGCAGACCGGCGACCTCGCATTCGTGATCGGGGAGGCGCCCGAGAAGGACTGACGCAACCGCGCGCTTCCGCGGCGCCGCGCTCGCACTCGAAGACCACTTCACGACGACGATCGTCCTACCGGACAACGGAGACAACGACTGACCGTCATCGACGGCGTCTGTAGTGCAACCGACCGCTCTAGAAAGGAGAAGGATCATGGCCCACGCGAGGAGCGTCGTCATGGGCAGGCATCGGCATAAAGCGTTGTGGTGCTCGGCAGTCGTCCTTGCGGTCGCCGTGGTTCTTCCTGTCGCGACCGGGATCGCGGCCCCGACCACCCGAGCTACCGTGCCGGCCTCGCTTGTTGGGACGTGGGGGAAAACGATGACTGCCGCGACCTGGCGCAAGCACGGGGAATACGCGGAGCCGGCCGGGGACTGGGCGATCGCGATCACGAAGGGTGGTGTCACGAGCCTCTTCGCGCCCAAGCCCTACGATCTCCTCACCACGATGCACGTGGCGGCCACCGGCACGTCGGTGGTCTTTGGGCCCACGGCGGACGGTGCCTGCCCGACCAGAGGAACCTATACGTGGAAGGTCTCCGGACGAACGCTCTCGCTCAAGCTCGTCAAGGACGCGTGCTCTCCACGGCGGATCCTCTACACGGCCGGCCTCTCCGGCCTCTGGAAGCAGAAGTAACGGCAGGCGGGCTGCCGACTTTCACATCAAGCCGCTAGCGCTCCGCCTTCCGGAGATAGGCGCGCCACGTGAGCGCCCAGCGCTCGGGATCGTCGTGGGGCGCCTGCTCCATCCTGTGCACCGCGCTCCTGTGCGGCGCCGCGAGGACGATCTCGGGGTCGGAGTAGGCCTCCTTCGAGACCTCGGCCAGGATCTCCGCGTACGTGTCGAGGTCGGCCTTCGAGTACGACTCGGAGGGCTCGAGCGTCATCGGCTCCGGTACGAGCCACGGCTCGTGGCTCGGGAAGAACGTCGCCACGCCGAAGTCCGCTGTGCGCCGGGCGACGTCGAGGGTGCCGACGCCGGTGTCCTCCGCAAGCTTCGCGAGGCTGTACCGGACCTGCTCGAGCCGGTGGTCGGAGTTGCCCTCTGCAAAGGAGACCTCGATCCCCGGCACCTCGGCGAGCTTCTTTGCGAGGTAGTTGTTGTTCAGGACGGCGACCTCGGCCACCTCTCGAAGCCCCTCGGCCCCGAGCGAGAGCACCCACGCGTAGGATCGGACGACGGTGGCCGGGACGCCGTGGAAGGCGCGCACCTTCCCGATCGAGTCCGGCCGGTCGTAGTCGAGGTAGTAGCGCGAGCCGTCGTACTCGACCGTCGGGCTCGGGAGGAAACGCGCGAGCTCCTCCGTCACCCCGGCCGCTCCGCACGGCATCCCCATCGAGCTGTGCGGCGACGAGAACGTCTTGTGCAGGTTGAACTGGCAGACGTCGAAGCCGGCCTCGCGCGCCCGCGTGATCCCGAGGATGCCGTTCGCGTTCGCCTGGTCGTAGTGGCAGAGGCCGCCCGCGTCGTGGACGATCTGGACGATCTCGTCGATGTGCGGGTTGAAGATGCCGGTGTCCTCGGGGTTCGTGATCATGAGCCCCGCCGTTCGCTCCGAGACGGCGGCCCTGATCGCGTCGGGCTCCGGGTAGCCCTTCTCGCCCGAGTAGACCGTGATCACCTTGAAGCCCGCAGCGGCGGGGCCGGCGCCGTCGCAGGGGTGGGAGAAGATCGTCGTGACGATCTCGTCGCGGTGGCCCTCGCCCCGCGCCTCGTGGTAGGCCTTCATCATGCGCGCGTTCGCGTAGACGGCCTGCGAGCCGCCGGCCGGCTGGCAGGTGAAGCGGTTCATGCCGGAGATCTCGCACAGCATCCGCTCGAAGCCGTGCAGCACGGCGAGCATGCCCTGGACGGTCTCGTCGTCCTGGAGCGGGTGCAGGTCGGCGACCTTCGGCGACCTGATCAGCTCCTCGTTCACCCTGGGGCTGTACTTCATCGTGCAGGTACCGAGCCCGAGCTGGATGTTGACCGCTTCCCCGAGGGTCTCCTGCGAGAGCCGCAGGTAGTGCCGGAGCACCTGCGGCTGGCTGAGCTCCGGAAGCCCCGGCGGCTGCGAGCGGCGCAGGCCGGCGGGAATCTGCGAGACGCCGTCCCCGACGGCCGCGGCGATCTCGTCCTCGACCTCCGGCGGGATGAACCCCCGCTCCCCCTCGCTCGTGAGCTCGAGGATGATCGGCTCGTTCCAGCTCGCCTGGTGGAAGGAGCGCAATGTCATTGCAGCACCTCCTCCAGCTCCGCGACGAGTCGGTCCACGTCCGCCTTCGTGTGCACCTCGGTGACGCAGTAGAGCGCGCTCTGGCCCAGCTCGGGGAACTCGGCGCTCAGGTCCTTGCCCCCGAAGATCCCGCGGTCGCGCAGCGCTCCGTTCACCTCCGCAACCGTCTTCCCCGTGCGGGAGAAGTCGACGACGAGCTCCTTGAAGAACGGCCCGCCGAGCGCCGGCGCGCGGACGCCAGGAAGCTCGGCGAGGCGCTTTGCCGCGTACTGCGAGCGCTGCATGATCCCCGGCCCGAGCTCGGCGAGGCCCTGCGGGCCGAGGAGCGCGAGGTAGACCCCGGCTGCGATCGCCCAGAGGTTCTGAGTCGTCCCCGTGTAGTCCCTCGAGTCGCCGCGCTGGACGTACGACGTCCGCTCCCAGACCACCTCGCCGAAGCCGTACTCGCCTTCGACCGTGGTCGGACCGAGCCCGATCAGGAAGGTCGGGTACTCGGCGACGAAGCGCTCCTCGTCCGGCGTCGCGA
>JBGOSR010000061.1:0-10335 GCA_041476065.1 Gaiellaceae bacterium
AGACCGGCGCGATCGGCATCGCCCGACACAGCCAGGGCTCGGAGGACGTCCTCTTCCTCGATCGCGTCCCGAAGAGCAAGCGCGTGCTCGAGAACGACCTCGTAGTCACCGCCGGCCTCCGGCAGGGAACGCTGCCCTCGTTCTATCCGAAGGGGATCCCGATCGGCCTCGTGACGAAGGTCGGCCAGACGGACATCGACCCGTTCCAGGACGTCCAGGTGATGCCGCTCGTCGACTTCAGCTCGCTCGATGTAGTGGTCGTGCTCGTCAGCAACAAGCCGAGACCCAAGATGCCCTGATGGTCCTCGCCGTCGCGAAATCGGCCCTGCTCTTCTTCTTCGCCGTCGTCGTGCAGGTGACGATCGTCGGCTCGATCGGGATTCTCGGCGGCTCGCCCGACCTCGTGCTCGTCCTCCTCGTCGCCGTCGCGCTCGCAAACGGCTCGATCTTCGGCGCCATCTCCGGCTTCTGGGCCGGGCTCGTGCTCGACGTGGCGCAGATCGGCACGCTCGGCTTCACCTCGCTGCTGTTGACTCTCGCCGGCTTCTGGATCGGACGCTACGGCGAGACGACGGGGCGCGACCGCGCGCACGCACCGCTGCTCTCCGTCGCCGTCGTCACGGTTCTCTACTCGGTCGGCTCGCTCATCCTCCACTACCTGCTCCGCGAGCCCGCTTCCGCCGACGTCGCACTGGTCCACGTGCTGCCCGGCAGCGTCCTGCTCAACCTGCTGCTCGCGTTACCCGTCTTCTCGCTCGTCCGGCGGCTCTTCGCCCAGCCGGATCGCCGCCCGGAGGTCGAGTTCGTTGGCTAGCCGTGCGACACCGCTGCGCCCGGGCCGCTTCCTGCCGCGCGACCCGCGCTCCGAGGCCCCGTACCGGCTGACCCCGCAACTTGCCTTCCGCATCGGGATCCTCGGCTTCCTCGCGCTCACCGTCTTTGGAGTCCTCTTCTTCCGGCTCTGGTCGTTGCAGGTGCTCTCCGGCAACCAGTTTCTCCAGGCGGCTCAGAACAACCAACTGCGGTTGATCCGCGAGGAGGCGCCCAGGGGGCCGATCAAAGACCGCTACGGCCGCATCCTCGTCGGCAACGCGAGCGCAACAGCAGTCCAGGTCTGGCCCGCCGACCTCCCGCATCGCGGCGCATACGGAGAGCTCCGTCGCCTCGCCGGGATCCTCAGGGTCCCCCTCGGCGACATCACGATCCAGATCAAGAAGCACCGGGGCGATCCGATCACCCCGGTGACCGTCAAGGAGTTCGTCCGCGAGCCGCAGATTCGCTACCTCTACGAGCACGACACCGAGTTCCCCGGAGTGCAGGTCGTGAACACGAACGTGAGGCGCTACCCCTACGGGGACCTCGCGGCCCAGATCCTCGGCTACGTCGGCGAGATCTCGGACATTCAGCTGAAGCAGACACGCGGCTACCGGCTCGGAGACAAGATCGGCCAGGGCGGGCTCGAGGCCTCCTTCGACAAGACCCTGCGCGGGCGTGCCGGGCTCGACCAGCTGCGCGTCGACTCCCTCGGCCGGCCGATCAGCCCGATCGAGCCCAAGGTGCCGTTCACTCCCGGGTACGCGATCCGGCTAACGATCGACGCGAAGCTGCAGCGCGCGGCCCAGCAGGCAATCGTCAACGGGATCAACATCGCTCAGGGCAACAAGAACTGGTACGCGAAGGCGGGCGCCATCGTTGCGCTCGACCCGCGCGACGGCGCCGTGCGGGCGCTCGCGTCGTACCCGACCTACGACCCGACGGTCTACACGACACGCAAGAAGAAGGACCTCGCACCGCTCCTCGACCCGAGTGTCGCCCAGCAGGACAGCTTCCCGGCACTGAACCGCGCGATCGCGGGTCTCTACTCGCCCGGCTCGGCCTTCAAGCCGGTGACGGCGCTCGCCGCCATGCAGGAGCACATCCTCGCGCCGTACAACACCCTCCACTGCACGGGCTCGCTCACGATCGACGGTCACAAGTTCAACAACTGGGACCCGAACGCGAACCAGTGGATGACGCTGCCGACGGCGATCGCCCAGTCGTGCGACACGTACTTCTACCAAGTCGGCAAGAGCTTCTACGACCTGCCGGGCTCGCGACAGCCGCTCCAGGAATGGGCCAAGAGCTTCGGCTTCGGCGCGCCGTCGGGGCTCGACGTCGGCCCTGAGCTGGGCGGCCTCGTGCCCACGATCGAGTGGCGCCACAAGACCTTCACGAAGAAGACCGACCCGGGCAATTGGCAGATCGACCGCCTCTGGAAGTCCGGTGACTCCGTGCAGCTCGCGATCGGCCAGAAGGATCTCCAGGTCACCCCGCTGCAGATGGCGCGTTTCTACGCCCTGCTCGCCAACGGCGGCAAGCTCGTCACCCCGCACGTCGTCGCGGCCGTCGAGCAGGGAGGCGGCCCGACGGGCGGGCCGACGCAGGGGCCGCTCGTGCTGCGCCGCTTCCAGCCCCCCGTCAAGGAGCTCAACCTCGACCCGAACGCGATTCAGGTCATCCGCGAAGGGCTCTACGAGGCGACGCACTCGGCGCTCGGAACCTCGGCCGGAGTCTTCGGCCACTTCCCGGTCGGCATCGCCGGCAAGACAGGAACCGCCGAGAAGCTGATCGACGTCGGCGGCGGCGTCCTGAGGCTCACTAACACGTCCTGGTGGTGCGGCTTCGGCCCCTTCGACGCGCCGAAGCTCGTCGTCTGCGCCGTGATCGAGAACGGCGGCTTCGGCGGCGAGGCGGCCGCTCCGTCCGCGCTCCACGTCTTCGAGACGTTCTTCAAGGCCAAGGCCGGCGTCGTCCAGACGAAGAAGGCCGACTGATGGTCGACTACGCCGCCTCCCGGCGAGCCCGTGTTCGCCCGCGGGCACGCGTGCGCGAGAGCTCGTACGTCCGGAACCTCGACTGGGCGCTCCTGCTCGCGGTCGGCGGCATCGTCGCCTACGGCATCTGGGTCGTCTCCGGGATCACGAAAGACGACGTCCCCGGCAACCCCAACTACTACGTCGTCCGCCAGGCGATCTTCGCGGCGGTCGGAGTCGCCGGCCTGATCGGAATGTCGCTCCTCGACCCCGGCTTCTGGCGCAGGCACGCGCGAGTCGTCTACGGCGGGATGATCCTGATGCTCGTCGTCACGCCGCTCCTCGGAAAGACCGTGCGAAACACGCGCCGCTGGATCGACATCGGGCCCTTCCGCTTCCAGCCTTCCGAGTTCGGGAAGCTGCTGCTCGTCCTGTTCCTGGCCGCCTTTCTCGCCGAGCGCGGCAAGGCGATCTACGACCGGCGGACGACGCTGATTGCCATCGGCCTCGCGGTGATCCCGATCCTGCTCGTCTTCCTGCAGCCCGACTTCGGGACGGCGATCGTCTACGCGGCGATCCTCGGGGCGACGCTCTTCATCGCCGGGACGCGCTGGTCGCAGGTTTCGGCGCTACTCGTCCTCGGCGCCTTTGCTGCGACGTTCGTCCTCTGGCTGGGGCCCTCGATCGGCGTCAACGTCCTCAAGCCGTACCAGCGCGAGCGGATCACCGGCTTCACCAACCCGTCCAGGGACCCGAGCGGCTCGACGTACAACATCACGCAGGCGACGATCGCCGTCGGAGCGGGCCAGGTCAGCGGCCGCGGCCCGAACGGCGCGACGCAGACGAACTACAACTACCTGCCGGAGCACGCGACCGACTTCGCGTTCGCGTCCTTGTCCGAGCAGCGCGGCTTCGTCGGCGCGACGATCCTGCTGCTCCTCTACCTCCTCGTGATCTGGCGCGCGATCAAGGTGGTCACGCTGGCGCGAGACGCCTTCGCCGCAATCGCGGCGGGAGGCATCGCGTTCATGCTCCTGATCCAGATCTTCATCAACGTGGGGATGACGATCGGGATGGCGCCGATCACGGGCATTCCGCTCCCCTTCGTCAGCGTGGGCGGCAGCTCCATGGTCGCGAACCTGCTCGCGATCGGCGTGCTCCAGTCGATCTGCGTCCGGCGCCGGTAGACGAGACGACTTTCCCCCCACCCGGGTCTAAAACCCGTCCGCCGGCGCCACGAGGACTTAGCAACAGTCTGTTGCAAAGTCGGGTGGGGTCTCGCTCGTGCTACATCCCTTTGGCGAGCCCGACGACGTGCCCTTCCGGGTCGGCGAAGAGCGCGATCGTCACCTCGGGCAGCTCGGTGACCGGCAGGATCGTCTTGCCGCCCAGGGCCTCGGCCTTGTCGAGCATCGCCTGCGGGTCGTCGGCGCCGACATAGAAGGTCACGTGGCCTGCGCCGTCCGGCGCCTGCCCGATCCCGCCGCCGATGCCGCCCTCCTCGCCCTTGACCATCGCGTACGGCATGTCGCCGGGGATCTTCTCCGTCTGCCACCCGAAGAGGTCGCCGTAGAACTGCTGGAGCTTGCCGAGGTCCTTGCCCGAGACCTCGAAGTGGATGACTGGATGTGCCATGTCGCTCTCCCTTCCTGCTAGCTGGTCGATTCCATGTCCTGGGTGAGCCACGGGTCCTCGCCCGCATCGCCGCCGGCGGCGACGATCGAGAGGCGCGGGAGGTAGTGGTCCCAACCCTGTGCGTGCGACTCCGCCGCGGCGGAGCTCGGCAGGTCGCGGTGGACGAAATGCAGCTTCGTCCCGTCGCCTTCGGGCGTCAGCTCGACCTCGATCGTCGACGACCCCGGCGCTATGGCGTTCGTGTTGTCGCCGCTCTGTTCCCAGCCCCACGTGAAGACGAGCCGGTGGGGCGGGTCGAGCTCGACGTACTCGCCGAGCGCGATGTGCCCCGGGATGACCTCGCACCGGTAGACGCCGCCCGGCTGCGGCTCGAGGGTCGCGTGCATGCCCTTCCAGCGCGTGAGCTTGTCCGGGTCGACGAAGAACTCCCACACGGTCTCCGGGCTGGCGTCGATCGAGATCGTCCGCTCGACGAACGTGGTCTCAGTGGTCGCGTCCATGCTTCTTCCGCTCCTCCTTCTCCGCTTCGCGTTTGAGTGTCTCGAGGCGCGGGTCCCAGAAGCGCTCGAGGAACTCCTTCAGCTCCGCGAGACCCTGGGGACGCACGCTGTACAGGCGTCGCGTGCCGTTTCGTCGCTCGCTCACGAGCCCTGCCTCCTTCAGAACGTTCAGGTGCTGGGAGACCGCCGGGCGCGTCACGTCGAAGTGCGACGCGATCTCGCCCGCGCTGAGCTCGCCTGCCCCGACGAGGGTGAGGATCTGCCGTCGTCGCGGCGCTGCGATCGCTTTCAGTGCGGCCTCCACGACAACTATGTAAGCAAAGTCTTACGAAAGAAGCAACTTAAATTCGCCGAGCCTACGGCCGGTCGGACCGGTCCGTCCGGTCCAGGACCTAGCATCGTCCCGCATCAGCGAGGAAAGGGTGGTCCCGGTGCCGACGACAAGACGAGAAGCGCACGAGCTGCTGCTGATCGAGGAAGCCGACGCCTGGTTCGAGTACCTCGCCGCGACGAGGGGTCAGTCGGCGCAGCGCTACAAGGAAGTGGAACCGTGGGCGTGGGCCAGGCTCAGCCAGCGCTTGCGGGCGATCCGGACGAAGCGCCAGAAGCTGAGGCCCGCTCGAGCGGCCTGAGTCCCGAGGCGAAACCACGCGAGGCTTCTCGAAGGAGTAGAGTCGTTCGACTGGCCCTGTGGCCAGAACCCCGGCCGAAGCCCGAAGGCAGCCGACGCGACTAGCGCGCGAGGCGAGGAGCCCAGGCAAACAGAGTTCGACTTGCGGGGCCAGTACCTCTTTGCAGCGCGACTTTGCCTCGCGAGGCGGTTCGTGGCGAGCTTCTCTTCGGGATAGGCTCACCGGCATGAGCCGGACACTCGGACTGCTGCTCGGTGCCGCGACCGTGGTCGCGGGGCTCGATCTCGCCTATACGGCGCTCGCGGTCTCCGAGCGTGGCGGGGTCGTTTTCGCGCACGACCGCTCGTTGCTCTACGTCGCCGGGGTCGCGGCGGGCTCGCTCGTATGGGCGGGCGCGGTCGCGCTGACCCGCTCGAGCGCGATCGCCGTCGCGAGCGGCGTCATCCTCGGCGGTGCGGCCGGGAACCTCGCCTCGATCGCCCTCTGGCCCTCGCTTCCGGGCGTGCCCGATCCGATCGTCGCCGGCGGCGTCGCGTTCAATCTCGCGGACGTGGCCGTCGGGCTCGGCTTCGTCCTGCTCCTCCCGGCGACACTTGTCTTCGCTATGCGGAACAGGGAGCGTCTCTTCGAGCCGGTTTAGATGCGGTCTAGGTGCCTCTCACCGTGTGCCAGCTCTGCCAGGTGATGCGGAAGATGACGAGCGTGATGATGAGGCCGATCGTCGGGTCGGCGATGGGAATGCCGAGCGCGACGACGGCCGCGCTTGCGACGACGCCGAGGCTGACGAAGCCGTCGACGCGAGCGTGGTTCCCGTCGGCGATGAGGGCGGGGCTACTCAGGCGCTTCCCGGCTCGCGTCCGGATCCTGGCCGCGATCTCGTTCCCGATGAAGCCGATCACACCCGCCGCCGCGAGCCACCACAGGTGCGCCAGCGTGTGCGGGTGAATGAAGCGGAGAATCGTCTGGACAAGCGCCACGAGCGCGCTCGCGAAGATCGTCAGAACGACTGCGAGGCCTGCCCACCGCTCGCCGCGGGCGCTGCGGAGGAAGAACGCGAGCCCCAATGGGATCGCTGTCGCCGCATCGCCGAAGTTGTGAATCAGGTCCGCGAGCAGGGCGACGCTGATCGTGAGCGCGTAGATCACCGTCTGCACCGTTGCGGTGACCGTGAGGACGGCGAGGCTCAGCGAGACTGCCTTGATGCCCGCTCGCGATCGGATGATGGAGCGATCGACGAGCGGGCCGTGCGTGTGGCCGTGGCGCTCAGCCGCTAGGCCACGCACGCGGCTGCGAACTCCTCGCTCTTCGCGCAGCAGCGTGTGAGGGTGGCGACGAATCCGCGTTCGCTCGGCGAGAGCGGCCGGCGAGCCAGCCGCGCGACGTAGAGGTTGCGCTCGATGCGCGGCCGGCCGGCGATGCGGAAGCTCTCGAGCTCGCCGCGGTCGACCTCTTCGGCAACCGCATAGCGAGAGAGGAACGCAACACCGAGCCCCTCCCGCGCTGCGCGCTTGATCGCCTCGCTCGAGTCGAGCTCCCAGACACCGGCCGGCTGCACCCCGGCCGCGGCGAGCGCGCGTTCGGCCACCCGCCGGCTACTCGAGCGCCGCTCTCGGACGAGCAGCGTCTGCTTCGCGAGCCCCCCGGCTCGTACCTTCTGGTCGCGCATCTTCAGCGAGCCGGGCTTCGCCACCCCGACGAGCTCGTCCGAGAGGAACGGCTCGAGCTTGACGCGCGGGTCTGCGTCAACCTCGCCAACGAGCGCGAGTTGCACGTGCCCGTCGAGCAGTCGCTGGATGATGTCGCCGCTCGAGGCGATCTCGACCTCGACGGCGACGTTCGGGTGATCCCGCCGGAAGCAGCCGAGCGTGTCGGGCAACAGGTAGACGCCGGGAGTCGTCGAGGCGCCGATCCTGATCGTTCCCGCCTCGAGGCCTGCAAGCTGGCGAAGCTCCTCCGCGCCTGCCTCGAGGGTCGCAAGCGCCTGACCGGCGTGGAGCGCCAGCACCTGGCCCGCCTCGGTCAGCCGGCTGCCGCGGCCACCCCGCTCGACGAGACGCTGGCCGGCCGCGCCCTCGAGCGTGCGCAGGTGCTCGCTCGCGCTCGGCTGTCCGATGCCGATCGCGCGCGCGGCCGCGGAAACGCTTCCCTGGCGGCCAATCTCGACGAGCAGCCGGAGCCGCGTCGCGTCCCAGACGAGGTTCAACTGGCTATCGGGCACGGCGATACCTCCCATCGGCACTTTCGTCTTGCCCAATAGTACGACGAGACCGTACCGTCCGAGAGGCCATGATCTTCCGCTCGTTCCTCTACGAGCCGACCGCGTGCGCGAGCTACCTCTTTGGCTGCCTGACGCATCGCAAGCTCGCAGTCGTCGACCCACACGTCGAGCTCGTCGACACGTACCTGGAGCAAGCCGAGCGGATCGGCGCCCCGATCGCCGCCGTCTTCGAGACGCACGTTCAGGCCGACCATGTCTCGGGCCTGCCGGCGCTCGTCGAAGCAACCGGCGCGACGGCGTATCTGCCGATCGGGGCCGGTGCCGACTTCCCGCACGAGGAGCTCGCCGATGGCGTCTTCATCGAGCTCGGGAACACGGTCGTGCAAGCGCTCGCCACACCCGGCCACGCGCCCGCGCACAACGCGTACGTCGTCTCCGACCGCCGCCGAGGCGACGCGGCGCCGTGGTTCGTGTTCACGGGCGACTCCCTGCTCGTCGGCGACGTGGGTCGTCCCGATCTGCACGCCGACGGCAATGCCAGGCCGCTCGCCCGGGAGCTCTACCGCTCGCTCCAGCGCCTGCTCGCGCTTCCCGACTCCGTCCTCATCTATCCGAGCCACTACGGCGGCTCCGTCTGCGGCCGCTCCCTGTCAGGCAACCCGTTCTCGTCGATCGGGTTCGAGCGCACGCACAACGCGGCGCTCGCACACCCCGACGCCGAAAGCTTCGCCCGCGCGCTGCTCGTCGACCTGCCGCCGCCGCCCGCTGACCAGGCGCAGATCGTGGCGGCGAACCGCGCCGGCCGGGTCTCGCTAACCGCGTGACCGCAGTTCGGCTCGGCCTCCGCGCGAACGCGCGCCAGTTCGCGCTGCTCGTCGCGCTCAACGGCTTCGTCGGGTCGATGGTCGGGCTCGAGCGGAGCGTGCTGCCGCTGCTCGGCCAGGCGGACTTCGGCGTCGGCTCCCGCAGCGCGCTCATGTCCTTCGTCGCTGCGTTCGGGATCGCAAAGGCAGTGACGAACCTCGCCGCAGGGCGTCTCGCCGATCGCGTCGGCCGCAAGCGGCTGCTGACGATCGGCTGGCTGCTCGCCATCCCGGTTCCGATCCTGATTGCAACCGCTCCGAACTGGGGCTTCGTCATCGCGGCGAACGTGTTCCTCGGGCTGAACCAGGGGCTCGCCTGGTCGATGACGATCGTGATGAAGATCGACCTCGCCGGCCCTCGGCGGCGCGGGCTCGCGCTCGGCCTGAACGAGTCGGCGGGCTACCTCGGTGTGGCGGCAACCGCGTTCGCGAGCGGAGCCCTCGCGGCGTCATTTGCACCGCGCACCGTAATCTGGGTCGGGGCGGCAGCAGTGGCCATCGTCGGCACGGCGTTGACGGTCATGTTCGTGCGGGACACCGCGAATCACGTCGTCGAAGAGCAGCGGACGCACGAGCCCGTCGAAGCGATCCGACGGCCGGTGCTCCGGGCCTGCTCGCAGGCCGGGCTCGTCAACAACCTGAACGACGCAGTCGTCTGGGGCCTCGCTCCCCTGTATCTCGCCGCCCACGGCGCAAGCGCCTCTCAGATCGGCGCCGTTGCCGCCCTCTACCCGGCTGTCTGGGGCATCGGACAGCTCTTGACGGGTTGGCTCTCGGATCACACCGGTCCCAAGCCGCTGATCGTCGCCGGAATGCTCGTTCAGGCGGGGGCGCTCACTCTGCTCGCTGCGAGTGGGGGAGCTTTCGCCCCTGCGCTCGTGGCGGCCGCGCTCCTCGGCGCCGGTACTGCTCTCGTCTACCCGACGCTGATTGCAGCCGTCTCTGACGCCGTCCAGCCCGTCGAGCGTGTGCGGGCAGTCGGCAGCTACCGGTTCTGGCGCGACTTCGGCTTCGTCGTGGGTGCGATCGCGGGCGGGTTCGCAGCCGATGCATTTGGAGCCGCGGAGGCGATCCTCGCCGTCGCCGCCCTGACGGCCGGAAGCGGCGTCTGGGTGGCGACGGCAGCCATCGGCAGGACCGATGGGAGGCATTCGAACCTTCGCCTAGCGGAACGGTTCGGCGGGTTGTAGCTTGCGCGCAATGGCCGTTGAAGTCGAGATCGACGTCGCAACGCTCAAGCGTGAGATCAAGAAGACCTACGCGCGGGTCTCGACCAAGCCCGAGGAGGACTTCGTCTTCCCAACGGGCCGCGCCTGGGCCGAGGATCTCGGCTACCCCGAGGAACTTGCCGCTGTGCCCGACAGCGCCGTCGAGTCGTTCGCCGGCGTCGCCAACCCGTTCTCGCTCGGGCGGCTCCAGCCCGGCGAGCGCGTCCTCGACCTGGGCTCCGGCGCCGGGACGGACTCGCTCGTCGCGTCGCGCATGGTCGGCTCCGAGGGGAGCGTGACCGGGATCGACATGACGCCAGAGATGCTCGACAAGGCGAGGCGCTCGGCCGCCGAGATGGGCGCGGCCAACGTCGAGTTCGTCGAGAGCGAGGCGGAGCTGCTGCCGTTCCCGGATGAACGCTTCGACGTGGTGATCTCGAACGGCGTCATCGACATGATCCCGGACAAGGACGCAGTCTTCGCCGAG
>JBGOSR010000062.1:0-10212 GCA_041476065.1 Gaiellaceae bacterium
GATCGTTCGAGGGCGCGAGCTCGCTCGACCGGCGAATCGCCTCGACGATCGCAGCGGCTTGCTGCGCGACGTCACCTCGCTTGTCCCGGTAGGCGTCCGAGACCGCGCCGAGCACCTGCCGGAAGCTCGGCAGTCCGTAGCGCGGCTCCGGCGGGTAGTAGGTGCCGCCGAGGAACGGCTCGCCCTCGGGCGTGAGGAAGACCGTCATCGGCCAGCCGCCGTGACCGGTGAGCGCGACGACCGCGTCCATGTAGAGCGAGTCGACGTCGGGCCGCTCCTCGCGGTCGACCTTGACGTTCACGAACCGCTCGTTCATGAGCGCCGCGGTCTCGTCGTCCTCGAACGACTCGTGCGCCATGACGTGGCACCAGTGACAGGCCGCGTAGCCGACGGAGAGGAGCACGGGCCGGCCTTCGTCGCGCGCCCTGGCGAACGCCTCGTCGCCCCACGGGTACCAGTCCACGGGATTGTCGGCGTGCTGGAGGAGGTAGGGGCTCGTCTCTTCGGCTAGGCGGTTCGCCATGCCGCCACGATAATCCCGGCATGAAGCGAGCTGCCGCGATCGCGCTCTTCGCGCTTGTCGCCGCAGGCTGTCTCGACGGGTCGAAGAGCGAGCAGGTGATCCCCTGGATTCCCGACCGCCCCGTGGTCGAGCACCTCGCTATCCGTGGACTCGCGCCACCATGCAGAACGTCGGATCTTCGCGCCGGCCTCTTCTTTCAAGGCGCAACCGGAAGTCTCGTTGGAGGAATCTCGCTCAAGCACGTGGGGAGCCGTCCGTGCTCGCTCCTCGGGCGACCGCGAGTTCGCTTTGTGGGACCTGCAGCTCGTCGCGAGCGATTGCTCATCAGCTGGATGAAGTCGTTTCCGAAGGATCCAAGCGCGGTATATCCGCCGCGATCGGCGCTCCGAGCCGTACGACCGGGCGAAGAGACTTCGGTCCAGATGATCTGGCGCAACTGGTGTGGGCCGAGCTCCAAACCGGCCTCGGGGCCCGAACTCCCTCCGGATGCAATGGTGCTCACGCTCCCCCACGAGGGCGGCGAGATCCGCTTGACGACGCAGCCGCCACGAGTCGCGCCGCGCTGTGATGCGCCGGGTGCGTCGTCGCTGCGGATGTCTCGATTTCTGCCCGCCGAGCGTTACCCGCCGGCCTCGTCACGCATACCGTTGGTCCCGTCGATCGTCGGTAGCCGACCGGGAGGGAAGGCGATGCGCCTCCACGTCAATGCGGGCCGGCCCTTCCACTTCCGCGTAGCGCTGACGAACACCTCGAAGCGGCCCTTCCGGTTCAAGAGCTGCCCGGTCTACCTCGAAGGCTTGTCGTCCATGTTCCGACACGAGCGTCATGTGCTCAATTGCGAGCCCGTGGGGACGATCGCGCCGGGTAGGCGTGTTATCTTCGACATGGTCTTCCACGCGCCGGCAAACGCTGCGATCGGGAACAACGGGCTCGACTGGGAGCTTGGCTGGAAGACCGCGCAGCTAGGTCCGTTTGCCGATGTGCCGGTTCGAGTGAGTCGCTAGGCCCGGCCCTCCCAGGTCCAGAGCTCGACGACGTGGCCGTCCGGGTCTGTCACGTACGCGGCCCGGCCGTTCTCTTCGAAGTCCTCTTCGTGCGGGTCGTAGCCTCGCTCGCGTAGGCCCTCGACGGCTGCGGCATAGTCCTCCTCGGCGACGTGCATCGCGTAGTGGACGTGCGCGCCGCCCTGGCCTCCTGAGATGCCGACCTGCTTTGTCCAGAGGCCGATGCGCGTTCCACCGCCTGCCCTCAGCCAGACGCGTTCCTCCGACGCGGACATGACCGAGAGGCCCAGGACTTCCGCGTAGAACGCCTTCGACTGCTCGAGGTCGGCGACTTCGAGCACGAGCTCGTTGATCCCGGTGACGGGGACTCCGGTCAGCTTCGCGCGGGCGACAGCTCGTCCGCCTCGTGCTCGCCGATCTCTTTCTCGCGAATGAGCAGGATCGCCCAGGCGAGAGCGGCCGTCCAGATCCCGGCTCCGACCCAGAACCCCCAAGAGAAGCCGCTGGTCAAGGCCTCGCGCGGGTCAGTTCCGCTCTTGAGCCGCGTGTTCGCGTGGGTGAATGCGACTGTGGAGAGCACCGCCGTGCCGATCGCGCCGCCGACCTGCTGCGCCGTCGTCAGAAGCCCGGATGCGAGGCCGGCGTCGTCATCCTTGACGCCTGCGAGCGCGGCGATCGTGAGCGGGATGTACGAGAACGGAAGCCCGATGCCGACCGCGAAGAAGCCCGGCATCAGGTCGACGAAGTACGAGCCGTGCGGGCTGATCTGCGTGTACCAGAGCATGCCGGCGACGAGCAGGCCGAGACCGATGAGCATGACGGGCTTGACGCCAATCTTCGTCGACAGCATCTGCGCGGGAGCGGCGGCGACGACCGCCGTGCCCGCCGTTGCGAGAAACGCGACGCCGGTCTGGAGCACCGACAGCCGCAAGACGTCTTGCATGTACAGCGTCAGCAGCAGGAACGACCCGAAGACGCCGCCGGACTGGAGCAACGAGACGAAGTTCGCCGTCGCGAGGAGACGGATCCGGAAGATGCTGAGCGGCATCAACGGCGCGCGCTCGCGGCCTTCCCAGATCAGGAACCCGACGAGCAGCACGCCCGAGAGAACGAGCACCCCGATCGTCCGGAACGCGCCCCACCCCACGTCGGGCGCCTGCGAGATCGCGTAGACGAGGCTGACCAGCCCAGCCGTGACGAGGATCGCGCCGAGCGGGTCGTACTCGTGCACGACGTCATCGCGGCGGCTCTCGCGCACGTAGAACGGAGTCAGCACGAGCACGGATACGCCGACGGGGACGTTGACCCAGAAGATCCACTGCCAGCCGAGGTACTTGGTGAGGATCCCGCCGAAGAGCACGCCCGCAGCTGCGCCGCTCCCACCGACCGCGCCCCAGGCGCCGAGCGCCTTGTTTCGTTCCTCGCCCTCGGTGAACGTCGTCGAGATGATCGAGAGGGCGGCCGGCGTGACGATCGCCGCGCCGAGGCCCTGAACCGAGCGGGCGCCGATCAGCATTGCCGACGAGGTCGAGAGGCCGCAGACGAGAGAGGCCGCGGTGAAGAGCGCGAGGCCGCCCATGAACACGATGCGCCGCCCGAGCAGGTCTGCGGCGCGGCCGCCGAGGAGCAGCAATCCGCCGTAGGTGAGCGTGTACGCCGTGATCACCCACTGCAGGTTCTTGTTGGCGAAATGCAGATCGTGGCCGATCGACGGCAGCGCGACATTGACGATCGCGATGTCGAGCACCACGACGAAGATCGCGGCGCAAACGAGGATGAGCGCCTTCCAGCGGCGCGGGTCAGGGGCGACGGCGTTCACTCGGACTCGGCGACCCTACAGTGACAGTCACCGTGACTGTCACTGTGACTGTCACCCTTCGTAGACTCGGTTCGGCATGGCTTCATTGCCCAGCGGCACGGTTACGTTCCTCTTCACCGACATCGAGGGGTCGACTCGGCTGCTCCAGAGGCTCGGCGACGACTATGGCGATGTCGTTCGCGATCACCGCCGGCTCCTGCGCGAGCACCTCGGCGCGAAGGGCGGTACGGAGGTCGACACGCAGGGCGACGCGTTCTTCTACTCGTTCCCGCGCGCGCGGGACGCCGTCGCCGGCGCGGTCGCGGCTCAGCGGGCGCTCGCCGAGCACACCTGGCCGCAAGGGGCCGAGGTGCGAGTACGGATGGGCCTCCACACTGGGGAGCCGTCCGTGGGCGAGGAGGGCTACCTCGGCCTGGACGTCGTGCGCGCCGCACGCATCTGCTCCGCGGGCCACGGCGGGCAGATCCTGCTTTCCGAGACGACCCGCGCCCTGCTCGGAAACGACCTGCCGGAAGGCGTCTCGGTCGTCGATCTCGGGCAGCAGAACCTGAAGGACGTCCAGCACGAGCGGATCTTCCAGCTCGCACTCGACAGTGGGCCAGAGAGCTTCCCGCCGTTGAAGACCGAGACACCGAAGAGCGCCTCCGACCTGCTGGGCGAGCGGATCGAGCGACACGTCGAAGAGATGGTGGAGCGGTCGTTCGCGGGGGACGACTCGCCGGGCCAGACGACGAAGTGGACGCTGCTCGGGCTCGGGAACCTGCTGCTCGTGGTCGTTGCGATCGTCGCCGTCATCTGGGTCGTCCGACGAGTCCTGTGAGGCTCGAGACCGAGCGGCTCGTGCTTCGCCCGCTCACTCTGAGCGACCTCGATGAGCTCGCAGCGTTCTACGCCGATTCCGAGGTGATGCGGTTCATCGGTTCCGGAGGCGCGATCGATCGCGACCGCAGCAGGCAGAGCCTCGAGCGGATGATCGGCAACTTCAAGGCCGAGGGGTTCGGACAGCTCGGTGTCGAGCGCAAGGACGACGGAGCGCTGATGGGCCGCTGCGGCCTGCTCGTCTGGGACACCGCAACCTGGTCGCCGGCGCGAAAGGCCGACGCGGAAGGGCCTGTCGAGATCGAGATCGGCTACCTGCTCGGTCGCGAGCACTGGGGGCACGGGTACGCGACCGAGGCGGCGACGGCCGTACGCGACTGGGCGTTTGCGAGCCTGGGCCTCGAGCGGCTGATCGCCCTCATCTACCGGGAGAACCTGCCGTCGATCTCGGTCGCGCGCAAGCTCGGCATGGAGCCGGACGGCGAGGTCGAGATCTTCGGGTCGCGGGTGACGCGCTATGCGCTCGGGAAGCGGCCCGCCCGGTAGAGCTGCCCCTCGAGCGGGCGGCCGAGGACGCCTTCGAGCCACTCCGAGATCGCGATCAGCGCGTCGAGGTCGACGCCGGTCTCGACACCGTCTCCCTCGAGCATGTAGACGAGGTCCTCCGTCGCGATGTTCCCGGTCGCCCGCGGGGCAAAGGGGCAGCCGCCGAGGCCGCCGATCGACGCGTCGAGCAGCGTGGCTCCTCCTTCGAGCGCCGCGTAGGCGTTCGCGAAGCCGGTGTTGCGCGTGTTGTGCCCGTGTAAGCCCGCCGCGCCTGTGCTCTCGATCAGCCGGCGCACCTGGCCCGGCGTGGCAACGCCGATCGTGTCCGCAAGGACGATCTCCTCGGCTCCGAAGCCCCGAAGCTCCTCGACGAGACCGGAAACGACCGCCGGATCGACACGCCCCTCGAACGGACAGCCGAAGGCGACGCTGATCGTCACCGTGGTTCCGGCCGAGCGCGCGGTCAGCATCCTCGAAGCCCGCTCCTTCGCGTCCTCGAGCGAGGCGTTCGCGTTGCGCTGGTTGAACGCCTCGGTCGCGCCGAGCGTGACGTTCATGCGGTCGAGCCCGGTCGCGGCAAAGCGCTCGTAACCCTTCTCGTTGAGGACGAGGCCGGCGTACTCGACGCCGTCGCGCCGCTCGATCCCGGCGACGACCTCCTCAGCGCCGGCCATCTGCGGCACGGCATCGTCGCGGACGAAGCTGACCGCCTCGACGCGCGGCAGGCCCGCCGCGGCGAGCCGGTTGACAAGGTCGGCGCGCGTCGCGGGAGGAAGGACGTCGGGCTCGTTCTGAAGCCCGTCGCGCGGCCCGACCTCGCACAAAATGACCTGCATGCTCGGTTAGGCTAACCGGCGATGGGTTTGGCGATTCTCGTCGGCACGCGCAAAGGGCTCTTCGTTCTCCGGGGAGACGAAGAGCGTCGCTCCTGGACGGTCGACGATCCGCTCCTGGCGGGTTGGGACATTTTCCACGCGATCAGGCACGACGGCGACCTTTACGTGGCCGCGAACAACTTCGTCTACGGCGCGACCGTCCAGCGCTCGAGCGACCTCGGCAAGACCTGGGAGCGGAGCGAGGGGCTCGCTCTGCCCGAGGACAGCGAGCTCACGCTCGAGAAGACCTGGCATGTCGAGCCCGGCCGGAACGGCACCCTCTGGCTCGGCGGAGCGCCGGGTGTTCTCTTCCGCTCCGAGGACAAGGGCGCGACCTGGGCACCCGTGCGGAGCCTGATCGAGCACCCGACGCGCGAGCGCTGGAACCCCGGCGCGGGCGGAATGTGCACGCACTCGATCCAGATCGACCCCGAGCGCGAGCAGACGATGTACGTCGCGATCTCGGCGGCGGGCGTCTTTCGTAGCGACGACGGCGGAGAGACGTGGGCGCCCAAGAACAAGGGCACGGCTGCGGACTTCATGCCGGACGACCCGTTCCCGGAGGTTGGGCAGTGCGTCCACAAGCTGCTCGTCCATCCCGCGAAGCCGGAGCGTTTGTGGCAGCAGAACCACTGCGGCGTCTACCGTTCGGACGACCGCGGCGAGAACTGGGAGCGGCTCGAGGACAACGGGCTCCCGACCGGTTTCGGGTTCCCGATCGCGCTCCACCCCACTGACCCGGACGTCGCGTACGTCGTCCCGAACGGGGACGGCGAGAACCGCGTGACCGCGGACGGACGGCTCGGCGTCTACAAGACAACCGACGGCGGCCAGAGCTGGAAGCTTGCCTCGAAGGGCCTGCCAGAGCAGGCCTGGGCAGTCGTGCTGCGCGAGAACATGGCGTACGACTCGCTCGACCCATCGGGTGTCTACCTGGGCACGCAGAGCGGCTCGGTCTTCGTTTCGCCGAACGAGGGTGAGGAGTGGATCGAGGCCGCGTCGCAGCTGCCGCCGATCCTGTCCGTCGAAGTCGCGGAGTGGCAGTAACCGTCGTTCTTCCCCGGCTGCTCGCCGACCAGGCCGGGGGGCAGAAGCAGTTCGAGCTCGAGGTTCCGACTGTCGGCGCGGCGCTACGGGCTCTGCCGGTGCGGGATCTCCTCTTCGACGAACGCGACGAGCTGCGCCCGCTCGTGAACGTCTACGTCGAGGGAGCCGACATCCGTGAGCGCGGCGGGCTCGAGGCCGAGCTCGAAGGCGGCGAGACGATCAGGGTCGTCGCAGCAATAGCCGGCGGCTAGATCGACGAGCCTGCAGGCCGTTCGAGCCATGTCTAGGTGCCAGGCACCAGGACATGTCCGGTTAGGACGCGGCTTTGGACCCGATTGCCAGCGCCTAGAGGCACCAAGAGCGTGACCCGTCCGATTCCAGCCATGTCTCCGTGCCAGGCACCAGGACATGTCGGCACCAGGACACGTCCCGAGCCTGGCACGGGCATGGCTCGAGTAGCTACGCGAACTTCTCGCCGCGGGTTTCGCGGCCGAAGATGCCGGCGACCGCTGCCCCCGCAACCATCACGATCGCGACGAACGTCAGCGACCAGGTCGTGCTCCCGGTCGCGTCCTTCAGGTTCCCGAAGATGTACGGCCCGGCGATCGCGGCCGCCTTCCCCACTCCCTCCATCAGGCCGAAGGCGCTCGAGCGCAGGCGCGTCGGGAAGAGCTCGGCCGTGTACGGGTAGACCGCGCCCCAGGCGCCCAGATTGAAGAAGCCGACGAAGAAGAGGGCGGTCACGTAGACGGCCTCCGAGTCGGCCACGCCGAACGCAAAGGCCGACAGACCGCCGAGCAACAGGAACGCCGCAAGCGTCGGCTTGCGCCCGATCCTCTCGACGAGCCAGATGGCAGCCGCGTAGCCCGGGAACTGCGAGAGCGCGCTCAGCGTCAGGAGCAGATAGACGTCGATGTGGAAGCTCTTCTCGGCCTGCAAGACGAACGGCAGCCACAGGAACAAGCCGTAGTACGAGACGTTGAGCGCGATCCAGATGAGCGCAGTCGGGATGGCCCGGTTGCGAAGGGCGCCCGTGAGGAGATCGCGCATCGACGATCGCGGGGCCAGCGGAGCTTCGAAGTCACGCTCGGCAACCGGCTCGCCGGTGATCTCGGTCAGCACATCGGCGGCCTCCTTGTTGCGGCCCTTGCGAGCGAGGAAGTAGGGGCTCTCGGGCAGCGTCCTCCGCACGAGGAACGCGAGGAACGCAGGGAAAGCCGCGGCGAGGAAGAGGTAGCGCCAGCTCCAGTCGCCGAAACGGTTGAAGGTCGGGCCGAGGAAGACGTACGAAAGCCCAGTCGCGAGGAGGAGCCCGACCGGCCACCAGAAGTCGAGGAAGACGAGCATGCGGCCGCGGCGCTGCGGCGGCAGGTACTCGGCCAGCATCGACGGGTCGACGACGAGCATCCCTCCGAGCCCGAGCCCGGCGAGGAAGCGGAACGTCATCACCGACCACGGGCCCCAAGAGAGAGCGGTCATGGCCGTGAACGACGCGTACCAGAGGATCGAGTACTGGAAGATCGCGCGGCGCCCGATGCGGTCGGCGAGGCGCCCGAGCGCGAGGCTGCCGACGAGCGAACCGGCCAGCGCCGCGCTGTTGACGAGCCCCTGCATCCGGCCGTTCAGGTGCCAAAGGCCGGCGAAGATCGGCGCGACGAACCCGACGAGCAGGATCTCCATGGCGACGAACGTCCAGGCCGCGCCGGTCACGATCATCGCCTTGCGGTGGAAACGCGTCAGGCCGTGCTGGCGTAGAACCTCTTCGACGTCCCGTGTTGCGGGCGGCGCCGCGATCCCGACTGTCGACATCGTCACTCCCTGCTAGGTTTTAGCCTGATAGTCGAAAACTATGGCTGAGTCTACCAGACCGTTCCACGTCACCCTCGCGGTGGTCTTCCAGGTCCGAGACGGACGGTTCCAGGTGCTGCTCTGGCAGCGCGCGAAGGAGCCGTACGCGGGAGATTGGTCCCTCCCGGGCGGATATCTCGAGCTCGGCGAGACGCTCGAGGAGTCGATCCGCACGCACCTCGCGGCCAAGGTGGACGTCCAGGAGCTCTCGCACCTCGAGCAGCTCGAGACGCTCAGCGAGCCCGATCGCCATCCGCGCGAATGGCAGCTCGCCACGGCGTACCTCGGCATCGTCCCACTCGGCGTCGACCCCGAGTTGCCCGAGGACACGGCGTGGCACCCGGTCGACGCGTTGCCGAAGCTCGCGTTCGACCACCGGGCGATCACCCTCGCGGCGCGCGAACGGCTGCGGGCGAAGCTCTCCTACACGAACATCGGCTTCGCGCTCGCCCCCGAGGCGTTCACGCTGAGCGAGCTGCGCGACGTCTACTCGGCCGCGCTCGGCTACGAGGTCTCGGCGACGAACCTCCAGCGCGTTCTCGTGCGACGCGGAGTGCTCGAGCCCACCGGCAAGCGCCGGGAGTCGGGCCGCTCGGGAGGCCGTCCCGCGGAGCTCTTCCGCTTCAGCACGCCGCAGCTCGAGGTAACGGATCAGTTCGCGGTACTACGCCCGCCGGGCGCCTAGCGACGCCCGACGACGAGCCTGACCGGATAGCCGCGGCGCTTGACTGCGCCTGCCTTCGGGCTCTGGCTGATCACTCGGCCGACGCGAGTCGAGCTCTTGCGGCGAATGCGCCCGACGCCGCAGTGTGCCCTGCGGATCCGGGTCCGAGCCGCACCGAGCTTGAGTCCGATCACCCTCGGCACCCGGCAGTGCACCGGCGGAGGCGGAGGTGGCGGAGGCGGTGGTGGTGGTGGCGGCGGCGGAGGTGGAGGAGGAGGAGGGTTGTCGCCACGGGCGGTGCTGAACGCAATCTGCGTCCCGTCGTGGGACCAGGCCGGGTAGAGGTCGTCTGCGGGGTCGTTCGAGATATCCGTCTGGTTGCTTCCGTCAGCGTGCATCACGAAGATGTCGAAGTTGCCGCCGGCGCCGCGAGTGGACGTGAACGCGATCCGCGTCGAGTCGGGCGACCAGGCCGACAGATAGTCGCCCGCAGGATCGTTCGTGAGATTCGTCTGCCCGGTCCCGTCTGGGTTCATCTTGAACACCTCGGGCTCGGTGCCACCGCCGCCCAGGGGCGCGAGGAAGTAAGGCCAGTGGGTATAGGCGATGCTGGCGCCGTCAGGCGACCAGGAGGGGAAGAAGTCCTCTGAGGTGGGATCGTTCGTCAGGTTGGTCTGGCCGCTCCCGTCGGCGTTCATCACGAAGATGTCGCCGTCGTAGTTCGGGGCTCGGTAGGAGGCGAAGGCGATCTTCGTGCCGTCAGGCGACCAGGTCGGGTAGGAGTCGTCCCCGCCGTCCCGGGTCAGGTTCCTCTGGTTGGTCCCGTCTGCATTCATGACGTAAATCTCGGCCTGGGCACCGGCGTAGCGCGTGAAGGCGATCTTTGTCCCGTCGGGCGACCAGGCGGCGCCGTAGTCCTGGGCCGGGTCGTCGGTGAGGTTCCTCGGATTGCTCCCGTCGGCATTCATGACGAAGATCTCGCTGTCGACGTTGCCGATCCCGCGGTTCGTGTCGAAGGCGATCTGTGAGTCGTCAGGCGACCAGGCAGGGCCGTAGTCGTAGGCGCC
>JBGOSR010000063.1:0-9985 GCA_041476065.1 Gaiellaceae bacterium
CGACCTCTTCGCCGAGCAGGTCGAAGACGACCATTAGCGTCCCCTTCGCGACCTCCCGCTTCTCCTTGATCTCCGCCCGCATGTCTCTAAGTTACCGCGCTCGCATCGGGCCGGTTTGTTCACGAACGGCGCGGGTGGCGCGACTGACGTGCCGCGACTCGACTCGCCCGGTCGTTCCGTATCGCCACTCGTCCTGAGATCGGCCGTTAGCTCGCTGCTCTCGCGATGATCTCTTCCACGACTGCAGTCTTCGCGTCCGCGTAATCCTGGACGTACCTCCACTCCTTCTGCGCCAGCTCGCGCTTCGTGCGCTCGTAGAGCTCCCGATCCGCTGGGTCGCTCCGCAGCCGGTCCCGGAAGCGGAGCATGCGGTCGATCTCCGGGCAGCCGGCCGAGAAGACGTGCAGGTTCACGTTCGTGTCAGGCCCCTTGAAGACGCGGTGCTCGTACCAGTCGGGCTCGCGGATGCGCAGGGCGTAGCCGGCGGCCTGGAGCGCGGGGAGGTATCCGTCCTCGTCGGCGGAGTCGGGCACGGCAAGTGTGATGTCGACGATCGGCTTGGCCGCCAGTCCGGGCACCGCGGTCGAGCCCGTGTGCTCGAGGAAGAGCACACGGTCGCCGAGCGCTGCCCGGATCCTCTCGGCCTCGCGTCGGTAGAGCTCCGGCCAAGCCGGGTCGTAGTCGACGAGCTCGACCGGGCCAGCGAGCGGCCGCAGCTCGCCGACCGTCACGGCGCGGAGCTCTTCCTCGCGCTTCGTCAAAGTGGCCAGGTGGCGCGAACGGGCGTGTATTCCCGGGACCAGTCTCGGTACGCGACGCTCGGCGTGTCGGTCTCGACCGGGGCCGAGGCTCCGTGGCGGGCGGCGACCTCGCTGACCGGGTAGTGCAGCTTCTTGCCTTCGCCGCGGATGCCGACCATCAGGATCGCGCATGGCCCGTCTCCAGCTCCGACGAGGATGTGGTGCGTCCCGGGCGCGCAGTGGAAGAAGTCCCAGGCCTGCAGGTGGCGCTCCTGTTCCTCGACGACGAGGACGCACTCGCCCGAGAGCACGAGAAAGTCCTCTTGCACGTTCTCCGAGTGGTACATCCCGTTCGGCTGACCGGGCTGGAGGACGTGAACGCCGATCCCGTAGTGCTCGAACCCGTCGTCTGGCTCGAAGTCCGACCACTCGCCGCCCTCCACGCTCCGCATCCACCGCGCCTCGGCGAGGTTCAGGACGAACCAGCCCGGGCCGCCGGCGACCGCGCCCGCCTCCGTCTGCTCGATCCTCGCCGCCTCGCCGCCCACGCGGAGACTGTAACTCGGCGCATGCTGCAGACGGCCGGTGCGAGTAGCATCAACCGATGAACGAACGCCGATCGCTGCTCGTCGCCGGCCTGCAAACCGCCGGGATCCCGAACGACCTCGAAGCGACGCTCGGCGAGTTCGAGCGGCGCGTGCGCTCGCTTGCCTCGATGCTCGACGGCGTCCAGCTCGTCCTCGCGCCCGAGCTGCACCTGATGGCCCTGCCGCCGATGCTCGATTCCATGAACGGTACGCCGCTGGAACGCGCCGTCGAGATCCCTGGCCCACTCACGGAGCGGCTTGGGTCACTGGCGCGTGAGACCGGCCTCTGGCTCGTGCCCGGGAGCGTCTACGAGCGCGCCGGGGAGGGTGTCTACAACACCGCTGTCGTCCTCTCCCCGTCCGGTGAGCTCGTCGCGACCTACCGCAAGTGCTTCCCGTGGCAGCCGTACGAGACGTCGCTCCCCGGGCGCGAGGTCGTCGGCTTCGAGATCGAGGGGGTGGGGCGCCTCGGCCTCGCGATCTGCCACGACGGGGTCTTTCCAGAGGTCTTCCGGCAGCTGACCTGGGACGGCGCCGAGGCCATTCTCCAGGTCAGCCTCACGCAGACGAGCGACCGCGACGCAGAGATCGTCGTAGCGCGCGCGAATGCAATCGTGAACCAGGTGTACATCGTCAACGTCAATGCGGCGTCGCCGGTCGGGAACGGGCGGAGCGTCGTCGTCGATCCCGAGGGGATCGTCCGGTACGAGGCCGGTGCCGGAGAGGACGTCATCACCGCGGTCGTCGACTTCGACGCGGTGACCATGGTCCGCGAGCGCGGGAGCTTCGGGCTCAACCGGCTCCTGGAGCAGCTCGACCGGCAGGGCGCCGAGCTCGACCTGCCGATGTACGGCGGGCGCTACCGGCCGCGGCCCGGCAAGCGCTGAGCCTGCTCGAGTAGCTCGAGCACGTCGTCGTGCGGCAACGCCTTGACGACGCGGCCCTTCCGGCCGGTCACGTCCTCCGCCGCCCAGAGGGAGTTGACGACGGCTTCTTCGGTCGCGTCCACTGTGGCGGGGAAGAGCGGGTCGATCTCGGCATCTGCCACCGAGCGCGCGTCAGTCGTCGCGAACGCGACGAAGATCTCGCCGCTCCCGTGGTAGGCGACCGACCCAGTGCGCGCGAGCCCGAGGCCGGCGCGCCGAGCGACGCGCTCGAGCTGCGCAGGAGTGAGCGCTGCGTCCGTGGCAACGACGACGATGCAGCTCCCCGCCTCCTTCGGCCGCCCTTCGGCGGAGGCGAGCATTCGTCCGACAGGGACGCCGTCGATTCGCAGCTCCCGTGAACCGCCGAAGTTCGTGAGCGCCAGGACACCGACGGTGCAGCCCAGCTCGGGCACGAGGCGGCTCGACGTTCCGATCCCGCTCTTGTAGCCGAGGCAGGTCATGCCGGTCCCGGCTCCGACCGCGCCCTCCTCGACCGAGGTGCCGGCTTCCGCGACAGCCTTGGCGACATCGTCGAGCTCGACCTGCACGACGCGCGCGTCGTTCAGCCAGCTGTCGTCGCACTCGCCGACCACCGGGATGACGACGTTGTCGACGCCGACGGCCGGATCGGCCGCGACTGCGACGGCGACGGCGCCGTCCATCACTCGGCCGACAGCATGGGTGGACGTGAGATAGACCGGCGTCTCGAGGATGCCCCACTCGCGGATCTCGATCGAGCCCGTCAGCTCGCCGGCACCGTTGAGGACAGCCGTTCCGGCAGGGACGGGCTTCTTGAGGAGCGTCTCGACCGGCCCCGGGAGGATCGCGGTCACGCCGGTGCGGGCGACTGTCGGCTCGTCGCGCCAGACCGTGACCTGGCCGACCGTGACGCCGGGGACATCGGTGATCGCGTTCCCGGGCCCGGCGTCGAGCTCGCCGATCCGCAGGCCGTGGTCGCGCAGGCTCCTCTTGCTCACCGGGCGACTATAGGGTCGCCCGACGATGCCCGCGATGCCCGTTGTCTGGGATGAGCGCTGCCGCCTGCACAAGCCGGGCGCCGAGATCTTCGTCGGCGTGCGCACGCCCGGAACCGAGACGGCGGAACGAGCAGATGCCCTTTTGTCGGCTCTCGGCGACCCGACTCCCGCCGAGCCTCATGACGACGCCGGGCTGCTCGCTGTGCACGACGCCGCGCTCGTCGAGTTCCTGGCGCACGCGTGGGCCGAGTGGGAGGCAGCCGGGCTCGCAGAGGACCCGGGCCAGGATCGCGTTGTCCCATACGTGTTCGCGCACGAGAAGCTCGGTGCGCGCCGAGAGCCGGTTGCGACCTGGGCTCGGCCCGGCTACTTCGCATACGACACGATGTCGCTGATCGGCCCGGGGACGTGGGAGGCGGCGCGGGGCGCCGTCGACGCAGCGCTCACGGCGGTCGACCTCGTGGCCGCGGGTGCACCGCATGCGTACGCGTGCGTTCGGCCGCCGGGCCACCACGCGTGTCGCGCCGCCTACGGAGGCTCCTGCTACCTGAACAACGCGGCGGTCGCCGCGGAGGCGATGCGCGCGCACGCTGCGAAGGTCGCCGTGCTGGACATCGACGCGCACCACGGCAACGGGACGCAGGAGATCTTCTGGGAGCGGCCCGACGTGCCGGTGGCATCGGTGCACGCCGATCCCGGCGCGGGCTGGTTCCCGCACTTCCTCGGCTTCGCCGACGAGACCGGGGAGGGGGCGAACCTGAACCTCCCGCTTGCGCCGGGCGCGGGCGACGTTGTCTGGCTAGACGCCGTCCGGCAAGCGGCGGAGTGGATCGACGCAGACGCTCTCGTCGTCTCGCTCGGCGTCGACGCAGCCGCGTCGGATCCGGAGAGCCCGCTTCAGGTGAGCGAGCCGGCGTTCGAAGAGGCGGGGCGGGTCATCGGCGGCCTCGGGCTGCCGACGGTGCTCGTCCAGGAGGGCGGCTACGACCTCGAAACGCTCGGATCCCTCGTCCTCCACGTCCTGCGCGGTGTAGAAAGCGCACGATGATCGAGGCCACGCTCTTCGGGAAGCCGTTGCCGGACGGCGGCACGATCGGCGTCGTCGCGGCGGCGAGCCCGTACGAGTCACGCTCCGAGGTCGAGCGCGGGATCGAGTGGTGGGAGTCGAAGGGCTACCGCGTCAAGCTCGGCGAGGGCGCTTACGCGCAGGACGACTACGTCGCCGGCGACCCGCAGCAACGCGCCGCGGACATCAACGCGATGTTCGCCGATCCCGAGGTCGACGTCGTCCAGGCCCTCCAGGGCGGCTACGGCTCGGCCCAGACGATCCCGTACGTCGACTTCGACGTGATCGCGGCGAACCCGAAGCCCTTCGTCGGCTACTCGGACATCACCGCGCTCCACGTCGCGATCCGCCAGCGCACGGGACTCGCCACGCTCTACGGCTACGGGCTCCTGGGCGTGGGAGACAAGGACTCGTCGAGCTTCTCCCTCAATCGTCAGCTCGACGTGCTCCGCACCGGTGGCGTCGGCGACGTGCCGCGCGACCCCGACGACCCGTACGTGCGAGCGATCAGCCCCGGCAAGGTGACGGCGCCGCTCGTCGGCGGCTGCCTCTGGCTGCTGATGCAGACGATGGGCACGCCGTGGGAGTTCGTGCTCGAGGGCTCCATCCTCTTCTTCGAGGACGTGAAGGCGCCGCCCTACTACGTCGACGGCTTCCTCAACCAGCTTCGCGACGCGGGGAAGCTCCAGCAGGCCGTCGGCGTCGTCGTCGGCGAGATGAAGGACTGCGACTACGCAGACATGCGGGAATCCTCCGAGTGGCCGAGGTCGCGTACCCTCGAAGACGTCCTCGAGGAGTACCTGGAGCCGCTTGGCGTGCCCGTCATCTACAAGCTGCCGCTCGGCCACGGGAAGCACCTCGCTTCACTCCCGCTAGGGGTTCGTTGTACGCTCGACGCGGACTCGCGAGCCCTGACGGTGGATGAGCCGGCGTTCAGGGCGTGAGCTCCGGGAGGCTGGCATGAAGATCAAGTTCCTGGCGTCTGTGTTGTTCGCGAGCATGCTGATCGCGCTCCCTGCGTGTGGCGGAGCCGGCTCGAGCGGAAAGACCGGCGGCACGTTCAGGATCGGGACGAGCTCGCGCATCGACTCGCTCAACCCGTACGTCGCTTTCAACCAGGACGCGTACTCGACCTTCGTGTACATCTATCCCTTCCTCGTCCAGTACGACCAGACGAACCTGAAGTTCGCACCCGACTTCGCCAAGTCGTGGTCGACCTCGGCCGACGGCAAGACCTGGACGTTCAAGACGGTGCCGAACGCGAAGTGGAGCGACGGCCAGCCTCTGACGGCCGAAGACGCGGCCTGGACGATCAACACCGACATCAAGTACAAGGCGGGCGGGGCGGGGAACGCTGCGGGCCTGATCGCCCATATCAAGACCGCGGAGGCGCCGAATCCGACTACCCTCATCGTCCATTACGAGGCTCCCGCGGGCAACGTGCTCGGCCAGTTCCAGCAGTTCGCGATCCTGCCCAAGCACATCTGGAGCCAGCACCTGGGCAACGAGGGCGCCGACCTGAAGACGTTCGCGAACTCGGCCCCGGTCGTCGGCGCCGGGCCGTTCAAGCTGACGAAGTTCAAGAAGGACCAGATCGCTCTCTTCCAGCGCGACGACACCTTCTACGGCCCCAAGCCGAAGGCGGACGGCTTCGGCCTGCGGATGTTCTCGAACGACGACGCGCTCGTCGCCGCGCTCAAGGCGAACGAGATCGACGCGATCGAGGAGGTGCCCCCGACCGCGATCTCGACCTTGAAGAAGGCCGGCTTCGCGATCACCCAGGTGCCCGGGGTCGACCAGACCGACTTCATCATCAACTCGAGCCCGAACAAGAAGAGCCATCCCGAGCTGCAGAACCTCAAGTTGCGGCAGGCCTTCGACCTGACCGTCAACCGGAACCAGATCGTCAACGTCGTCTTCCTTGGAGCGGCAAAGCCCGCCGCGACGATCATCCCGGCGGCGACCGGGGAGTGGTTCAACCCGAACATTCAGCCGACCCCGTTCGACCCGACCGAGGCCAACTCGATTCTCGACAAGCTCGGCTACAAGCGCGGCGGGGGCGGCATTCGGGTGGCCAACGGCGAGAAGATGGCCTACGAGGTGATCACGCCGACCGACGTGCCGAGCGCGAACCGAACGTTCCAGATCCTGCAGCCGGACTTCAAGAAGATCGGCGTGCAGTTGACCCAGAAAGCGCTCGACTCGACCGCTGCATTCGACGCGATGACGGCGCCGGACGGGAAGTACGCGAACTTCGACCTGGCCCTTTGGGACTGGGTCGGCCTCGTCGACCCGGACTTCATGCTCTCGGTCGTCACGTGCGCGCAATACGGGAACTGGAGCGACACCGGCTTCTGCGACAAGCGCTACGACGCCATGTACTCGAAGCAGCAGCTGACGCCGGACCAGGCGAAGCGGAAGGACGTCGTCTGGAAGATGCAGGCGTACCTCGCGCAGAAGAAGCCGTACCTCTGGCTCGCGGCGCTCGATCACGTCAGCGCGACGTCGAAGAAGTGGTCTGGCCTGGTCGAGTCTTCGCAGGGTCCGTTCAACGCGCTGTCGAAGCTCAGCCTGACGAGCGTCCACCCCTCCTAGGGCCGCTCCTCGAGGGGGCGGAGTGAGAGGCGCCGACTACGTCATCAAACGGGTCGCTTTCGCGGTCGTCACGATCGCGGTCGCGCTCATGATCAACTTCGCGCTCTTCCGGCTCGCGCCCGGAGACGCCGTCGCGAACCTCTCACGGGTACCGCACGCGACGCCCGAGACGCGCCTTGCGCTGAGAAGGGAGTTCGGGCTCGACAAGTCCCGCGGCACGCAGTTCGTGCTCTACCTGAAGCAACTCGCGCACGGGAACCTCGGGATCTCGTTCGCGAATCAGCAGCCGGTCTCGTCGAACCTGACGGCGGCAGTCAAGAACACCGTGCCGATGGTTCTCCTGGGAACGATCTTCGCGATCGTCTTCGGCACGTTCACGGGCGTGATCGCAGCCTGGCGGCGGGGGACAGCCGTCGAGGGCGTGAGCGTCACGACCGCGCTGGGCTTCTACTCGATGCCCACGCACTGGCTCGGGCTGATGCTCGTGATCCTGTTCGCGGGGACGTTGCCGACCGGCGGGCTGACGAACGAGTTCCTGATCAACCCCTCCTTCATGACGCACCTCAGGGACCTCGCCGCTCACATCACGCTGCCTGCGCTCACGCTCGGGCTCGTGCTCTTCGGCGAGTACACGCTCATCGTGCGCTCGGCGATGCTCGAGACGCTCGGCGAGGACTACATCCTCACGGCGCGCGCGAAGGGGCTCAGCCCGTGGACGATCGTGCGCAAGCACGCGCTGCGCAACGCGATGCTCCCGGTGGCGACGCTCGTCGCCCTCTCGCTCGGCTACATCGTGGCGGGGGCGATCCTCGTCGAGACGGTGTTCTCGTGGCCCGGGATCGGACGCGCGGTCTACGACGCGGTGCTCCAGCGCGACTACCCGATGCTCCAGGGGGCGTTCCTGCTCCTGACGATCTCGGTCGTCGTCTGCAACCTGCTCGCGGACCTCCTCTACTTCAAGCTCGATCCGAGGATCACCGAGTGAGCGTCGTCATCCACGAGCCGGGCGCGGTTGCCGAGCCGGAAGCGACGGCAGCTCGCGGCGGGGTCGTCTGGCGGGCGATCAGGCGCAGGCCCTCGGCGACGCTCGGGCTCGTCGTGCTCGGACTGCTCGCGGCGGCTGCGCTCCTTGCTCCCTGGATCGCGCCCTACGGGCTGCACGAGCAGGTCGGCCCCGTCTTCGGACGGCCGTCGGCGAGCCATCCGCTCGGCCTCGACGACGGGGGCATCGACATGGTCACCCTCCTGATGTGGGGCGCGCAGATCTCGCTCCTCGTCGGCTTCGCGGCGACGGCCTTCTCGATGCTGATCGGCGGGACGGTCGGGATTCTCGCCGGCTACTTCGGAGGCAAAGTCGACGTCATCCTGATGCGCATCACCGACTACTTCCTGGTCATCCCGGACGTCCCGCTGATGATCGTCGTCGCCGCGATCTGGGGCCCCAGCCTGTCGCACATCATCATCGTGATCGGGATCCTGCTCTGGACGAGCACGGCGCGGGTCTTGCGCGCCCAGGTGAAGAGCGTCCGCGAGCGCACCTACGTCAAGCGCGCCCGGGCTCTCGGCGCCGGGCATGCCCGGATCGTCCTCCGGCACGTGCTGCCGCAGGTCGCCCCGCTGCTGATCGCAAACACCGTCCTGACCGTGGCGGTCGCGATCTTCGACGAGACGGCGCTGTCGTTCCTCGGCCTCGGCGATCCGAGCCGGATCTCGCTCGGGAAGGTGATCGAGAACGCGTTCCAGCGCGCCGCGATCTCGGCAGGCGCCTGGTGGGCGATCGTCCCGCCCGGCGCGCTTGTCGCGGTCATCATCCTCAGCTGTAGCCTGATCGGCGGCGCGCTCGAAGACGCGCTCAACCCGCGGCTCCGGGTCGCCCATCTCGGCGCACGCAGCTTCCGCCTGCGGCCGCTGGTGGGCCGCTCCTCGGAGGCGCTGTGACGCCGCTGCTCGAGATCGAGGACCTGAACGTCTGGTTCGATCTCCAGGACGGGGGCGAGCTGCACGCCGTCCAGGGGGTGAGCCTGTCGCTCGAGGCCGGCGAGCGGCTCGGTCTTGTCGGCGAGTCCGGCTGCGGCAAGACGACGACGGCGCTCGCCGTGCTGGGCCTGCTTCCGCCGACCGCGAGCGCATCCGGGCGCGTCCTCTTCGAAGGGAAGGACCTCCTCGCCGAAGGGGAGGCGAGCGTGCGGCCGCACCGCTGGGTGGACATCGCGATCGTCTTCCAGGGCGCGATGAACGCGCTCAACCCCGTCCGGACGATCGGCTCGCAGATCGTCGAGGCGCTCGAGCTCCACGACCGGGCGCAGGGCGCGGCGGCCAGAGCGCGTGCCGGCGAGCTGCTCGAATCCGTCGGGATCCCGGCGAGCCGTGGGCAGCGCTTCCCGCACGAGCTCTCGGGCGGGATGCGGCAGCGGGCTGCGATTGCGATGGCGCTCTCGTGCAACCCGAAGGTGCTGATCGCAGACGAGCCAACGACGGCGCTCGACGTGATGGTGCAGGCGCAGATCCTCGAGCTGCTCGACGCACTCTGCCGTGACTTCGGCCTCGCGCTGATCCTCGTCACGCACGACCTGCCCGTCGTGGCGCAGCTGTGCGGCCTTGGAGCGGTGATGTATGCAGGTGAGATCGTCGAGCGCGGCACGGTGGACTCGCTCTACCACGAACCGCGCCATCCATACACGAGGCTCCTCTTCGCCGCGACGCCCGACCTCGACGACACCGACCGGCCGATCGCTTCGATCCCAGGCGCCCCGCCGCGGCTCGACCGCCCGCTCGAGGGCTGCCCGTTCCGCCCACGCTGCGACAGTGCATTCGCGGCCTGCGACGCGAGGCCGGCGCTCTCCCCAGTGGCGGAAGGCCATGCCGCCGCGTGTCACCTCAACGATCGTGCTGCGGTGGTGCCGGCGTGAGCGCGCCCCTGCTCGAAGTCGAGGACCTCGTCGTCCGCTATCCGGTCGCGCGCGGTCTCGTCGGCACACTCGCCCGCCGCCCTAGGCTCGACGTGCACGCTGTCGAGGGCATCTCGCTCTCGTTGCGCGAGGGCGAGCTGCTCGCGCTGGTCGGCGAGTCCGGCTGCGGCAAGACGACGCTCGGC
>JBGOSR010000064.1:0-9922 GCA_041476065.1 Gaiellaceae bacterium
ATCCTCGCCCATTACTACACGGGTACCACGCTTGGCCCGGCGACGACGGCGAGGGTCCGGGTGCAGCTGGCCGTCGGCCGTGCGCAACTCGCCGTGGGCTCGGCAGCCCCGTTCACCGTTCGCGACGGAATCGGGCAGCATTGGCATCTCGCTGCGGGAGAGCAGACCTTCGGTCCCGGGCTCCGGCTGAGGACGACGGACGTCCCGCAGCCGCAGCAGCTCCCCGGGCCGTTGCTCTTCCTCCCCGGCTCGTCGCCGCTGCGGCTCGCCGGCACTCCGTACCGCGGCCAGCTCCTCGTCTCCGTGGCCAACGGGTCGCTGCGGGCAGTCAACGCCGTCGGGCTCGAGCCGTACCTCTACGGCGTCGTGCCGTCCGAGATGCCGAACACGTGGCTTCCGGAGGCGCTGAAGGCTCAGGCTGTCGCGGCGCGCTCCTACGCGCTTGCCGTTCGCAAGACCGGTTCCTGGTTCGACCTCTACGCCGACACTCGGAGCCAGGTCTACCGAGGCATTGTCGGCGAGAAGCCCTCGACGACAGCCGCGGTGCAAGAGACCGCCGGCCAGGTCGTCCTCTACGGAGGCCATGTCGCGACGACGTACTTCTTCTCCAGCTCGGGGGGCCGCACCGCATCTGCGAACGAGGTCTGGAGCGGGCCACCGGTCCCGTATCTCGTCTCGGTCGACGATCCCTACGACACGATTTCCCCTCACCACCGCTGGGGGCTGCTCACGATCTCAGCCGGACGTCTCGACCGGGTGCTCGGGGCCCCGGGACGACTGACGGACGTGCGCACTGCCGCCGGGCCTTCGGGACGCGTCCAGCTGGTGACGGCCGTCGGCACGCAGGGTGAGTCGAGCGTGACGGGCTCCGACCTTCGGCGCGCCCTCGGCCTGCGCTCGACCTGGTTCCGGATCGGAGTGCTCTCGCTCGGGACGCCGGATGCTCCTGTGACCTTCGGCGGGCGGGTTTCCCTGAGCGGTGTCGCCAGGAGCCTCCCCGCCGTCGAGCTCGAGCAGCGTGAGAATGGCGCGGCCTGGCGCGAGCTGAGGTCTGTCGCCCCTGCGGCGAACGGATCGGTGACCGTCGCGGCCCGGCCTCGGGTACCGACCGATTACCGGCTCGCCAGCGGCGCCGCGCGCAGCAGGATCGCGCACGTCGCGGTCGCTCCGCTCGTACGCTTCCGTGGGATGAAGAACGCTTCCACCCTCCGTGGCCGTGCGCGCCCGCTGTTCCCCGGGGCGACGGTCGCCGTGCAGCGGCTCAGCGGGAGCACGTGGACGACGGTCGTCCGGGCCCCGGTCGACGCGAACGGCGACTTCGAGGCACATCTCACGCTCTCTCCGGGCGAATACCGCGCCCGGCTCGCACCGGGTCACGGCTTCGTCCCGGGCGTCAGCCCGACGCTGACGGTGGGGCCCGCGTGAGACGGCTTGCGCTCGCAGTCTTCCTCCTGGCGCTGGCCGCGCCTACCCAGGCGAGCGCGGCCCGCTATGCGATCGGCCTGCAGAAGGGCGCCTCACCCCGGCTCGTCAGCCGGCAGGTCGAGGCTCGTACCGGCCACCGAGTTTCGGCAATCGCCCCCTTCGCCCTCATGGTCGACTCGCCCCGTGCTTCGGGGCTCGGCTCCATTCACGGTGTCGCATGGGTCGAGCGGCTGCACGACTCACGCCGTCTCTCGTTCGTGCCGAACGACCCGCTCGTAGGCCGCCAGTGGTATCTCAACCGCATCCACGCGTTCGACGGCTGGTTCCAGTTCCCGAACCTGCTGAGCGTTCGAGTAGCCGTGATCGACTCGGGCATCGACGCGGATCACCCGGAGCTCCAGGACCAGATCCTCCGCGGCGCCAGCTTCGTCGCCAGCTCCTGGCAGACCGACACGAACGGGCACGGCACGTTCGTCGCCGGAGAGATCGCCGCCTCGCTGGACAACTCGCAAGGCATCGCGGGGATCGCCTTCACCGCCGAGCTTCTCGTCGCGAAGGTCGTGCGAAGCGATGGGACGATCTCGCCCGAGGCGGAGGCCAGGGCAATCCGCTGGGCTGTCGACCACGGCGCGCAAGTGATCAACATGAGCTTCGGGGGGGTACGCGACCCGGCCGACAGGTCGCGCGACACATACTCGCCGCTTGAGGCGGCTGCAGTCCAGTACGCGGTCAGCAAGGGAGCGCTGGTCGTCGCAGCAGTCGGGAACGCGGACAGCGCCCCCGAGGAGCCCTGGGGCTACGCCGGCTATCCGGCTGCGCTGCCGCACGTGCTGGGCGTGAGCTCGGTCGCCCGCGACGGCGCGGTGCCGGCGTTCTCGAACAGGGACGTGGTCTACAACGACATAGCCGCTCCGGGCGACGAGATCTTCTCGACCCTGCCACGAGCGCTCACGTTGAGCACGCGGCCCGGCTGCGTCCTCCAGGGCTACTCGGACTGCGGGCCGATCGAGTTCCGCCGCGGCCAAGGCACGTCTTTCTCGGCGCCACAGGTGTCCGCGGCCGCCGCCCTTCTCCTCGCCAGCAACCCGCAGCTCCAGGCCGACCAGGTGGCCGCGCTCCTGACCCGCTCGGCCGACGACGCGCAGCCCGACAGCGGCTGCGACGGCTGTTCGTCGGGCCACGACCCACTGACCGGCTGGGGCGTGCTGGACATCGCAAATGCGTTGCAGGCGCTCGACGGCACCCTCCCGGCGGCCGATCGCTTCGAGGCCAACGATGAGGCGGCAACCGCTGCCTCGATCTGGGGCCGCAAGGGTCAGCGCATCCACGCCACGATCGACTACTGGGACGACCAGGTCGACGTCTATCGGATCAAGCTACATCGAGGCCAGTGGTTGGTCGCGCTGCTCCGTGGGCCGGTCGGAACCGACACGAATCTCTTCCTCTGGAAGCCCGGCACGCGACGAGTCGGAGGCTTCGCGGTCGACCGTCGCCTGCTCGCGGCACAGTCGAAGTCTCCCGGGTCGGTCGAGCGAATCCGAGTGCGCGCTCGGGAGAGCGGCTGGTACTTCCTCGAGGTGAAGGCCACGACTCCGGGCGCCGGCAAGTATTCGCTCAGCTTCCGGAAGCGTCCTCGCTCGCGGGCGCACGCAGCAGTTCTTCCGTAGCGACCTCGCGGATCTGCCGGGCAGGATTGCCGACCACGACCGCCCTCGGCGGGACGTCCCGGATGACGACGGCGCCCGCACCGACGTAGGCCTCCTCGCCGATCTCGACCCCAGGGCAGAGGACCGCAGCGCCTCCGATGCGTGCGCCACGGCGGATCGTCGGCCCTCGCCGCAATTCGTGGCGCCTCTCGGTGCGGCCCATGAAGTTGTCGTTGGTGGTCGTCACGCAGGGAGCGATGAAGACCTCGTCCTCGAGTGTGGAGTACGCAGTGATGTAGGCGTTCGCCTGGATCTTCGTCAGCCGCCCGATCGTCGTGTCGTTCTCGACGAGCGACCCCCGCCCGACCACGACGTCGTCTCCGATCTCGCAGCGCTCGCGGACGCAGGCCTGGTCGCCGACGATCACGCGCGTCCCGATCACCGTCCCCGCGAAGACGATCGCGCCGGCGGCAACGATCGTTCCCGCCCCCAGCTCGAGCGGCGGCAGCTCCTCACGGGAGGCCGTCGAGCGAGGCGAGAGCGCGGGCTGCTTGCCGACGACGGCGTGGTCGCCGATCACGCACCCCTCGCCGATCACCGTCCCCGGGTAGATGACCGCAGTCTCGGCTGCCTGGTAAGTCACACCGCCGCTTGGTCGAGCGATTCCTGGAGCAGCTCGAGCGTCCTGACGACGGCGACTCCCTGCCGGCCCGGCTCGAGCGGGTCTCCCTCTCCCGACACGAGCGCGAGGAAGTGCGCGCACTCGCGCCGCAACGGCTCTTCCTTCGCGAGCTTGGGAATGTTGATGTCGCCCTCGCGCACCTGCCACTCCGTCGCCGGGCGTTGCACCGGCCCCTTGTCGTAGACGGTCACCTTCCGGTCGGGCTCCATGTCGTCGAAGACGGCCATCTTGTCCCGCCCGACCACGGTCAGCTTGCGCATCTTGTGCGGGTCGAGCCACGAGACGTGCATGTGGGCGACGACCCCGGACGGGAAGCGGAGGAAGCAGAAGACGACGTCCTCTATGCCGGGGTTGAGGTACGACTCACCTCGCGCCCAGGCCTCGACCGGCTCCTCTCCGATCAGGTGCAGCATCACCGAGAGGTCGTGCGAGCCCAGTGACCAGAGGGCATTCTCGTCTCGGCGTATCTTGCCGAGGTTCTGGCGGTTCCCGTACAGGTAGAGGACGTCTCCCAGCTCCCTCGCGTCGACGAGCTCCTTCAGCTTGGCAACGGCAGGGTGGTAGAGCAGGAGGTAGCCGGGCATGAGGACGAGACCGCGCTCCTGGGCGAGCGCGTAGAGCTCCTCGGCCTCGGCGGTCGTCTGGGCCTGCGGCTTCTCGACGAAGACGTGCTTGCCGGCGCTGAGGGCTTGTCGCGCAAGCTCGAAGTGCGTGACGACCGGGGTGGCGATGACGACCGCGTCCAGCTCCGGGTCGGCAAGGAGATCTTCGAAATCGGAGGTGGTCTTCGCCTGCGGGTGGCGTGTAGACGCCTCGGCGAGTAGCTCCGGAGAGAGATCGCAGAGCCAGCGCAGGTCGGCGAGCTCCCCGAAGTTCCGGGCGAGGTTCGGCCCCCAGTAGCCCAGTCCCGCATGGCCGACGCGCAACGTCAAAGCTTGAACACCTTCCCGTTGGAGGTGCCGTTCGTGCCCGTCGCGTTCCGCAGGTCGACGACGAGCGGCGCCTGCGCGACGAGCTCCTCGTAGTCGATCCCGGAGTGTGCGGTGACGATGACGACACAGTCCGCCGACCCAGCGTCGAGAGGCACCGAGGTGAGCCCTTGCTCCTTCAGCTCCGGCACGAACGGGTCGTGGTAGGAGACGTCGGCGCCCTCGTCCCGCAGGAGCTCGATCAGCTTCAGCGCGGGCGATTCGCGCGTGTCCTCGATGTCCGCCTTGTAAGCGACGCCGAGAATCAGCACCTTCGAGGCTTTCAGAGCCTTCTCGTGCTGGTTGAGGGCGCGCACGACCTTGCCCAGGCACCAGTACGGCATGTTCTCGTTCACCTTCCCGGCGAGCTCGATGAACTCCGTATAGAAGTCGTACTCGCGGGCCTTCCAGGTGAGATAGAACGGGTCGATCGGCATGCAATGCCCGCCGAGCCCGGGTCCCGGCTGGAAGCTCATGAAGCCGAACGGCTTCGTCGCCGCCGCGCCGACAACCTCCCACACGTCGATGCTCATTCGGTCGCAGAGCTGTGCGAGCTCGTTCACGAGTGCGATGTTGACGGAGCGGAAGATGTTCTCGAGCAGCTTCGTCAGCTCGGCCGCCTCGGGAGTCGAGACGGGGTGAACCGTCTCGAGCGCACGGCTGTAGAGCTCGACCGCGCGTTCCGTGCAAGCCGGTGTGATTCCGCCGACGATCTTCGGCGTGTTCTGCGTCGTCCAGTCCTCCCGGCCCGGATCGACTCGCTCGGGGGAGAACGCGAGGTAGAAGTCCTCGCCGACCCGCAGACCGCTTTGCTCGAGGAGCGGCAGCAGGCGCTCGCGCGTCGTGCCGGGGTAGGTCGTCGACTCGAGCACGACCAGCTGGCCTTTCTGGAGCCGCGGCGCGATGTCCTCGATCGCGCCGAGGACGAACGACAGGCCGGGCTCGCGCTGTGCCGAGAGCGGTGTCTGCAGCGCGATCAGGATCGCCTCGGTCTCCTTCAGCGCGTCGTAGTCGGCCGTGACCTCGATCGCGCCCGACTCGACGAGGCCGCGCAGAGTTTCCGAGTCGACGTCGCTGATGTAGCTCTCGCCACGGCGCACCGCGTCAACCTTCTTCGGATTCGACTCGACGAGGACGATGCGGTGGCCGGCCTCGGCAAAGACCTGCGCGAGGGGGAGGCCGACGTAGCCGGCTCCGACGATCCCGACTGGTCCCTTCACCGGGGCGATAGTACAGAGGCCCTGCGGCGCGCTCTCAGCTAGAGCGGCTGACGAACCAGCGCCGGGCGGTGGGGTCCGTCTTGAAGAAGGTGTCGAGCAGGGTGGCGACCTTTTCGACGCCGGTCTTCGACGGATGAGTTCCGTCGTCCTCGACGTCGGCGCAGGCCCACACGAGGCCGTCGCTGCGCCCGCGCAGGCCGTCGGTCCAGAGATACGGCCCCCAGCCGAGCCACGGCCCCTTGAGCTTGCCGGCCATGCGGTCCTGGATCACGCCGCGGACCGCGTAGCCGCTGTCGTAGGCGGCGGGCTCCGGGTTGAGGCCTGTAATCGCATACCCGCCGTACGTGCGGCTCGAGAGGTAGATGAGCCGGAGGTTGGGGTACCGGATGCGCATGGTGCGGATGATCGACCGAAGGTCCGTCTGCAGCGCCTTCGCGTCCTTGGGGAACCCCCGGTTCTCGCCGGCGATCGCCTGCTTCAGCCAGACCGCCTGCACCTGGTTTGCCGAGACGCCCGCTGCAATCAGGCGCTGGTCCACGCTGTCCCAGTAGGCCGGGTCGGCCTTCATACGATCTGCGTCCCAGCCGTCCTGCGCGCCGTCGACGATCGTCAGCTTCGCGTTCTTCGCGCGATCGCTGTCGGCAAGGCGCTTGAAGGCGGAGAACTCCGCGGTCGCGTTCGACATGCCGACCGAGAGCAGGACGATCTTCCCGTCGATCGGCCGAACCTGGCGTGCCGCGGCGAGGCCCTTGCGCAGGTAGCCGGCCGTCGGACGGTTGCGTCCGGCGGGATATAGGCCGCCGCGGAAGCCTCGATAGTGCCGACGCCCCATGTCCGTCAGCGGGACCAGGCCGGTCGACGTGAGCGTGCAGTCGGCCTGTAGCTGCGAGCGGCTCGCGGGTGCGCTCGACGTTGTCAGGGCGGCCGCCACCGCGATCGCGGAAGCGATTGTGAGCAGGGTCTTCATGTCCACTAAAGAGCGTACGCGGGGATCGTTATCAGCCTGTAAAGAGCCGCACGGGACGCGGAAGACACGCGGCTATACTCGGCCTCCAGGGCCGTTAGCTCAGTTGGTAGAGCAGGGGACTCTTAATCCCAAGGTCGTAGGTTCGACTCCTACACGGCCCAAAACGTCTTTCTCCGTTACGCGGGCTCCGCATGGTTATGCGGGTCAGGCGTGTCGGAGATGCCGCCTTTGCGCGTGGCGTGCCCCACCGGTGCCCCCACGGAATCTCGTCAATCGAGACAACTACTCAGACGGCGCTGTGAACCAGCCGGCTCGCTCGGGTACTTGAGAGATCACGAACCCGCGGCGGGTCGGGCGCGCCGGGGGCGAGCCAGGGAGACGCCGGCATCCCTCGTTCCAGGGATCCGATCCCTCGTTCGAGTTCCCCCTTTTGGGGGATGCCCGGGCCTCTGAGGCGACCGATTTCTCATTCGGAGCGTCATTCGCCATGTCGAGAGCTTTCGCCGCCACGCTGTCTCTGTCCGTCGTCTCAGCGCTCGCGCTCGCGAGCGCGAGCTTCGCGGGCGGCAACCCGGACATCGCCGCGCTTCAGGTCGGCCTGCGCGGCCGAGGGCTGTATGCCGGAACCGTCGACGGCGTGCTTGGCCCCGGTACCGAGTCGGCGCTACGGAGGTTCCAGAAGCGCAAGGGCCTCGCGGCCGACGGCGTTCCCGGCCCTCGCACCCGAAGGGCGCTCGGCCGCTACGGCCGGCGCTCCCCGCTCGGCCGGCGTCAGCTCACCTTCGGCGCGCGCGGCTGGGACGTCGCTGCGCTTCAGTTCGCGCTCGCGTGGCACGGCTTCCCGTCGGGGAACTTCGACGGCTTCCTCGGCTCACACACAGACGCGGCGCTTCGCGGTTTTCAGAAGTGGGCCGGGGTCAAGCCGGACGGAACCGCGGGACCGGCAACGGTTGCCGCCTTGCGCGGGCCTGCGCCCCGCTGTCCGATCAGTCTTGCGCGGCCGCTCGTCGCGCCGGTCGGCGACGTCTTCGGGCCACGCGGCGACCGGTTCCATGCCGGCGTGGACTTCCCCGCTCCGAGCGGGACTCCGGTCGGAGCCGCACGGGCCGGCACGGTTGTCTTCGCCGGTCCGAGCGGAAGCGGCTGGGGGAACCTCGTCGTGCTCGCCCACGGCAATGGAGTTCGCACGAGGTACGCGCACTTGTCTCGCATCGACGTCCACCTCGGCGCCCGCGTCGGCGGGGGCTCGACGGTCGGCCTCGTCGGTGCGACGGGGGAGGCGACGGGCCCGCATCTCCACTTCGAGGTGCTCGTCCGCGGTGCGAACGTCGATCCCCTGGCGGCTCTGTAGTTGGACCTCGTCGAGGGCTAGTAGTTCGGAGGCCAGTCGCTAACCAGGCAAAGCGTCGAGTCGTTGAGTAGGCTCGGTCCCGGTGCGCAGGGGAGCAATTGTCAGGGTCGTCACGATTGGTCTGCTCGCGGCTGCCGTCGCGACCGCAGTAGCGATCCTGATCCCCTGGCTGCCCGCCCAGGAGTCGAAGGAGGGGGCTCGGATCGACCTCGTGTTCTGGTTCGTGATCGCGGTCTGCATCGCGGTCTTCGCGGTCGTCGCCGCGGTCATCCTCTACTCCGTCGTGAACTTCCGCGCTCGTCCCGACGACGACTCCGACGGCCCGCCGATCCATGGCCATACGGGGATCGAGATCGCATGGACGGCCATCCCGACGGTGCTCGTGACCGTGATCGCCGTCCTCAGCGCCGTCGCGCTCGCGGAGAACGGAAAGCTCCAGGCAAACAGGCTGAAGGTGGACGTGACCGCACAGCAGTTCGCCTGGCACTTCAAGTACCCGCAGTACGGCGGCTTCCAGTCGAGCGAGCTACGGCTCGTCGAGGGCCGCCAGGTCGAGCTGCGCCTCCGCGCGCTCGACGTCATCCACTCCTTCTGGGTTCCCGAGTTCAGGCAGAAGCAGGACGCCGTGCCGGGGATCGTCACGCATCTCGAGATCACGCCCACGAAGGTCGGCGAGCGCACGCTCGTCTGCACCGAGCTCTGCGGGCTCGGTCACGCCCTCATGCGCGCACGGGTGATCGTGATGAGAGAGGGCGACTTCGACGCCTGGGCCCATGCACGGCAGCAGGGGGCCGAAGGGACCTCTGGTTAATCTGACCGCCCCGTGACCGAGCTCGCCGAGCAGACGACGCACGCGCCACCTGCACCGCCTCCAACCGGGTGGCGTCGCGTCCTCGCCCCGGGATGGCTTCGTGTCCCGTGGATGACCGGGCTCTTCTTCGGCATCGGGCTCGGGCTCGTCGTCGGGCTCCGGGCGCTCGCCGGCTGGGACCCGGTCTTCAACTGGCTGATCATCGTCTCGATCGGGGGGCTGATCACGGCTCCGATCGGCTTCCTGGCCGGCATCGGCGCGTTCGACTACTGGGTCAAGTACGCCCTCGGTCACGCGACCGAGCCCGAGGATCACTCCGGCCACGGTGTTCGCAGCTGGCGCGACTATTTCCGCGTCAACACCGACCACAAGGTGATCGGCATCCAGTACCTCGTGACGACGATCTTCTTCTTCCTCGCCGGCGGGATGATGGCGATGGTCTTCCGCGCAGAGCTCGCGAAGCCGGGCGGGCAGTACCTCGACCCGCAGGAATACAACGGGCTCGTCTCGGTGCACGCCTCGTTGATGATCTTCCTGTTCGTGATCCCCGCCTTTGCGGGCCTCGCGAACTTCGTCATCCCGCTCATGATCGGCGCGCCCGACATGGCGTTCCCGCGCTTGAACGCGCTCTCCTACTGGCTGCTGCCGATCGCGGGGATCATGATGCTCTCGAGCCTTGTCGTGCCGGGCGGAGCCTTCAGCGCGGGCTGGACGGGCTACGCGCCGCTCTCGGTCGTCGGGACAGAGGGCAACGTGTGGTTCAACATGGGCGTCCAGTGGGCTGGTGCGTCGTCGATCATGACCGCCCTCAACTTCCTGGTCACGATCATCACCATGCGTGCGCCCGGAATG
>JBGOSR010000065.1:0-9891 GCA_041476065.1 Gaiellaceae bacterium
CTACGTCATGAATGCCGACGGTTCGAATGTGACGAGGTTGACGACGAACGGCTCGTACGACCGCGAGCCTGCCTGGGAACAAAGCGGGCTGCCACTGCCCCCGCCTCCTCCGGGGCCTCCACCTCCACCTCCACCTCCACCTTCTCCACCTCCACCACCGCCTCAGCCCCAGCCCCAACCGCCTCCGCCCCCGGCTCGGCAGTGTCGGGTGCCGAGAGTCGTGGGCCTGCGGCTTGCGATCGCGCGGACGCGGATTCGCCGGGCGCGTTGCTCCGTCGGGAGCATTCGCCGTGCGCAGTCGAGGCGCGTCGGCCGCGTGCTCGCCCAGAGGCCGCACGCAGGTGCGCGACGAGCCCCGGGGGCCAGGGTGAACCTAGTGGTCGGCCGCCGATAGAAAGCCGAGCTCCGCGAGCCCCTCGATCGGCTCTTGAGCGCTGCAGCTGCCGAAGCCAACGAAGAGCTCGCGTCTCACCCGGGCGATCTCGTCGGCACCCGCATCGCGGTCGCGCCAGCTGAACGCTTCGGCGGTGAGCTCGAACGCTGCCGGGTCCTCCTCGGCGAGGGTCTCCTCCTCGTCGCCGAAGACGGCTGCGGCGAGCAGGTTCAGGAAGCCGTGCTCGTCGCCCGAGCGGAGCGGGTGGTGGAGCCCGGCGGTCGCCTTGAACGGCACGCCGAGCCGGCGACAGGCCGCGACGAACTCGGCGAGGTCGGGAATGCGTGGAGTGATTGCGCCGCCGCAGCGCACCTTGGCGCGAATCCCGAGCTCCCCGAGCTGCAGGATCCGGAACGAGACGTCGTAACGCAGCGGCAGCTCGCAGTAGACCTCGGGCGCCGCGTCGATCAGCACCTCGGGGTCGAGGCCGACGGCCTCGACCGACTCGATGCGCGCGTCTGCCTGCGGGAGCGTGCCCTCGTCAACGAACACGGCGAGACGTAGCTCCTCGCTGCCGAGCTCAGGGAGCCTCGATGCCGGGCAGACGAACCGCTTCACGATCCAGCCGGACTCACTTGCAAGGACACGGCGGTGCTCGGCCAGTCCCTCGGCAAGCGGGAGCTGAGCCGGCGGGAAGGTCGGTGCGTGGTCGATCAGGCCCGCGAAGAGGGCACGTCGCGCATCGGTCGTCTCCCGGAGGGCCATGTCCGATCAGATCCAATCACTTAGCCGCATAGGGTCGACAGGCGACTACAGAGCCGCGAGGGGGAAATAGTTAGCGCAAAGCGTCCACAAGCCTCTACCGGCTTCCTCGACGCGAATGCGCGGCAGCAGCCCTTAGGCGGGCTTCGCCGAACCCCCACGTCAACGGCGAACTGGGATCGCGTCCACGCTGCTCTAGACAGCCACACGCTCCGGGCTACCGCGCGGCCGGCTCGCGCGCTCAGACGATGTGGAAGCCGACGAACCAGGGATGCGAGACGTCGCCGTCCGCGGTCGGCGCCGCCTGGCTCTTGAGCTTCACGTCGCACCACTTGCCCGCCTTGCCCGCCTTCGCCTTCACCTTCACCTTGAACGTGCCGCCGTTGGCGACCTTCCACGAGGTCTTACCGACGATCGCGCACGGGTCGGACGCAGTGCCGGCGTTGCTGCCCTCCCACGAGACGACGGAGGCCGTGACCGTCCAGGCCGGGATCTTCTTGACCGACCAGCCCGTGACCCTGACCGTCTTCGTCGAGCCGGCGGCGACCTTCGGCCAGTCATCCTTCGTGGTCACGTTGTAGTACGGCTCCGGGCTCGACGGCACGGCCGGGTCGCCGCCCAGCTTCGAGCGGCGGTTCGCATAGATGCGTGCATACGAGTAGGTCGTGTTCACCGACGGCGGGGCGGAGACGTACTTCTCGTTCCAGCGCGCGCCCTGAGACATGTCGGCGACCTCGATGTGGCCCCTGCCCTCGTCCTCGAGGAACGGGCTGGAGTCGAGCCACGGCTTGTCCTTGTTGGCGGCCTCCAGGAACCACCCGTTCGGGAACCTGTCCGTCGCGGCCTCGGCGATCTCGTGGCTCGCGGCCTGCGTCATGCTGTCGGTGCTCGAGGACGGCGGGCGGAGCACGACGGCCATGGAGTCGAGCCTTCCGAACTGCGGCTCGGTCGTCTTCGGCGTGATCAAGGGGTGGTGGCTCACGCAGCCGAAGCCGTCCAGCGACTGGGGCGCAGCGCACGGGATGTAGAGGATGTAGATCGTCTGCCGGTCGGGCCTGGCCGGGATCGCAAGTGAGACGACCTTCTTGAAGACGTATCTCTGGTAGGTCGCACCGGTCGAGTTCGACTTCAGCTTCGGCATGTCGTTCACCTGGTAGCCGGTCGCGATCGTCCCGTTCGGGAGCCCGTACGCGCGCGTGAAGTCGAAGTTCCACTTGCTCTGCGCGAGCCCGTTCCCGAAGTACTGGAGGCCCGTCGCGTTGGGGTAGTTCGACGGGACGAAGCTGATGATCCGCAGCGGCTTGTGCGCCCACCCGTGGAAGCCCAACTGCGGCGGGTTGCGGTGCGGCGCGGTCGTGAACGCGGGACGGAGCAGGCCCGCGGAGGCGACCCCGGTGGCTGTTACAACCACCGCGGCGAGCCCTGCGAGAACCGGCAGGCGCTGACGCACCCACGCAGACTACCCGCCGGCGCAAGTCGCAAAACCCACTCTTGCGCACCCTTTGCACACGAGGCTCGGTGCGGTTGTCCACAGCGCGAGGATCGTCTCAACGAAGCGATGGAGCGTACCGGGATCGAACCGGTGACCTCCGGCTTGCAAAGCCGGCGCTCTCCCAGCTGAGCTAACGCCCCGTAGGCGCTAAGTGTAGATACGGCTTGGGGCGTTACGCAGCGCGGTCGAGGCGTTCTTCGAGGCGGGCGCGCTTGATGATCACGTCGCGGTCACCGAAGCGGCCACGCACGCGCGCCTCGCGATACTCGTTCCAGAGGCGCGCGATTGTCTCCTCGACCTCGGCGTGCTCAGCGGCGGCAACCGCGTCGTGCCCCTCGGCGAGGACGTGCAGCAGCTCGGCGCGCCGTTCGGTGGCACGCTCGATCTCGAGCCTGATGTCGTCCAGCGTTCTAGTAGTCATCACCGGATAAAACGCATACACCCACTGCATCTATTCCTGCGACACTTAAGAACTTCATTAGACCCGGAAGGAGCGGACATGGACGAAGAGCGCACCGATCAGGAGCAGGGCGAGCAGGAGGAAATGAAGGATCTCGAGGTCACCGACGACCAGGCCGAGGAGGTCAAAGGCGGTCTTGGTATTCGCGCCAATCCGGCTAACAAGCAGGGCAAGTAGCAGCTCTCTCAGCGCGCGAGGAGGGGCAGTTGCTGCGTAACGCAGTGAACCCCTCCTCCGGCGCGAGCGAGCGTTTCGCTGGGTACCCCGACGATCTCGCGCCCGGGAAACGCCTCCTCGAGCACCGCTAGACCCTCGGCGTCCGCAGGAACGCCCGCCAACGGGGCGACGAGGCAGCCGTTTCCGACGAAGCAGTTCAGGTAGGTCCGGGCCAGCCGGCGACCGTCGTGGTCGGAGTAGGGCAGGGCCGGGAGCTCGACGACGTCGAGGCCTGCGGCTTCGAGAGCCGCTCTGTTCGCGGCGAGGCGCGAGGCGTTCGGATCGTTCGGGTCGCCGACCGTCTGGCACAACACGCGAGTGGGCCCGATGAAGAGGGCGAGGTTGTCGGCGTGCCCGTCCGTCCTGTCCTCCGCGAGGCCATGCTCGAGCCAGATCGTGCGCTCGACGCCGAGGAACTCCGCGAAGGCCGCTTCGAGGTCTTCGCGAGTAGCCCCCGGATTGCGGCTTTCGGTCAGGATCGACGCCTCGACGGCAATTAGCGTCCCCTCGCCGTTGGTGCTGATCGAACCGCCCTCGAGCACGTATGGCACCTCGAGACGTGGGATGTCGAGCCGGTCCGCGAGGAGGACACCGGTTTCCGCGTAGCGGTCGTGCTCGACCCCCGTCCAGCCGTAGCGGTTGAAGCGGAAGTCGACCGCGACCAGCTCGTTGTCGCCCCGGACGGTGAAGAGCGGGCCCGAGTCGCGGATCCACACATCGTCGAAGGGCAGCTCCATGACTTCCACATTCGGGCCGCACGCAGTTTCGGCGTGCTCGACGAAGTCGGGATACGCGAGCATGAGCACGGGCTCGAAGCTTGCGATCACCTGCGCGATCAGCGCGAAATCCGCGATTGCCTCGGGAGCCCGGCTTCCCGGCTTCGACTCTTCTCCGGGCCAGGCCATCAGGCAGCGCTCGTGCGGCTCCCAGTCCGCCGGCAGCCGTAGGCCGCCCACTAGTCGCGTCCGCCGAGGAAGAAAAGCAGGATCACGATCGCGCCGACGATCGCCGCCGCCACGGCCACGGCGTTCAGCAGCGTGATCACTATTGGTAGCCGAGCTCGGCGATCCGGTCCTCGTCGATCCCGAAGTAGTGCGCGAGCTCGTGGAGGACCGTGACGCGGATCTGGCGCTCGAGCTCCACCGGATCGGGGAAGGCCGCCTCGAGCGGGCGCCGGTAGACGACGATCTTCGCGGGCAGCGCGCCCGGAGGCGTTCGTGTGCCGTGTGGGTACCCGAAGAAGCTGCCGAGGATTTCCGGCCCCTTGGGGCTCTCGTCCTCGACGACGACCGCGACGTTCTCGAGGCCCTGCGCGATCTCTTCGGGAAGCAGGTCGAGCGCGGCCCGAACGTGCTCTTCGAATTCTTCCGGCTCCATCAGTAGGCCGGTTGTAACGGCCGGCGTTTCGCCAGGAGCCGGACGGTGATCGCCCCGAAGACGAAGCCGCCCACGTGCGCAAAGAACGCGACGCCGCCACCAGTGTCCGGGTGGGTGAGCGAGAACCCGCCTTCCCAGAGTTGGAAGAGGAACCAGACGCCCAGGAAGAGGAACGCCGGCACCTCGACCAGGAAGTAGAAGAGGATCGTGAGCACCTTCGCGGTCGGCAAGAGCACGAGGTAGGCGCCGAGCACGCCCGAGACCGCCCCGCTTGCGCCGAGGTTCGGGACTGCCGCCTCAGTTGCGGAGCCGGCGGCGAGGGTGACGATCGTTTGGAGCGCGGTCGCCGCGAGCCCTGACAGGAGGTAGAAGCCGAGGAAGCGGAGCTTGCCCATCACGTCCTCGACGTTGTTGCCGAAGATCCAGAGGAAGAGCATGTTCCCGATGATGTGCAGCCAGCTCCCGTGCATGAACATGGACGTGAGCCACGTCACGTCCCAGCTCTGCCCGACGGCAGTGCCTGCTGGGCACGAACTGGTGACCTCGCAGGGCTGGTAGGCGAGCTGCACCACGGAGTGGTCGAGATTTGGGAGCTGGTAGAGGATCCAGACGGCGAAGTTGACGACGATCAGAGCGACGGTCACCAGCGGGAACGACCGCGTCGGGACGTTGTCCTTGAGCGGAAACATCAGCGGCGCCTACGGAATGATCAGCGCCATCAGCGCCTTCTGGGAGTGCAGCCGGTTCTCGGCCTGGTCCCAGACCGCCGAGTGCGGGCCGTAGAGCACCTCTTCGGTGATCTCTTCGCCGTAGTGCGCGGGGAGGCAGTGAAGGACGATGGCGTCCGGGGCGGCGAGCGCCAGAAGGCCGTCGTCGATCCTGTGCTTGGCGAGGTCAATGCGGCGCTGTTCGGCCTCTTCCTCCTGGCCCATGCTCGTCCAGACATCTGTGTAGAGGACCTCGGCGTCGCGGACGGCTTCCTTCGGGTCGTGGACGAGCTCGACTGTGCCGCCCATCTGCACGGCGGCGCGCCGGGCCGCGGCGACGGCGTTCGCGTCCGGCTCGTAGCCCTCCGGCGTCGCGGCGACGAAGCGCTGGCCGAACCGGGCGGCACCGACCATGAGCGAGATGCAGACGTTGTTCCCGTCGCCCAGGTAGGCGAGGCGAACGCCGGAGAGGCGGCCGAGCCGTTCGCGGATCGTCATCAGGTCGGCGAGCGCCTGGCACGGGTGCGCGTAGTCGGTGAGCCCGTTGATGACCGGGATGGCGCCGTGCTCTGCGAGTTGCTCGACGTCCTCCTGGTCGAAGGTGCGGATCATGATCGCGTCGAGGTAGCGCTCGAGGACCTTCGCCGTGTCCTTGATCGTCTCGCCGCGGCCGAGCTGGAGGTCGCCGGCCGCGAGGTAGAGCGGGTGGCCACCGAGCTGTGCGACGCCTACTTCGAAGGAGACGCGTGTGCGGGTCGACGGCTTCTGGAAGATGAGCCCGACCATGCGGCCGGGGAGGAGCTCGTGCGGCTCGCGCTTCTGCTGGAGCGCCTTCAGCTCGTCCGCGAGGTCGAGGACGGTCTTGAGCTCCTCGGAGCTCCAGCTTCCGATGCGCGTGAAGTCCCTGCCCTTCAGGTGCTCCGCAACCTCGACCATGCCGCGCGGGATGCTAGCCGTGCGCCAGACGGGGCGACACCGGACCTGTCCGGTGCCCTGCACCAGACAGGTCCGTGTGCCAGGCACGTGGACCTGTCGGCAGGAGACACGTGCTCGGCACTGCTCTGCGGAATCGATCCTCGGTGAGACATGTCCCGGTGCCTGGCACCGGGACATGTCTGGTGCCAGGCACCGGGACATGTGGCACCGGGACATGGGCGACTGGGCTAGGGGGTGACCCGCGTGCCAGCTTGGCCTTCGAGGGCTTTGGCCAGGACCTCGAAGGACGTGATCAGCGTTTCGCCGCCTGCTCGGGCGAAACCGATGGCAGCCTCGAGCTTCGGGCGCATCGAGCCTTCGGCGAGCTCCGGGATCAGGGACTCGGCCTCGAGGGCCGAGAGCTCGCGGATCTCCTCCTGGTTCGACTTGCGGAAGCGCCGGTAGACCGCGGGCACCTCGGTCAGGATCACGAGCCGCTGCGCGCCGAGCTGAGTCGCCAGAAGCGCGGACGCGCGGTCCTTGTCGATCACGGCGTCGACTCCCTTCAGGCGCCCGTCTCGGCGGACGACGGGGATCCCGCCTCCGCCGCACGCGATCGTCACCGCTCCGCCCGCGAGCAGAGCACGGATCGCGTCGAGCTCGACGATCTCCAGCGGATCGGGCGACGGAACGACCCGCCGGAAACCGCGGCCCGCGTCCTCGACGAGCTGCCACTCTCGCTCGCGCTCCAACGCCCGCGCCTCGTCCTCGCCATAGAACGGGCCGATCGGCTTCGATGGGCTTGCGAACGCCGGATCGTCGGGGTCGACGTGCACGTGCGTGAGCAGGCAGACCACCTGACGCGACGACGCGGCCGCGAGCTCGGTCTCGAGCATCGCCCCGATCTCGGCCTGTGTCTGCGCGACGTTGAGATAGAGCGGGAGCGGAGGCACCTCGTCGGCGGCGCGCTCCTGCCGCAGCAGCTCGTTTCCGACCTGGGGGCCGTTCCCGTGTGTCACGACGACCTCGCCCTCGCGGACGAGCGGCGCGATCGCAGCGCACGTCTCGCGCAAGGTCGCCAGCTGCTCGGCGACCGTTCCGCGCCCGAGCGCATTACCGCCCAGGGCCAGGACGAGCGTCACACGAGAGCGGCGCGATCGCCGATCAGGCCGTACTCAGTGAGCACGTCGGCGAGCGTCGGCTCGCCGATCTCCTCGAGGCGATACGTGACGCGCATGGCCGGGACGCCGAAGTCGATCAGCCGACGGAGGTCGATCGGCGTCCCGATGAGGACGAGATCCGGGTCGCAGCGCTTGATCGTCTCGGCGAGGTCCTCCATCTGCTTCCGTCCGTAGCCCATCGCGGGGAGTAGGCCGCTCACGTTCGGGTACTCCGCGAACGTCGCAGCGATCGACCCGACTGCGTGCGGCTTGGGATCGATTAGCTCGGCTGCACCGTTCGTCTTCGCGGCCAGGACGGCGGCGCCGTAGGCCATCTCGCCGTGGGTCAGCGTGGGGCCGTCCTCGATCGCGAGCACCTTCTTGCCCTTGATCTTGGAGGCATCGCCTTCCACGTGGATGGGCGAGGCGGCCATCACGATCCCCGCCTCGGGATTGTGCGTCCGGATCGAGTGGAGGACCGCGTCGACGCCGGCCTGGTCGGCGCTGTCGACCTTGTTCACGACGCAGACGTGCGCCATGCGCAGGTTCGTCTCGCCCGGGTGGTACCGGAGCTCGTGGCCCGGCCGGTGAGGATCGACGACGACGAGATGCAGGTTCGGCTTCACGAACGGCGTGTCGTTGTTGCCGCCGTCCCAGAGAATCACGTCGGCCTCCTGCTCGGCCGCCTCGAGGATCGCCGCGTAGTCGATGCCCGCAAAGACGAGGTTCCCCTCGGCGATGTGCGGCTCGTACTCCTCGCGCTCCTCGATCGTGCAATCGGCCGCTTCGAGATCCTCGTAGCGTGCAAAACGCTGGACGACCTGCTTCGTGAGGTCGCCGTACGGCATCGGGTGGCGGAGCACCGCAACAGACTTGCCGGCGTCTCGCAGGAGCTGAGCGACCCGGCGGGTCGTCTGGCTCTTGCCGGAGCCCGTCCGCACCGCACAGATGGCAACCGACGGCTTGTTCGAGGCGAGCGCTGTGTCGTGCGGAGAGAGCAGGCTGAACTTCGCGCCGGCGGCGAGCGCGAGCGAGCCGACGTGCATCACGTGCTCGTGCGTCACGTCCGAGTACGCGAAGACGACCTCGCCCACCTCGTGCTCGCGGATCAGGCCGGCGAGCTCGGCCTCGGGCCGGATCGGGATTCCGTCCGGGTAGAGGTCGCCGGCGAGGAGTGGGGGATAGACGCGCCCCGCGATGTCCGGGATCTGCGTCGCGGTGAAGGCGACGACGTCGTACTCCTCGCGGCCTCGGTACACGACGTTGAAGTTGTGGAAGTCGCGTCCCGCAGCGCCTGCAATCAGAACTCGTTTGCGCTCCATGCATACGGATTATGCAGCTACACACGGACGATGGAGCGGTAAAGTCGCGCCATGGCGCGCTTCCCCCAGGCTCTGAACGAGCAGGTCGGCTACGAGTTCGCCGCCTCCCAGCAGTACGTCGCGATCGCGGTCTACTACGACACCGAGACGCTGCCGCTCCTGGCCGCCCACTTCTACCGGCAGGCGGTCGAGGAGCGAAACCATGCGCTGATGATCGTCCAGTTCCTGCTCGACTCCGACCACGCGGTCGAGATCCGGGCCGTCGAAGCGCCGCAGACGACGTTCTCGGATGCACGGGCGCCGGTCGCCCTCGCGCTCGAGCAGGAGAAGCGGGTCACCGAGCAGATCGCCGCACTCGCCGCGCTCGCCCGCGAAGAGGGCGACCTCGTCGGCGAGCAGTTCCTGCACTGGTTCCTGCAGGAGCAGCGCGAAGAGGTGGCGAGCATGTCCGACCTCCTGAAAATCGTCAAACACGCGTCGGAGTCGAACATCCTGCTCGTCGAGGACTACCTGGCGCGCAACCCGGTCGGTGACCAGGGCGTGGATGCGAGCGCACCACCTGCCGCCGGCGGGGCTCTCTAAAGAAGGTGAAGCTGGCAGCGCCGGTTGTCGGAAGGTAAGCGTCCTTTCGGAGCCGATCCCGAACTAACGCGTAGAAGCGATCGCGATCACTGCGAGCGCTCCTTCTGGTGATCGCACTTGCGCTTCAAGGCCCTGCTCGCTCTGGCCTGCACGCTGCTCCAGCCGCTGCTCGATGCGCTCGACGAAGGCGTAGGACGATCAGGAAGAGCCATGACGGCGTGCTCGGGTACCCGTTGCGGGGTCGGTACGCCACCAGGCCCCGGTACGCCTCATGCTTACCTGAGAGTGTCGCGGGTCAGTTGGGCGACGGCGTCCATATCGATCTCCTGGCCCGTCACCTCGTTCAGGATCTCGTCCGCGGTCATGCTGTTGCCGGTCTCCCAGAGCTCACGGACGAGTGAGCCGGCCTCGCGCTTTGCGAACCACTCGCTGCCGTAGCGCTCGCGCAGGTGCGTCCGGAATTGCGCCTCGAAGGCCCACGAGCGCAGGTAGCCGGTGACGTAGAAGCTCGAGTCGAGGTCGGAG
>JBGOSR010000066.1:0-9745 GCA_041476065.1 Gaiellaceae bacterium
ATCCCGGCCGTGATCGCAAGCTTCAGGTTCGGCGCCTTGGCGATCCGCTCCGCGGTCAGATACGCAGGCCAGAACGGCTGCGAGATGACGATCTCCGCAGCCGGCAGCCCACGCTCGAAGGCCGAGTCGGGCCCGTCCTTGTCGGACGTGACCGTCAGCTCGTGGCCGCGCTCCTCGAGGAACCTGCGCAGCCCGAGCTCGCCGGAGACGCTCCCGAGCAGCTCGCCGGGTGTGAAGTCGATCGCTTCGGGAGTCGGCGTCGACCCGCCCCCGTAGTAGCTCTCGATCTGCGGGACGCCGTCCCGTGCGTAGGAGGGCGGATAGCCGTCGATCGGATCGTCGTAGAGGACGCAGAGGACGTTCGCCATCGGCTACTACCCTACTCTTGGCGCCACCGGCTCACCGCTTGAGGAGGCGGGCCATCGGCACCGACCCGGTCGACACCGCCTCAGACACACGCCGGCCATCGTGTGGCAGCCGTCCTGCTCGTCTGCTTCTTGGCCTAAGAGGGCTCCCGCTCGAGCTCGAAGACGAGCTCGAGACCGTCCTCCTCGTCCATCGCCTCGCCGGTCTGAGTGAACCCGAGCCTCCGGATGATCGCCAGCGAAGGGTCGTTGTCCGGGGAGCTGCAGGCGACGAAATGCCGGATTCCACGCTCTTCCGCGCGCCGGATCAGTTCGGTCGCCGCGGCCGTCGCATAGCCACGGTGCCGGAAAGCCGGCTCGATCGTGTACCCGATCTCGACGGCACCGGGATGCTGGCCGGTATTCACGCCCGGCGGCCCGTGATACCCGGCGTGCCCGATCATGCGGCCCCCGAGGATGACCGCGAACGGGCTCCAGTCCTCGAATTGCGCGTCCTCGCGCATCTGCCGGAGCCGAAGGGTGAGAAGACGGAGCTCGCCCTCACGCGGGAACTCAGCCGGCAGCTCGGCGCCGAGGACCTCGGCGGCGTCCTTCAGGCGGCCGTCCAGAGCCGCCTCCAGGAAGGCCGGCGTCATCGGGTAGAGCTCGATCACTCCTCGCAGGCGTCGTCCGCGCCGCGCATGGGCAGGCGATCGAGCAGGGACGCAAGCGTCTCGAGCTCGCCCTTCTCGAAGCGCTCCGAGAAGAGAGCCCGCACGCTCGCCAGGTGCGTCTCGGAGGCCCGGCGCAGCTTCTCGAGGCCCTCGTCCGTGAGGACCGCGTAGATCGCGCGCGCGTCCGACTCGCACTCCCGGCGGCTGACGTGGCCGGCGCGCTCGAGGCCGGCGAGCAGGCGAGTGATGCCCGAGGGCGTGAGCAGAACGCGCTCGGCGAGGTCGACGCGCTTGAGGGAGCGGTCCGGCGCCCGGGAGAGATGCAGGAGGACTTCGTAATCGTTGAGCGTCAGCCCGTGGGTGGCGACGAGCTCGCTCGTGAACTGCCGCGTGATTGCGGCATGCGCGCGTAGGAAGCGGACCCACGCCTCCAGTTCTACCCCTCTCAGCACAGATACTTGACTACTCAACTTTTCTCCTGTAGATTGTTGACTGCTCAAACATTAGCACTTCAACCAGAAGGAGTCACCTTGTCCGCAATTCAGACCGGCACCGCAACTCTCGTCCCGGCCGGGACCTGGACAGTCGATCCCGTCCACTCGAGCATCCGCTGGGACGTCATCGATCTCGACACCGCGATGAAGTCGATCGCCGGGCGCTTCACCGACTTCGAGGGAACCCTCGAGGGCGGTGACGACCAGCGACTCGCCGGGGTCGTCCGGACGACCAGCCTTCTCACCGACCACGAGCAGCGCGACGCTCACCTGCGCTCGCAGGACATGCTCGACACCGACCGGTTTCCCGAGATCCGCTTCGCCTCGACCGAGGTCGAGCACGTCGAGGGCGACCGCTACCGGCTCCGCGGCGAGCTCGTGATCAAGGAAGTCCCGCTGGAGGTCGAGCTCGACGCGAAGCTCCAGGGCTCCGGCACCGACGCCGACGGCGTCGAGAAGACGCTGTTCCGCGTCCAGGGAGACATCGAGTGGGGCCCGACGCGCGTAGAGATCACAGCCGACATCACGGCGATCCGCCAGTGACCCGGATCCTCGCCATCTCCGGCAGCCTGAGGGAGCGCTCGTACAACCGGGCGCTCCTCCGAGCCGCCCGGGAGCTCGCGCCGTACGGCGTCGAGATCGAGGAGTTCGACCTCTCCCCCATCCCGTTCTACGACGCCGACGTCGAAGCGGCCGGCGATCCCGAGCCGGTCGCCGCGCTGCGGGCAGCCGTCGCCGAGGCGGACGCGCTCCTGATCGCGACCCCCGAGTACAACCGCGGCACCTCCGGCGTCCTCAAGAACGCGATCGACTGGCTCTCCCGCCCCGCCCTCGCCTCGGTGCTACGCCGGAAGCCGGTCGCGGTGATGGGCGCTTCGACCGGCCGCGGCGGGACGCGCCGCGCGCAGCAGCAGGTGCGCGATGCCCTGCTCTTTCCCGGAGCGCTCGTGCTCGAGGAGCCCGAGGTGCTAGTCCGGCTCGCATGGGAGCGCTTCGACGCCGACGGCGAGCTGGCAGACGAGAGCACGCGGGACGCGATTCGAGCGCTCGTCGAAGCGCTCGTCGAATCCGCCCAAGCGCGACCGGTCCGCGAAGCGGTAATAGTGGGGGCGTGAGCGAGGCGCACGGAATCGAGGCCGAGAGCCTCGTTCGGACGTTCAAGGGCGACATCCGCGCGGTCGACGGGATCGACCTGCGCGTCGCGCCCGGCGAGATCTACGGGTTCCTCGGCCCGAACGGCGCCGGCAAGTCGACGACGGTGCACATGCTGACGACGCTGCTTCCGCCGACCTCCGGCACCGCGCGCGTCGCCGGCTTCGACATCGTCCACGAGGGCCCCAAGGTTCGCAGCGCGATCGGGGCTGCGCTCCAGGAAGCCGCGCTCGACAACCTGCTCACCGGACGAGAGCACCTGAAGCTCCAGTGTGCGCTCCACGGGATCCCGCGCGCCGAGCGCCGGACCAGGTCACAGGAGCTGCTCGAGCGGGTCGGCCTGACGCTGGCCGGCGATCGCAAGGTGGGCGGGTACTCGGGAGGAATGAAGCGTCGGCTCGATCTCGCGCTCGCACTCGTCCACCGGCCGACGATCCTCTTCCTCGACGAGCCGACGACCGGCCTCGATCCCCAGAGCCGGAGCGCCCTGTGGGCCGAGGTCGCCCGGCTGGCCCGGGACGAGGGCGTCACGGTCTTCCTGACGACGCAGTACCTCGAGGAGGCGGACGCGCTCGCGGACCGGGTCGGGATCATCGACCACGGGCATATCGTCGCGGAGGGCACGACGGAGGAGCTGAAGGCGCAGATCGGCAGGCCGACGGTCGAGGCAATTCCGCGCGACGGAAGCGACCCGGTAGCGATCGCGCGCATCCTCGAGCGGTTCGGCGAGCCGACGAGCGGCTCTCCCAAGGGCATCGCGGTGCGCCTGGCCCACGGCGCGGAGGGACTCGCCGGGATCGTCCGCGCGCTCGATGCGGAGGGGATCGAGCTCGAGCATCTCGAGCTGAACGCCCCGAGCCTCGACGACGTCTTCCTCGCCAAGACGGGCCGCTCGCTCGAGGGAGCGGCCGAGGAGGACGAGGACGAGGCCGAGGCCGAGGCCGAATGAGCCTCGCAGCGCAGGTCGGGCACATCGCGCGCCGGGCGATCGTCCGGACTTCCCGCCAGCCCGCGAACATCATCTTCCCGTTCGTCTTCCCGATGATGCTGCTCGCCGTCACCTCGGCCGGCCTCCACTCCGCGACGAGGATCCCCGGGTTCCCGACCAACTCGTTCCTCGCCTTCTTCCTTGCGTTCCCGTTCATCCAGGGGGCGCTCTTCGCGACGATGAACGCCGGAACCGATCTCGCGCGCGACATCCAGTCGGGGTTCCTCAACCGGCTTGCCCTGACGCCGATGCGCGGGGCAGCGCTGATCGCGGGCCAGCTCGCCGGGATCGCGGCGATGGGGCTCGTCCAGGCGATCTTCTACCTGTCGGTCGGACTGATCGTCGGCGTGCGCCTGGCCTCGGGCGTCGGCGGCGCGTTCGTCCTGCTCGCGCTCGCCACGGTGATCGCGATCGCGTTCGGCTCGCTCGGAGCGTTCCTCGCGCTTCGCACCGGCTCCGGCGAGGCGATCCAGGGCCTCTTCCCGCTCCTCTTCGTGTGCCTGTTCCTCTCCTCGATGAACCTGCCGCGGAACCTGATCGAGATCGACTGGTTCCGCTTCGCGGCAACCGTCAACCCGGTCTCGTACCTGATCGAAGGCATCCGGAGCCTGATCATCACGGGCTGGGACGCACAGGCGCTCCTGCTCGCCTTCGGGATCGCCGGGCTCCTCTGCGCAAGCTCGATCGCCGCAGGCTCCTGGGCCCTCCGGATGAGGTTGACGCGCACATGAGGAATTTCTGGTCGGTCGCCTTCGCCGTTGCCTGGCGCGTTCTGCACAACGTGTTCACGACGCCGTCCCTTCTCTTGCCGGGCCTGATCTTCCCGCTCTTCTTCTTCACCGCCTTTGCCGGCGGGCTGTCGCGGGTCAGCAACATCCCGGGGTTCAAATTCCCGCTCGGCTACACGGCGTTCCAGTTCGTCTTCGTGCTACTGCAGTCCGCGGCGTTCGGTGGGGTCTTCACGGGCTTCGGCGTCGCGCGGGACTTCGAGTACGGCTTTGCGCGACGGCTGCTGGTCGCGGCGCCGAGGCGGAGCGGAATCATCGCCGGCTACGCGCTGGCGGCTCTGGGCCGCTGGGCCCTGACTGCGCTGCTTCTGACCACGGTGGCGCTCGCGGTGGGCATGAACGTCGGCGGAGGCGGCGTCGACCTCTTCGCGCTCTACGGCCTCGCAGTGATCGTCAACATCGCCGGGACCCTGTGGGCGACCGGTGTGGCGATGCGGTTTCGAACCGTGCAGGCAGGTCCGGTGATGCAGATGCCCGTCTTCCTGCTCCTGTTCTTTGCACCCGTGTACGTTCCGCTCTCGCTCCTCAAGGGCTGGCTGCACACCGTCGCGAGCGTGAACCCGTCGACAGCCTTCCTCGAGGCCGGCCGGAGCCTGATCTCGGGCTCGCCCGAGCACGTCGCGCTCGCGTACGCCCTCGCGTTCGGCCTGGCAAGCGGGTTCGTTCTCTGGGCACGACGCGGCCTACAGAACGCCGAGCGGGCGGGCGGCGGCTAGCGCGAAGACGCGCGGGCCGGAGCCGACGAATGCCCCGGGCTATCGTGCAAGCGTGATCGTCGAGGCTCTCTCCGCAGTGCTCATCTGCCTGGACCCCGGGCACGGCACCCCGCCCGCCGTCGGCCGGCAGACGGAGCCGATCGGGCCGGGCTCGAGCATCCGCAAGATCAAGGACGGCGGCGGCGCGAACGGAGAGGCCGAGGTCGCGCTCGCGATCGCCAAGAAGACCCGGACGTTGCTCCTCCGCCGTGGGTACCGCGTCGCCATGACCCGGACGGGCCCGATCTTCACGTACGGGAGCGGCGGCAACGTCGCCAGGGCCCAGTTCTGCAACCGCCGGCACGCGGCGCTCATGCTCCGCATCCACGCCGACGGGTCAACCGATACCTCCCGCCACGGGCTCTCCACCCTCTATCCGGCGTTCCATCGCGGCTGGACGGACGACATCTACGCCTCGAGCCTCCGCGCGGCCCGGCTCGTCCAGCGCTCGACGCGGGCGGCGACCGGCGCACGCGATCTCGGCCTCGTCCGGCGCAGCGACCTGACCGGGTTCAACTGGGCGAACGTGCCGGCGATTCTCGTCGAGACGGGCTTCATGACGAGCCCGTCCGAGCGCCGCCTTCTTCAGTCGGGCGCGTACCAGTGGAAGGTCGCGCGCGGCTTCACGGCCGGCGTCGCCGCGTTCACTTCACCCTAGTAGGGACAGTCCCTCGGTAGGGACAGTCCCTCGGGCGCCTAGTCCGGCGAGTTGGTGCCGCGGCGCATCTGCTCGGCGACCTGCCGGCCGCGGTCGTGCACCGACCGGCGGCGATCGCCAACCTCGGTCGGGACCGGCTCGGCCTGGTCGACGGGCGTCTCGCCGGCCTCGAACTCCTCGCGCTCCTGGACGACCGCCTTCGACTCGGCCAGCCTCGCCTTCAGCGCCTCGACGTGCGGCTCGGGAAGGACAGGCGCGGGCGCCCGGCGAGTCAGTCCGCGATACGCAGCTGCGCCCGCAATCACAGCGCCGCCGAGCAGAAGGGCCAATCTGCCTTGCACGAGGCCGATGCTACAGTGTCGCCCGCCACCTGCCCCCCGCACGCCGCCTCGTTCCCGAGCGGCCCGGAACCGGGGGGCCGACCTAGACCGAAGGAGGCCAAGGGAACTTGATCGACTACGAGATTTTGCTGCTGCTCGACGCCGAATTGCCCGACGAGCGGCAGAGCGAGATCGTCACGCGCACCCGAGAGCTCGTCGAGGGCGGCGGCGGCACCTTCGAGAGCCAGGACGCCTGGGGCCGCCGCAGGCTCGCCTACGAGATCGACCACAAGCCGGAGGGCGCCTACCACCTCCTCACATTCACGGCGGAGCCGGGAACGCTGGACGAGATCTCGCGCGTGCTCAAGATCACGGACGGCGTCATGCGCCACCTCGCGGTCAGGCGGCCGAAGCCAGGCTCAACGCCTCCGCTGCCACAGCAGGGCCCCGACCCCGTGCACGAGTACGCTGAGCCCGACTTCGAGCAGCCCGGCGCCGAGCCGCAGCCTGACGCCGCCGAACCTGAAGAGAGGGAGGAGTAATGGCCAACATCAACCGCGTCGTCCTCGTCGGAAACCTGACGAAGGATCCCGAGCTCCGGCACACACCGGGCGGCACCGCCGTCTGCAGCCTGCGACTGGCGGTCAACTCTCGTCAGAAGGACTCGTCGACCGGCGAGTGGGTCGAGAAGCCGAACTACTTCGACGTCACGGTCTGGGACAAGCAGGGTGAGAACTGCGCCCAGTACCTGTCCAAGGGGCGCCCGGTCGCCGTCGACGGCCGCCTGGACTGGCGCGAGTGGGATGCGCAGGACGGCAGCAAGCGACAGGCAGTACAGATCATCGCCAGCACGGTCCAGTTCCTCGGCAGCCGCGGCGACGCCGAGGGCGGCGGAGCGCCTCAGTTCGTTCCCGCCGGCGCGACGGCAGATGCCGACATGGGCTCGAGCGGCGGCGCAAGCGACGACGACATTCCTTTCTAAAGTGCTCCTCCCGGCAACACATACCGGCTTCCGGCAGGCGATCACGCGGCGGCGTCACCGGAAGGAGCACTGATGGCTCGCGACCGCGAACCGAAGGAACGACAGGGAAGCCGCAGGCGCGCGCCGATGGCGGCGCCCGGCCGGCGGCGCCCGTGCTACTTCTGCAAGGAGAAGGTCGAGGAAGTGGACTGGAAGAACTTCAACCAGCTCCGCCGACATGTCTCGGAGAAGGGCAAGATCCGCTCACGCCGGATCACGGGCACGTGCCGGCGCCACCAGCGGCAGGTCGCGGTCGCGGTCAAGCGCGCACGCGAGATGGCGCTTCTGCCGTACGTCACGAACTGAGCGCATGAAAGTCGTACTCCGAGAAGACGTCGAGAAGCTCGGCCTGCGCGGCGAGGTCGTCGACGTCGCGCGCGGGTACGCCCGCAACTTCCTGATGCCGCGCAAGCTCGCCGAGCCTGCGACTCCGTCCCGCGTCGCCGAGCTCGCGAAGGTCAACGCACGCCGCGCGCTCAGCGAGGCCCAGAGCTACGAGCAGGCGCAGGAGATCGGCCAGCGGCTCGGCGAGGCGGAGATCCGCTTCGACGTCAAGGCCGGCGAGACCGGGGTGCTCTTCGGCTCGGTGACGCAGACCAACCTCGCCGACGCGATCTGGGAGAAGCTCAAGGTGCGCGTCGACCGGCGCAAGATCGACCTCGCGGAGCCGCTCAAGCGAATCGGGCGCTACCAGGTCCCGATCGAGCTCTTCTCGGAGGTGACCGTCGAGACTCGCGTCCTCGTCGTTCCCGAAGGCGGCGAGCTTCCGCCCGAGGAGGAGCTCCAGGCGATGGAGGAGGCCGCCGCCGCCGAAAAGGCAGCTGCCGAGGCCGCGATCGAGGAAGAGCGCGCCGCCGCGAGGGCCGCGATCGAAGAGCAGCTCGAGCCCGAACCGGACGAAGAGCAGCCAGAATCCGAAGAGGCGTCGCCACCCGAGGCAACCGAGAGCCCGGCGGACCCGCAGGAGTCACAAGAGCAGGCTTAACTTTCCACAGCCCTCCCAGGGGCTGTGGACAAATTCACGAAGAATCCGCTCACAGCGCGAAAATCGCGGCTTCTCGTTGTTCGGGGACCTGGGGACGATGTCCGACAGGCTGGGGAGAATCGTCCGAACGTGCGTTCCCTCACCCTGCAATCCGCCCACTTTTGCCGCGCACGAACCCGCTGCGCGGAGAGGTTGTCCACCCGTTGAAATTGTCGCTTCCAGCCACCACTAATGCCGACGTGGCCGCGATCGCCCAGTCGATACAGACCGCCCCGGTCCCACCGCAGAATCTCGACGCGGAGGAGTCCGTCCTCGGCGCGATGATGCTCTCCCCCGGTGCGATCGGGGCGGTCAGTGAAGTGCTCGACGCAAGCGACTTCTACCGCGAGAGCCACGCGAAGATCTACCGCTGCGCGCTGTCCTTGTACGCGCGCGGGGAGCCCGTCGACGCGATCACGCTCGTGGACGAGCTCGAGGAGCGCAGCGAGCTCGAGGGCGCCGGCGGGAGATCCCGCATCCACGAGCTGGCGGCGCTCGTCCCCGCGACCTCGAACGCAGGCCACTACGCGAAGATCGTCCGCGAGATGGCGACCCTACGCGGGCTCATCCGCGCGGGCGGCGAGGTCGCGCGGCTCGGCTGGGACCGCCCCGGCGACGCCTCGGACCTCGTCGACCAGGCCGAGCAGATCGTCTTCCAGCTCTCGCAGAGCCGCATCTCGACCGAGTTCAGCCACATCGAGGCGCTGCTCAAGGAGAGCTTCGAGCGAATCACGCAGCTCTACGAGGCCGGCGAGGAGATCACCGGCGTGCCGTCCGGGTTCCGGGACATCGACCGGCTGACCGGCGGCTTCCAGCCAGGGAACCTGATCATCGTCGCCGCCCGCCCGAGCATGGGGAAGTCGGCGCTCGGGCTCGGCATCGCCGCGAACCTCGGCGTCCGCCACCAGGTGCCCGTCGCGCTGTTCACGCTCGAGATGTCGAAGTCCGAGGTCACGCAGCGGCTCATGTGCAGCGAGGCGAAGGTCGAGTCGAACCGGCTGCGGACCGGGAAGCTCGCCGTCGACGACTGGCCGCGCCTGACCGCCGCCTGCGACAAGCTGGCGAAGGCGCCGATCTACGTCGACGACATGGGCTCGATCACGATGATGGAGATCCGCGCGAAGGCGCGGCGCCTGAAGACGCAGGAGCCGAACCTCGGCCTGATCATCGTCGACTATCTGCAGCTGATGACCTCTGGCGCGTCGGTCGAGAACCGTGTCCAGGAGGTCTCCCAGATCTCGCGCCAGCTGAAGGTGCTCGCGCGCGACCTCGACACTCCGGTGCTGGCGATGTCGCAGCTTTCCCGCGCGGTCGAGCAGCGGCACGACAAACGGCCCATCCTCTCCGACCTGCGCGAGTCGGGCGCAATCGAACAGGACGCCGACGTAATCGCCTTCATCTATCGCGATGAGATGTACCATCGCGACAGCAAGGAGCCGGGCGTGGCCGAGGTGATCATCGCCAAGCAGCGCAACGGCCCCACCGACACCGCCAAGCTGACCTACATCAGCCAGTTCACCCGCTTCG
>JBGOSR010000067.1:0-9533 GCA_041476065.1 Gaiellaceae bacterium
GAAGAAGGGCGCCTGGTAGAAGCGCTCGGCGATCTCGTCGATCGGGTGATTCCCGTCGAGGAACACCTGCATCTTCGCAGGCAGCTTCCAGACCTGGTCGAGGATGAACTCGATCTCTCCAGGGGGCAGCGTGCCGCGCTGGCGCGCGAGCTCGAGCCCGATCAGGTACATCAGCCCCACCTGGGCCGAGAACGTCTTGGAAGCCGCCACCCCGACCTCGAGGCCCGTGCGCGTGTAGAGCACCGAGTCGACCTCGCGTGTCAGCTGCGAGCCCATCATGTTCGTGATCGCAACGGTTCGGGCGCCCTTCTCGCGCGCGAGCTTCATCGCCGCCAGCACGTCGGCCGTCTCGCCCGACTGGGAGATGCCGATGACGAGCGTGTCCTTCGAGAGCACCGGGTTGCGATAGCGCCACTCACTCGCGATGTCTGGCTCGACCGGGATTCGCGCCCACTCCTCGATCACGTACCGGCCCACGACTCCCGCGTGGTACGAGGTGCCGCAGGCGAGGATGACGATGCGCCGCAGGTTGCGGATCTCCTTGTCGGTGAGCCCGATCCCCTCGAGCACGAGCTTGCCGTGGCGGACGCGGTCGCCGATCGTCTCGCGCACGCCTTCCGGCTGCTCGTAGATCTCCTTCAGCATGAAGGTCTCGTACCCGGACTTCTCGGCAGCCTCGTCGTCCCAGTCGATCTCGATCACGTCGCGCTCGACCGGGCCGTCCTCGACGCTCGTGAAGGTCGCTCCCTCGGGCGTGATCGAGACGACCTCGCCGTCCTCGATCAGCTGCATCCTCCGCGTCTCCTTCAGGAACGCCGCGGCGGCGGAGGCGAGGAACATCTCGCCCTCACCGACACCGACGAGCAGCGGGCACTGGACCCGCGCGCCGACGAGCTGCTCCGGGTGGTCGCTGTGGATGACGACGAAGGCAAAGTGCCCTTCGAGCTCCCGGTATGCGGCGCGAACGGCTTCGACGAGGTCGCCCTCGTAGTGCCGCTCTATGAGATGCATGACAACTTCGGCGTCCGTCTCCGTCGTGAACTTGTGGCCGTCGGACTCGAGCGAGCGCTTCAGCTCCCTGAAGTTCTCGACGATTCCGTTCAAGACGACGGCGGCTTTCCGATCCTCGCAGCCGGTTAGCGGGTGCGCATTCTCCTCGGAGACGCGCCCGTGCGTGGCCCACCGCGTGTGGCCGAGCCCCGTCGAGGACTGCGAGCCGTTGTGCTTGGCGACCCGCTTCAGGTTGGCGAGATTCCCGACGGCGCGGAGGTAGTCGAGCCCTTCCTCCTCGAGGAGTGCGAGGCCGGCCGAGTCATAACCCCTGTACTCGAGGCGCTCGAGGCCGTGAATGAGGAGCGGCTTCGCTCTCCGTGGCCCGACATATCCGATGATTCCACACACCCTGAGCTCCTTTCGGCTTCGGGGCTTCAGGTGATGCAGGTCGACGGCTGAACTTCTCTCGAAAACGCGCAAAAGCCCGGAATTCGCGGCCCCCGACGTCGGAGGACGGTCAACCGAGCTCCCGTAGAACGAGGTTTGAAATGCTACCACAGAGATCGCGTGCCTCCGCGTAGTCCTGAGCCTCGGCGAGGACCCGGACAACCGGCTCGGTGCCAGACGGGCGAACGAGGATCCGGCCTCGATCCGCCAGTTCCACGTTCAGTCGCTCGACCTCGGCGAGGAGGCTCTGCGGCAGTACTCGACTGGTCACGGGCACGTTCTCCTGCGCTTGGGGGTAGCGCGGCATGACGGCGGCGACTTCACGCAGCGTTCGGCCCTTCAGCGCGCCGCAGAGCAGAAGCGCAGCCGCCAGGCCGTCGCCGGTCACGTGGTCGCGCAAATAGATGATGTGACCCGATTGCTCGCCCCCGAGCAGCCCCCCGTGGCGGCGCAGCGCCTCGAGCACATACCGGTCTCCGACGCTCGTCGTGAACACACGAATCCCGCGCTCGCCCATCAGGCGGTGGAAGCCGAGGTTGGTCATGAGCGTGACGGCGACGAGGTCGACCTGCAGGTCGAGAGCGAGGATCGCCAGGATCTGGTCGCCGTCGATCGGCTCGCCGGCGGCATCCACAGCGAGCATGCGATCCCCGTCGCCGTCGAAGGCGATGCCGAGGTCGAACCCTCCGTCGCCGACGACTCGCTGCAGGAGGGAGAGGTCGGTCGCACCACAGCCGACGTTGATGTTCTCTCCGTCGGGAGCGGCCGCAACCGGCACGACCTCGGCGCCGAGTCGCTCGAACGCCTGCGGCGCGATGCCGGAGTACGCCCCGTTCGCGCAGTCGACCGCAATCCGGAGCCCCGACAGGTCGCTCCCGAAGCGCTCGACGATGTGCTCGAAGTAGCTGTCGGTCGCGACCCCGACCCGGTCGATCTCGCCGGGCTCCGCGCTGGGCTCGGCGTCGAGGAGCGCCTCGATCTCCTCTTCCGCGGAGTCGGTCAGCTTCCGGCCTTGCCCGTCGAACAGCTTGACGCCGTTGTACTCGGGCGGGTTGTGGGAGGCCGAGATCACTGCCCCGAGATCGAGCGCGAGCAGCGCGACGGCCGGTGTGGGCAGCACACCCGCGAGCACGGCGTTCCCGCCCGCCGAGGCGACCCCTCTCGCGAACGCCTCTTCGAGCTCGGGCCCGGAGCCGCGCGTGTCGCGCCCGACGAAGACGCGCCCGCGGCCGGACCAGAGCGCGGACGCGCGGCCCAGCCGTTCCACGAGATCCGGGGTCAGGTCCTCGCCGACCACTCCCCGAACGCCGTCCGTGCCGAAGAACTTCCTCGCCATGACGAGGGGAACCCTACGACCCGCCCGAACCGAGCTCGTGTTGCATCACTCGGAGACGAGCATCGCAACGAGCGAAAGCGCGATCGCCGGTTGCCTGTGCGCAGTGCAACACAAGCGGCTCTCGGGACGTGGCGTTCTCGGTCGGCCGAGAGAGAGAAGGGAGGGCTAGCGCTTCGAGAACTGAGGCGCCTTGCGGGCCTTGTGGAGGCCGGCCTTCTTGCGCTCGACCTTGCGCGCGTCGCGCGTGAGGAAGCCCTCGCGCTTGAGCGGGATCCGCAGCTCCGGATCGGCCTCGACGAGAGCGCGAGCGATGCCGTGCCGGACTGCTCCGGCCTGGCCAGAGGGGCCGCCTCCCTGGACGCGGGCGCGAAGGTCATATCGACTCTCTGCGCCGGCGAGCTTGAGCGGGGCCATTACGGAGGTCCTGTGCGCCGCCCGCGGGAAGTACTCCTCGAGCGTGCGCCCGTTGATCCATGTCGCGCCGTCGCCCGGCCGCAGGATGACGCGCGCAACGGAGGTCTTCCGCTTGCCGGTTCCCTGGTATTGAGCCTGCTCAGCCATTTCCGTTCTCCAGCGGCAGCGGCTTCGGCCCCTGCGCCTCGTGGGGGTGCTCCGGCCCCGCGTAGATCTTCAGCTTGAGCAGCTGGGCGCGGCCGAGCCGGTTCCGCGGGAGCATGCCTCGGACGGCCTTGCGCAGCACCTCGGTCGGCCGGCGCTTGAGCTCCTCGCGCAGTGGACGGCTACGGATTCCGCCCGGATAGCCGGAGTGCCTGTAGTACATCTTGTCGTCGAGCTTCTTGCCGGTGACGGCGATCTTCTCGGCGTTGACGACGACGACGAAATCGCCCGTGTCCACATGCGGCGTGTACTGCGGCTTGCCCTTGCCGCGCAGCGTCTCGGCGATCTGCGTCGCGAGACGGCCGAGGGTCTTCCCCTCAGCGTCCACGACGTACCAGTGGCGCTCGATCTCGCCCGGCTTTGCGTTCCATGTTTTTTGCATTCTTTGTCTGGTGCCTGACTTCAGTCTGGCACCGGTGCACAATTCAATTGAAAGGCGGACTAAGAGCCCGCCGGCGCGGGATTCTACCAGCCCCTCGCTTCCCTGACCGGCTGCGGCTCCCGCCCGGCGAAGCCGGGCTCCGCCGCCGCCTCGTGTCGCTGGACCCGCTCCGGCCGGCGGGCCGTGGGCCTGACACTGTCCCACCGGCCTACGCGGCCCCAGCGGCACGTCAGGAAACCGAGAGGAGAATCCGAAGAGAGAAGGCGTTCATGCACGGGATGGCACGGGCCGGAGTCGGGCAAGAAAGACTGCCGGCGCGAGGGCGAGCAGGGTGGCGCCAATCGCCATCGCGGTGACACCGAGGACATCGAGTGCAACGCCTCCGGCGAGCGCGAGGCCGGCACCCACGAGGCCGGCTACCAGGTCGTTCAAGCCGAGCAGCTTGCCCCGTTCGGCCGGGCCGGTGGCGTCAGCGAGTTGCGCCGTCGCGGACACGAACGAGAGGTTCCAGCCGAGGCCGAGGCCGAAGAGCAGAACTGCCGTCATCGGAACGCTCGAGACCCACATCAGCCCAATGCACGAGGCGGCCATCACAAAGAGACCGCCGCCGAGGGCCGGTGCGCGCCCCATCCGGTCGATCAGCCTGCCGATCACGAGCACGAGCCCGTACATGCCGAGCACGTGTGCCCCGATGATCGGAAAGACGGACCCCTGCGCGTGATGATGGTGGTCGACGACGACGAAGCCGGTGAGGTTCATCACCGAGACCATCACCCCGAAGCTCGCGATCGCCGTGAGCATCGCCGGGAGGACGCCTGGGCGGCGCACGATCTGGCCGAGCGGCGCAGCTGCTGCCGGTGCCTGGTTCTCAGCGCCTGCGGAGATGCGCTCACCGATCACCTTCGGATCGGGGCGAACGGTCAGGACGAGCGCGCAGGCGACGAGCGACATGCCCGCTGCCACGAGCCAGGGCACGGTCAGCGTGCTCGCCGCCACGTCCTTTCCGGAAAAAAGCGGCCCGAAGACGGCCGGGCCCAGGATCGCCCCGAAGACCGCGCCGAAGAGGACGAGCGAGATCCCACGTGCTCTCCGCTCCGGCGGGTACATGTCGCCTGCGGCGGTGCGGATGAGCAGGGTCACCGCGCCCGAGACTCCGATCAGGAGAAAGCCACCGATCACCGCGAACCCGGAATCCCAGTGCGTGCCTGCCGCCGTAACTAGGCAACCCGTCGATCCGAGGAGGAAGCCCGTCACGATCACCGGAACTCGCCCGAAGCGGTCCATCGCGCGCCCCGCCGGTAACGCCGACAGCGCCGCGGCCGCCAGGTAGATCGCCGGGCCGAGCCCGAGCAGAGACCTGAAACCGGTGACGAGCACGAAGGTCAACGAGAGCACCGCGGCCGCCAGTTGGAGCACGGCGCTGTACAGGGCCATTACCGCAGCGAGGATCGTCGTGTTCCGCCGGATGTGCAGGCTCTCAGTCACCAAGCGCGGCGATTGTAGGCTTGACGGCATGCGGCTCCGTCTCCTGCCTGCGGCGCTCCTCCTGACCTGCTTGCTCACGGTCGGCCTGCCCGGGGCGTACGGGCGCAGCGGGAGCGATCCGGGAATCACGCCGGACTCGATCCTGCTCGGCGGCACGGTGCCGTTGTCGGGGGACGAGGTGGCCTACGCGGCCATCGCCCGGGGCGCGGATGCCTACTTCGAATACGTCAACGACCAGGGCGGGGTGCGCGGGCGGATGATCCGCTACCTCTACCTCGACGACGCGTACAACCCGGCGGAGACCGCTCGCAAGACGCGCGAGCTCGTCCAGGACGACAAGGTCTTCGCCATCTTCAACAGCGTCGGCACCGAGCACGTCCTCGCTGTTCGCCCATACCTGAACCAGGCCGGCGTTCCGCAGCTCTTCGTCGGCAGCGGCCTCTCCGCGCTGGCGCTCGAGCACAAGCGCTATCCGTGGTCGATGGGCTACCTGCCGCGTTTTGCGGGTGAGGGAGCGCTCTACGGCCGGTACGTCGCGCGAACCCGTCCACGAGCCAAGATTGCGGTGCTCTACGAAGACTCGGAGTACGGCCAGGACATGTTCGCGGGGCTGCGGCGTGGGCTCGGACGGCTCTCTCCGCGCATCAAGGGCGTGCAGACCTACACCTTGTCCGACACCGACCTCAACTCGCAGATCGCGCGGCTGAAGGCCTCGGGAGCCGACACGCTCATGATCTTCGCCCTCCCGACGCAGACGATCCAGGCCTTCCTCGCCGTGCACAAGCTCGGCTGGCGGCCGCACATCTTCGTCAACTCCGTGTCGATCGACCCCTTCGTGATGGAGGTCGTCCAGCAGAACACGGGCAAGCAGCTCGTCGAGGGGGCGATCTCGAGCTCGTTCCTCAAGGACCCGACCGACCCGGCTCTCGCCAAAGACCCCGGCGTGAAGCTCTACAAGCAGATCCTCCGTCGCTATCTGCCCGGCGCCAAGGTGAAGGAGGTCGCGCACCTGTACGGGATGGCCGTGGCGTACACGATGGTCGACGCGCTTCGCCGCGCGGGCTCGCAGCCGAGCCGTGCGAGCCTGCTTCGAGCTGCGACACATCTGAACGAGAAGGCGAACCCGTTCTTCGTCAAGGGGATTCCCGTGCATACCGGGCCGGACGACTACTACCCGATCCAGCGCACGAGGATGCTGCGCTTCCATGCCGGCCGCTGGCGCCAGTTCGGCGGCCTTGTGGGCGTGCGCTGAGCGCTGAGCCGCTGAGCGTCCGGACGCTGACCGACGGTGGCCAACCGGCGGTCGAAATCGCCCGCACGGTCGCGGACTTCCTGGGCGACGCCGAGAAGACGCTCGACCTCGCTCAATACGACTTCCATCTCGCGAGCGAAACCGCTGAGATCGTCGGCGGCGCAATCAAAGACGCTGCCGCACGCGGAGTGGCCGTGCGGATGATCTACAACGTCGACCACCGCAATCCCATCCCGGTTCCGCCCCCACCCGAGCCTGACGTGGCGCTGATCGCCTCGCTCGGCGTCCCGGAGCGCGCGATCGCGGGCGAGCCCGACCTGATGCACCACAAGTACATCGTCCGTGACGGCGAGAGCGTCTGGACAGGGTCGACGAACTGGACCGACGACTCGTGGTCAAGGCAGGAGAACGTGATCGTGACCGTCGACTCAGCCGAGATCGCGAGCGCGTTCACGAAGAACTTCGAGGAGCTCTGGTCGAAGGGCATCGTCGAGGAGAGCGGCTTCGTCGACCCGGACGAGGTCGAGGTCGGTGGCGACCGGGTGCGGGCCTGGTTCACGCCCGGTCACGGCGAGGAGCTCTCCCAGCGGATCGCTACCGCAATCGGTTGCGCACGGCGCCGGGTTCGCATCTGCTCGCCCGTCCTCAGCGCTGCGCCGGTGCTCGCAACGCTGGCCCAGCTCGTCTCGGAAGGCCGGCTCGACCTCGCCGGTTGCCTCGATCGGCCACAGGTCGAGGGAGTGATCCACGAGTGGCACCAGAACGGCAACTCCACCTGGAAGCTGCCGCTCCTCGAGCGCGTTCTGACCGGCGCGTTTTCAGGGAAGCCGTCGACGCCGTACGGCGCCGGGACCGTGCACGACTTCATGCATGCGAAGGTGACCGTCGCCGACGACATCGTCTTCACCGGCAGCTTCAACCTGTCGCGCTCCGGTGAGCGAAACGCGGAGAACGTGCTCGAGATCCACGACGCCGCGCTCGCGGACCGTCTTGCCGCATACATCGACGAAGTGCGGGCGCGCTATCCCCGCTTCACCCGTAGCTGACTATTCCCACTCGATCGTCGAAGGCGGCTTCGATGAGATGTCGAGCGCGACACGGTTCACCGCAGGGATCTCGTTGATGATCCGGCTCGAGATCGTCTCCAGTAGGTCGTAGGGCAGCCGGGCCCAGTCGGCGGTCATGGCGTCCTCGGACGTGACGGCGCGGATCACGATCGGATACGCATAGGTTCGCTCGTCGCCCTGGACGCCGACGGAGCGGATCGCGGGCAGGACGGCGAAGCTCTGCCACAGGTCGCGGTAGAGCCCGGCGCGCCTGATCTCCTCCTGCAGGATCGAGTCGGCCTCACGCAGGATCTCGAGCCGCTCCTCGGTCACCTCGCCGATGATCCTGATCGCAAGGCCGGGCCCGGGGAACGGCTGACGCCACACCATCCGCTCGGGGAGGCCGAGCTCCTCTCCCACGCGCCGAACCTCGTCCTTGAAGAGCATCCGCAGCGGCTCCACGAGCTCGAGGTCCATCGTCTCGGGCAGTCCGCCGACGTTGTGGTGTGACTTGATCGTTGCCGCGACACCGTCCGAACCGCCCGACTCGATCACGTCCGAGTAGAGCGTGCCCTGGACGAGGTACTTGACCTTTCCGAGCTTGGTCGACTCCTCCTCGAAGACCCGGATGAACTCCTCGCCGATCGCCATCCGCTTCTCCTCCGGGTCGGTCACGCCCTCGAGGCGCGAGAGGAAGCGCACCTCGGCGTCGACGTGCACGAGGGGGACGTGGAAGTGATTGCGAAAGGTCTCGACGACCTGGACCGCCTCGTCTTTGCGCAGGAGGCCGTGGTCGACGAAGACGCACGTCAGCTGGTCGCCGATCGCCTTGTAGACGAGAAGCGCCGCGACCGCGGAGTCGACGCCGCCGGAGAGCGCGCAGAGGACCTTCTGGTTGCCGACCTGCGCCCGGATGCGCTCCACCTGCTCCTCGATCACCGCGGCGGCCGTCCAGCTGGGCGGCGCGTCGGCGATCGTGTAGAGGAAGTTCTTCAGCAGCTCGTTCCCGTAGGGCGTGTGCACGACCTCCGGGTGGAACTGGACGCCGTAGAGCCGGCGCTTCGTGTGCTCGAAGGCGGCGATCGGAGTCGAGGGCGAGGAGGCGACGACGCGTGAGCCCTCCGGCGGAGCCGTCACCGAGTCGCGGTGGCTCATCCACCCGACCTGCTCCGAAGGGAGGTTGGCGAAGAGCTCGCCCTCCTCGGCCTTGAGCTCCGTCTTTCCGAACTCTGAGACGCCCGTCCTCTCGACCCGCCCACCGAGGTCCTGGGCCATCAGCTGCATCCCGTAGCAGATGCCTAGCGTGGGGATGCCGAGGTCGAAGATCCGTGGGTCGACCTTTGGAGCGTCCTCGGCGTAGACCGAGGCGGGCCCGCCCGAGAGGACGAGCGCCAGCGGGTTCATCGCCTGCACGGCTTCCGGGGTGATGCGGTGGTTGACGAGCTCCGAGTAGACGCGGCACTCGCGCACGCGCCGGGCGATCAGCTGCGAGTACTGGCCGCCGAGGTCCAAAACGAGCACCGGCCGCTCTTCGGCGGCCGGCTCAGGCGCGGGCAGCGGGACGACATTCGTCATTTAACCCATGCCCACCTTCTGTGCGTGTTGAAGCGACTTGCCCTCGGTCTTGATCGAGGGCGCGAGCATGATCTCGGCCTTCTGGAAGTCGTGGATCGACTCGTAGCCGCAGGTCGCCATCGACGTCCGGAGCGCGCCCATCAGGTTCAGCGTCCCGTCGTTCTCGCGCGCGGGGCCGATGACGATCTCCTCGAGGCTCGCGACCTGCTCTGTCTGCACACGTGCGCCGCGCGGGAGCGTGGGATGGAAGGTCGCCATGCCCCAGTGGTAGCCGCGACCCGGCGCCTCCTTGGCTCGGGCGAGGGGCGAGCCGATCATGACGGCGTCAGCCCCACAGGCGACCGCCTTCGCGATGTCGCCGCCGGTGCGCATGCCGCCGTCGGCGATCACGTTCACGTA
>JBGOSR010000068.1:0-9488 GCA_041476065.1 Gaiellaceae bacterium
AAGCCTCTGCGGTCGGCCAGATGTGATTCGAGGTCGGAGTGCCGTCCAGCTTGATCCTCGAGTCCGCCGTGATCGTGAGGCCGGGGATCTTGGCGAGCGCCAGCACCTTCTTCGCCTTCAGCGTTACGGCGACCGAGTTCACGAACTCGAACTTGGCCTTCATGTGCTCGCGCAGCGTGGCCTTCATGTGCTCGCGCAGCCTGGCCTTCACGTTCGCCCGAGCGAAGGTGTTGTCCGTTCTCGAAGCGAACTTGAAGGCATTCAGGGCCCGATCAAAACTGCCAGAGCCCTGGATGATCATCCTCGTCGGCGAGTTCGGCCGGTTGTGTGCCTTGGCGAGCAGCACAGGATCGACGTACGTCGGGGTTGCCTGCTTCTGAGTCCCCGACTTGACCGCGCCGCCCGCAAGCGGGATCGCTGCAACGAACAGGACGGTCAGGATCGCACCGAAGCTTCGCCCGCCCTTGCCCCACAGGGCGTTGCCGCGCGAATCGCCTCCGCGGTTCCCCGTCCCCCAGAGAGCGCTCGAACGCGTTTCGCCGTGAGTGCCGCTGTTATCTCGTGACATTTTCCTCTCCCTTTCCGCGCGTCGGGCGCGAAGCCGCAGTAGTCCAGTGAAAACCTGGTTCCACCGTAGGTTTCGCCCGGAACCGCCTCATCACCCTTTGGGGTGAGCGCTTGGAAGATCACTCGCATGAGGGATTCGGGTTCACTCCCTCGGAGACCCCTCGGTGGCGCGTCTTGCTCAGGAAGGCGAGGGGGGTACGCTGGCGCTTGTGAGATTGAATGTCCCTTTGCCCGCCGGGATCGCGGTCGCGCGGGCCGCTGCGCGGCTTTCGCGGCTCGTCGGCACAGGCGGAGGCACGACGGTGCCCGGCAAGGTGCTCTCGGCACTCGATCCGGATGCGCTGGATCGCCTCGCCGAGCGGCTTCCGCTCGGCTCGGCGCTCATTTCGGCCACGAACGGCAAGACGACGAGCGCGGCGATGGCCGCGGAGATCCTCTCCCCCCGCATGCGTCTCGCGTACAACGCCTCGGGGGCGAACCTAGTGTCGGGCGTCGTGTCTACCCTTCTTTCGGCCAGGAACTCGGAGCTGGGCCTGTTCGAGGTCGACGAGGCCGCTCTACCGGAGCTCGCACGCCGTGTCAGGCCTCGGGCCGTCTGTCTAGGAAATCTCTTCCGGGACCAGCTCGACCGCTATGGAGAGCTCGAGCACGTCGCTGAGCGCTGGCGGGCAGCGGTTCGCGACCTGCCCGCCGACACCGTGCTCGTAGTCAACGGCGACGACCCCCAGGTCGGCGACCTTTCGCGCGAGCGCGCCGGAGGGCTCGTCTTCGGGCTCGACGACCCGCGTCACGCGCGTCCCGCACTCCAGCATGCAGCCGACTCGAAGTGGTGCCTCAATTGCGGCCGGCCATACGAGTACGCCGCCGCATATGTGGGCCACCTCGGCGACTACCGCTGCCCGGCGTGCGGGCATGGGCGGCCTCCGCTCGACGTCACAGCCAGAGATCTGGAGCTACGAGGGCTAGAAGGCGTGGACTTCACGCTCGCAGCGGCTACGGGGGAGCGCCGCGTTCGGCTCGCCGTGCCCGGGCTCTACAACGTCTACAACGCCCTGGCTGCCGCCTCTCTCACCCTTGCCCTGGGCGCAGAGCTCGACGACATCCAGGCAGGTCTGGAGCGGTTCGGTGCTGCGTTTGGACGCTTCGAGCGCATCGCCGTCGGCGACCGCGGCCTGCTCGTCCTCCTGGTAAAGAACCCCGCGGGGGCGAACGAGGCCGTCCGCACCCTCGTCACAGGTGGAGCTCCCAAGCTTGCCGTGCTGGCCCTCAACGACGGGATCGCCGACGGGCGGGACGTCTCGTGGATCTGGGACGTCGACTGGGAGCCGCTTCTCGCCGGCCTCGACCGAGTCCTGGTCACCGGGGAGCGCGCGGCCGAGATGGCTCTGCGTTGCAAGTACGGCGGCTTTGCGCCGGAGGCGATCGAGGTCGTGCCCGAGCTGGCCGGCGCGCTCGACCGTGGTCTCGAGCTCACTCCGGAGGGTGGAGAGCTCGTGGTCCTCCCCACGTACACGGCGATGCTCGCCCTGCGCAAGATCGTCTCCGAGCGCGGTTTCGTCCGTCCCTACTGGGAGCGCGCCGCATGACGCAGATCAGGGTCGCGCACCTCTATCCGGAGTACTTGAACATCTACGCCGATCGCGGCAACATCGCGGTCTTCGCCAACCGGGCAGCCTGGCGCAGCATCGAGCTCGTGGTCGAGCCCGTCAGCGTCGGCGACCGCCTCCAGCCGGGGGTGCACGACCTCATCTACATCGGTGGTGGACAGGATCGCGAGCAGGCGCTGATCGCGCCAGACCTTGCCGGACAGGGAGAGGCAATCCGCGAGGCCGTCGAGGGCGGCGCCGCCCTGCTGGCCGTTTGCGGCGGGTATCAGCTGCTGGGGCGCTTCTACCGTGACCGTGTCGGCGTGGACCTGCCCGGCGCAGGCTTGTTTCCGCTCCACACCGTTGCGGGAGACCGTCGGCTGATCGGCGACTGCCTGCTGGAGTGCGAGCTCGAGCCTGGAGTAGCGCGGACGCTCGCCGGCTTCGAGAACCACGCCGGGTTGACGATGCTCGAGGCCGGGGCAGAACCGCTGGGCCGTGTGGTCGCGGGCTTCGGCAACGACGGCAGGAGCGGCTTCGAGGGCTGCCGGGTTGGGACTGCCGTCGGCACGTACCTCCACGGGCCGCTGCTGCCCCGCAATCCCTGGCTCGCCGACTGGCTGCTGGGGCGAGCGCTCGAGCACCGACTCGGGGAGCCTGCCGAGCTGGCCGAGCTCGAAGACGGCCTCGAGCACGAAGCCCACCTCGTCTCGGCGGCCCGAGCCCGGTCGCGCGGCGGGCGCTTCTAGACGGGCTCGCTACGCCTTCGCCTTAGGCTTCTGCGGCTGCCGCTTCCGCGTTTGCTTCTGCCTTTGCCGCTTTCCTTGCTTCTAGTACACGCAAGGGGGCCATCCGCGACCCACCGCCCGATTTTCATCGTATCGCTGGAATCTGCCCGTGTCTGGGCCGGAGCTGCGCCAAAAGGCCGTATGAGGCTCTGGGAGCCTCTAAGGAGCCCAGAGGGCGCCCAGGTACACCACGGGGTCACCTGAGCGCCAGCGGGCCAGAAAACGCTGGATGGGCGGGTGGAGGACGATCTCGTCGAGATCGCCCACGTCGAACAGCCGATGCCCGCGGACGGCCGCGTCGACCGATGTCACGGCCTCGAGCGAGCGCCCCTCGAGGTCCCCCGAGAAGATGATGTGGACGACGTGCTTCGCGGCGAAGCTCCGCACGGGCGCGATCGAGTCGACGATCGCGACCGGTCCCTCGACGGGGATCTCGTCGTTCACTCCCACTTCTTCCGCGAGCTCGCGATGGAGAGCCCGAACGAGGCTCTCTCCCGAGTTGACGCCCCCTCCGGGCAGCAGCCAGTACTCGCGCCCGTCCTTCTCGTGACGGCAGAGGAGGATGCGCCCGCCCCACTGCAGGATCGCCGAGACCCGGATCCTCGGCTCCGTCGCCATTAGACCCTCGAGGAGCCGAAGCCGCGCACGCCCCGCTCGCTCGGCGGTAGCTCTGGCACCTCGACCGGCTCGATGTCCGCGAGCGGCAGGACGACGAGCTGGGCGATCCGCATTCCCGGCTCGACGACGAAGGACGACTCCAGGTCCGTGTTGTGCAACACGACCCGGAGCTCTCCGCGGTAGCCGGCGTCGATCAGGCCCGGAGCGTTCAGGATCGTGATCCCGTGCTTAGCGGCCAGCCCGGAGCGGGGCTGAACGTAACCGGCGTGGCCCTCGGGAATGGCGACGGCGAGCCCCGTGCCGACGATGGCCCGCTCCCCCGGCCCGAGCTCCACGCGCTCACATGCGGACAGGTCGAGACCGGCGTCTCCGGGGTACGCCTGACTCGGCACGACCGCGTCGTCGCGCAGCCGCTGGATGAGGAGCTCGCTCAACGTCGTGTGCCTTGAGAGGCTTCATCTTCCTCGACGACGAGGAAGGCCGCGAATCGTCTCAGATCGGCGTGGCCGAGCCGGGCGCGCACGAAGACGCCCTCGGGTCGGTCGACACGCTCGTCGATCGGCGCTCCGAGCTCGTAGAGCTCCGCAAGCTTGCCGCCGTCCTCGTATGGCAGCAGCAGCCGTACAGCCTCGAACCGTTCGGCAAAGTGGGCTGCAATCGAGGTCCGGAGCTCCTCGAGGCCTTCCCCCATGCGCGCGGAGACCTGCGGCGCTCCCGGGAAGCGGTTGCCAAGCCTTCGCCGCCTGAGCGGGTCGACGAGATCGATCTTGTTGACGACGACCATCGTCGGCAGCTCATCGGCGCCGATCTCGGAGAGAACCGACTCGACGGCCTTCGTCATCGCCTCCAGCTGCTCCTCCGAGACCGAGGCGTCGACGACGTGGAGCACGAGGTCGGCCCTGAGCGTCTCCTCAAGCGTTGCGGCGAAGCCCTCGACCAGGTCATGCGGAAGGCGCCTGATGAACCCGACGGTGTCCGTAACCAGGTAGCGGCGGCCGTCGTGCTCGAAGCCGCGTGTCGTCGGATCCAAGGTCTCGAAGAGACGGTCGTTGACGGACACGCCCGCATCGGTGAGGCGGTTGAGGAGCGTCGACTTGCCCACGTTCGTGTACCCGGCGAGCGCGACCGTCGGGATCTCGGAGCGCTCCCGCGCCTTCCGTCGGGTGGCGCGGTGCCGGCTCACCTCGCGGAGGCGCCGTCGCAAGAGGGTGATCCGCCGTCCGGCGAGGCGCCGGTCCGTCTCGAGCTGTGACTCGCCGGGGCCGCGTGTCCCCACACCGCCGCCGACTGCTCCGAGGCCACCGCCGAGCCGCTCGAGGTGCTGCCACATCCCTCGCATTCTCGGCAGGTTGTACTCGAGCTGCGCGAGCTCGACCTGGAGCTTGCCCTCGGCGCTGCGGGCATGCTGGGCGAAGATGTCGAGGATCAGCTGCGTGCGGTCGACGACACGTGCTGAGAGCGCGTCCTCGAGCTGGCGCTGCTGGCCGGGACTGAGCTCGTCGTCGACGAGAAGCGAGTCGGCGCGCGTCCCCGAGAATTGAGCCTGGAGCTCGCGCAGCTTTCCCTTGCCCACGTAGCTGCGCTCGTCGGGCCTCGGCCGCCGCTGCACGAGCTCCCCGACCGGCTCGACTCCGGCGGCGCGCGACAGCTCACGCAGCTCGTCGAGCTCGTCTTCCTCGTCGACCCCAGGAGCCAGCACGGCGACGATGAATCCCCGCTCAGGCTCCACGCCCGGGGCGGGATCCGGCTGGCGTTGTCTCACGACTGGATTATGACCAGCGCTTCCGTGATCCGGCCAACGGCTTCCGCGAGCCGCGAGTCCGGGACCGTCAGAGAGAGTCGGACGTAGCCCTCGCCGCTCGGGCCGTAGGCGTCGCCTGGAGAGACGAGCACCGAGGCTCGATCGAGAACGAGCTCCGTGAAAGACGCCGACGTGTGGCCCTCGGGCACGCGTACCCAGAAGTACGGCGTCGCCCGCGGAGTCCTGAACTCGAGCCCAATCGACTTCAAACCCTCGGCGAGAAGGTCGCGGCGGCGCGCATAGACCTCGGAGATCTCACGCGGGAACTCACGCGCATCGGTCAGGGCTACTGCCGCGGCATGCTGGACGGCTTCGGACATGCCGGAGTCGAGGTTCGTCTTCAGCCTCCGATAGGCCTCGACGATCTCCGCATTGCCGGCGACGAGGCCGGCCCGCCAGCCGGTCATGTTCCAGCCTTTGGAGAGCGAGAAGATCTCGACGCCGACGTCCTTCGCGCCCCGAGTCTCGAGAAAGCTCGAAGGCCGGTAGCCGTCGAAGGCGACCTCGGAGTACGCGTTGTCGTGGACGACGATGAGCTCGCGCTCGCGGGCGAACGCGACGACCCGCTCGAAGAAGTCCAGCTCGGCGGTTGCCCCGGTCGGGTTGTTCGGATAGTTGAGGTAGAGGAGATTCGCCTTCGGCGCCAGGTCGAGCTGTGGCAGGAACCCGTTCTCCTCGCGCAGCGGCAGGTAGTGGACCGTCGCGCCGGCGAAGACGGGACCGGACGTATAGGGCGGGTATCCGGGGTCGGGCGCGAGGCAAACGTCGCCGGGGTCCAGACAGGCGAGCGCGATATGTCCCACGCCTTCCTTGCCTCCGAGCACGGGAATCACCTCGCCGTCGGGATCGAGCTCGACACCGAAGCGATCCCGGTAGAAGCCGGTCGCGGCTGCCCGGAACTCGTCGGTGCCATGGTTCGTCGGGTACTGGTGCGTCCGCGGGTCGCGGGCAGACTCGGCGAGCGCCTCGATCACCTCCGGTGGCGTCGGCAGGTCTGGGTCGCCGATCCCGAGGCTGATCACGTCGATGCCGGCCCGCTCGGCCTCGGCCAACTTCCGCTCGAGCTCCGCGAAGAGATACGGGGGCACCGCGTCGAGCCGGCGGGCGAATTTCAAAGCTCGAGCTCCTGAGACAGCTCCAGGCGGCAGATCTCTTCCGCCGGGCCGACGAGGTGCGCGTTCATCGCCTCATCGAAGCTGACGACCAGATCTCCACCGTCGAGGTGAACAGTGACCGGGCTCTCGCACCAGCCGTGGCGAACGGAAGCGCCCGCAACGGCGACCGCGCTCGTCCCCGAGGAGAGCGTCTCCCCCGCTCCGCGCTCCCAGACGCGGACGGTGACCTCACCCGGGCTGTCGACGCGAACGAGCTGTACGTTGGTTCGCGCGGGGAACCGCGCGTGATTCTCGACGAGCGGGCCCAGGCGAAGCAGCTCGTCGCGATCGGGCTCGCGTCGGATGACCGCATGTGGATTCCCGACCGAGACGGGAACGAGCTCCACGGGCTCGCCGGCGACGTCGATCGTCTCCGGCTCCCCCACCTCGACCGGCCCCATCTCCATCTCGACCTGCTTGCCGTCCCGCATCTTGGCGACGACCTCGCGCGAGCCGACCGAGATCCGCACCGTCCCCGCGCCGCTTCGCCGGGCTAGCCAGCGGGCCGCGATCCTCGTTCCGTTGCCGGAGAGCTCGGCGGTCGAGCCGTCCGGGTTCCAGATCACGACCTCCGCGGCATCACCGTCCGCGGATGTGACCTCGACGATTCCGTCGGAGCCGACGCCGAAGTGGTAGTCGCAGATCTTCTGCACTCGCTCGGGCGTGAGCGGGAAGGCAAGCTCAGCCCGCTCGACCAGCAGGTAATCGTTGCCGAGCCCGTGCCACTTCGAGAATTGCATCGGCGATCTCGCCCGGAGGGCGGTTCGCAGGCAGGCTAACAAGGCCCGGAATCCGCCGCATCCATTTGCGCTGGTAGGCCGCGTAGCGCTTCCCGCGGGCGACGATCGCCTCGATCGCCGTGGCGTCGTCGGGATGCTCGGCCACATCCGCCAGGCCGTGCGCGAACCGTGCAGTTGGAGAGACACCGCCTGCGAGCGCGCGCTCCACCTCCTGTCGCACACCTGCGTCGAACATGGCACTCGCCCGCTCGGCGATTCGTCGCTCCAGCTCCTCTTTCGGGACCTCGAGGCCGAAGACGATCGTCGTGTGCCGGGTCTCGTCGGTCCAGAGGCGATCACGCTCCCGGTCCTGTCCGCCGAGCTCGAGCCCGCGGACGACGCGTCGCCGGTCATTCGGATGGATTGCGGCGGCCGCCTCCGGATCGAGCTCGGCGAGCAACGCGTGCGCATGTTCCGCGCCCTTCTGGTCGTACAGCTCTTGCCAGCGTGCTCGCGATCCGGGCTCAGGCGCAGCAGGTAACCGCAGGTCGGCGAGCGCGGCGCGCAGATAGAGGCCGGTGCCGCCCACGACGACAGGGGTGCGCCCGGCCGCAAGGATCTCGTCGATCGCGGTGTGCGCCAGCTGCTGGTACTCACCGACGGATGCCTCGTGCTCGAGCGGCCAGATGCCCACGAGCCTGGCCGGCGACTGGTTGGTGAGGATCGGAATGTCGCGGTAGACCTGCATCGAGTCGGCCGACACGATCTCCGCAGGAATCCGCTCGGCCAGAGCTTCGGCGACGGCGCTCTTGCCGGATGCCGTGGGCCCGAAGAGCGCGAGGACGGTGTCAGTCACGGAGACGCGCGCGTGTGTGGCGGAGTTCCTCGTCGCTCAGGCCGGCCGCCCGCAGGTAGCCCTCGACGCCGCCGTAGCGGCGCTGCAGCTCCGCGAGCACGCCGGCGATCGACGACGCGGGGGTTTGGGCAATGCGGCGCAGTCGCTCCCGCTCGGCCTCGGTCTCGGCTTCCGCGAACCACAGCTCGTGACGCGGCCGGAGCCGTTCCTCGCTCAGCGCGTAGTCGACGGCGATCTGCTCGTCGTCCACGCCTGCGAGCGCGAGCAGCAGGGCCGTGACGAGCCCGGTTCGGTCCTTCCCGCCCATGCAGTGCACGACGACCCCGCCCTCGGGCGCATTCGCGACCGCGCGAATTGCCGTCGCGACGTTCGCCTTGAAGTGCTCGAGGAAGAGGAGATACACCTCCCGCGTTGCGGCAGCGACATCGGGGGCAGCCTTCGCAGCTGTCTCAATTTCCTCGAACACCGCCTTGTCGTCGTCGAAGAGCGAGACATGGAGCAGGTCGACCGGCGCCCCGGCGGGCGGATCCCCCTCGCGCTCCTCGTCCATCCGCAGGTCGACCACGGTCCGTATGCCGTAGTCGACTACGGACTGCCAGCCGTCCTCTGTCAGCTGGTGGAGGCTGTCGGCTCGCACGATTGCGCCGTAGCGAGTCTCGTCGCCGTCTGCGGTTCTGTGTCCGCCGAGGTCGCGGACGTTGAGACAGCCGTCCCACGCGAGCTCGCGGCTACGCTGCAACTGCGGCCAGCTCGGTGCCCCGGAGGGTGGTCGAGGTCGCACCCTCGATCCTCACGTCGACGAGCTCTCCTGGAGCGCTCGACCCGGAGAAGTTCACCGTGACGTTACGGCGCGTGCGGCCGCGGAGGATTGCGGGGTCGGTCCGGCTCGGCCCCTCGACGAGCACCTCCTCGACCCGGCCGAGCCGCTGCTCGTTGCGCTCCTGGGCGATGCGCTGGACGACCTCGACGAGGCGCTCGATTCGCTCACGCTTGACCTCGTCCCCGACCTGATCGACCATCGTCGCGGCCTCCGTCCCCTGTCGTGGCGAATAGACGAAGGTGAAAGCGCCGTCGTAACGCACCTCCTCGACGACCTCGAGCGTCTCCTCGAAGTCGCGCTCGGTCTCGCCCGGGAATCCGACGATGACGTCGGTCGTGAGCGCGAGGTCCGGGATCGCGGCACGCAGCTCGCCGACGAGCCGCAGGTAGCGCTCGCGGCCATATGTGCGCCGCATCGCTTTCAGGATCCGGGTCGAGCCCGACTGGAGCGGCAGGTGCGCGTGCTCACAGACGGCAGGGCACTCGGCCATGGCGGCGATCACCTCGCGGCGAAAGTCCTTTGGATGCGGGCTCATGAAGCGGATCCGCTCGATCCCGTCGACTCCGTTGCAGGCCCAAA